>JAIBBV010000075.1 GCA_019694465.1 Oligoflexia bacterium
GGTGAGGACAAGTGCGGGGATCTGAGTATCTGACCCAAGGGCTGTATGTACGGCTATAGCCGCTGCCTGAAAGAGAATGTTGTTCAGGCTCCGGTCGTACCTGAAATACACCCGCAGGCGCTTTGGGAGCGTGAAGCCGCAGTGCCGATGCGGAACTTTCTCAAGGACAGAGTCGTAGAGATGCTCGCCGAACTTCACAGCGCGCTTCGCGCCACAGCTCGGGCAAATTCCGCGCTTTTTGCATGAAAATGCTACCAGTAACGAGTGCTTACAGGCGTCGCAGTAAACCAGCGCCGCACCGTGCGCCAGGAGTCCGCAGTTAAGATACTCATCGAATGTGGTTAAACCACACAAATCGAATTCTTTTGTTAGGGCCAGATGGGGTAGTGCTTAAGTCCCTCGATCGCCTAAATGCTGATCATGGTGAGCTTGTCTCACTGGTTCCAGCTAATAAGTAACTGTAATTTCTGCACTTACTGTCGTAATAGCCTGTAATTACTACTAGATTTAGTTGCTTTTCTTGCAACACCAGCGGTGTATTTCCGAATAACTATTGGAGAGGGGTGCTTTGTCCTTAACCAGGAAGGTTTAGCATGTTGAAACAAAAGTCAGGGAAATTAGGCGCCCTGTGGGGAGTTATCGTAGGGGCCGTTTTTTTTGCAGTTGCTGTTGACGCGCTGCAAGCCCAAGCTCTTCAGCCATTCTATGTGGCGGGCGATGGAGCGCCTGTAACGATCCCATTGAATGCTAGCGAGTACGGCAAAGAATACACTCTTATAGCTGAAATTAAGGGCATGTCGGCAGTAACGGCTTCCGTTACTCTTGCTGGGCCATTCGGGGTAGTGGGCACAATTTTTACTAAAGCCGTAAGTAAGACCCAGAGTGTCCAAAGCACAGATTTAAATTTGCTTAATTGGCAGCACGTAAACCTCGCGTATGACGGAGGTAAGCCAAAGTATCAAATTATTACTGGTGAAGATCCGACCTCGGGTGGCACAACAACCGCGCAGTGCCCGCCTTCCCTTAGTCAGAGCGAGCTTAACGCCATGTTGGTCCAGTTGCAGTTAGTCTACGGACCAAGCTTTACAATGGCCGACTTGTGTGAGCTTTTGGGTGGATCCCTAGGAAATGGTAGTGGTGGTGGTTCAACCGGTAATAACGGTGCTACTCAGGGAGATGGTGAAACTCCAGTTGCATACGCACCAATCCCACGCGACTCATGCAGTAAATCCTATCGCTATCTAGTTCAGTTCCGCATCAATACTTCAGGGCTTCCTCAGACAGCATTCACAGGTCTGCAGAATATTACCGCTACTCTTAAGCTTAAGCCGGCAACTCCTGCTACGCCTAAAGCTAAAGTTGGGTCGTATCGCTTCAAGATTTCGGACGGAATAGATGCGCCTTGGTGGATTTTGTTATTCCCAGCCATAGGCACTGCTATTGATAAGGCCTATGGGGCACCTGGTACAGACACACTTTACGAACAGTTTTGGTCAAAAGGTAAAGTCTCAAAACAGTATAAGGGAAAGACTCGCATCCTTTTCGGAGATAAGTTGTTCATGATCAATAAGGATCCTGTAAACAAGCACCTGAATGGGAAGCGCCGCACCTACATGTCACAAAATGGACCCTTTGTTAACTCGTTTTGTTTTCACGGCAAACGAGTGTCGTCTTGTTCTAGTGCATATAAAAAAGCTACTGGTATAAATTGCAAAGTTATCGATTAGTGCTGTGATCGAATAAGAGTGCGTAAGAAAATGAAGCGGATTGCTTAGCTTTTCGCGCAATGCGAGCCCTCTAGGTTCGCTTAGGGTGCTCGACCAGCGTAGGGGCGACATTATGATGTCTCTGTTACGATCCCACTCATCAGCATATGCCAGTACATCAATGTTTTAGATGCCTCTAGTCTCGCGGCAATTAATTTGGGGAGCCGCTATAGATGGTGCAAGTACACGGGAAATTCTTGGAGTAAGTACAGTGCATATGAGGGCGACTTTGCCCTAAGCTCCGAATGAGAGGCTTTCTTGATGGGCTACTTTTAGCGCAGAATAGTCCGGTATGTTTCATCCAGTCGAAATAAAGGCGCGTGGATTTGTCTTCTTTCTTTTGGGGACAATTCTGCTTGGGGTGGGTGCAGATTCTTACTCTAAGGCTGACAAGTATTACGATACGGCTGAGACGGCTTTAGCTGTTGTTACTGGAATTGATGTTGAGGAAGGTTTTTGCCTGCGGGCCGACAAGCAGGGCAATGAAGCTTGCGAACGCTATAATCCGCAGGTCCAATTTTTGACAAGAGATTCCCGAATTATAAATTTTAGTAGCCACTGGGGTACGCGAGAGAGGACTAAGTATAAGGTGGGTGATCAATTTGAAGTTTTGTATGCACCCGATAACCCTCAGGACGTGCGTTTAGAGGTGCCGCTCGCAATATATCGCTATCCACTGGTGTTGGTCTTGTTGGGAAGCCTTGGAAGTCTCACAGGTACCTACTTCTTAGCACAGTTAGCGCTACGTCGACGCGAGATTCAAGGGCTAATAGAATCTGGTGAACAGCTGGTGGGAAGAGTAATAGGGGTCAAAGTCCAGAACCGACCTATTCTTGCAACCCTTTTGCGTGGCTTTGGAGACGATTACTTGATTGAGGTTGAAGTTAGTCGTGAGCAGCTGCCAGATGTTAAGCTACGCTGTTTTAGCCAGCCATTTAGCCGCAACCCGACTGAACGGCTACATGGCCTTGAGGCCTTGCCAGTATACATGGATCCGCTATTTCCTGAGCGATATTATGTAGATATAAGCGAGTTGCCACCAGCACATGCCTTGCGAGATAAGCAGGGTCGCATTTTGCCAAGTTGAAGCCCAATCAGTATAGTTTGGGGTTAGGGTATTAAATAGAGTTATGCGCTTAAAGTTGCTTCACATTTTGTGCCTGCTTGCAGTCCTCCCGTCGTTCGCATGGGCTGGGCCTCTCCATGGAGAGGTTACTAAGGGGCGCTGTCCGATTACCTGTAAAAGCTTGGGTATCCCACGTGATAAATGTCATGAGTGGCGTGATAATGGCCTCTGCTATGTAGAGGATTTGACCAAGCCACGTAGACTCCCACCGCCTGCGGCTCCAACTTCGGTGCGGATTGAACCAACTGCTACGCCCTATACTGCGCTCCGCCGCCCGCCTATAGGATATGGGCAGAATAGTTACGGCGAACGGCCAAATTCTGTTTATCCCGTACCACGCCCAGGTCCGGGATGGACGCCTGGTCCACGCTGGCCGGTTGAGCCAGGTGGCCCCACTCGTGGAGATGCTGCTGAAGCATGCCGTAGGCAAGGTTATCTGTCGCATCCTCGCATCGATATCTATCGCATAAAGAAGACGGGCAATATTTTCGGTGACAAGTATAAGGTGCGCGGAGTAATCGAGGGTGTGTGTCTCGTAGAGGCCGGTTATTACGAAGATGGCCGTCGTGAAGATGAAATTGCTGTAGTCACTACGCCTGAATTCAGGCGCTTTGAGTTTGAAGTGCGCGTCAGGGCAGATCAGGAGCGTCAGCCTGAAATACGTGCTTATAATATTCAAGGCGATCGAGATGTCTATGAAGTTGGTACTGATGAATTTGACTCAGATGAGCGTGATGACGGTTATTGGGGGTACGGTAACCGGCGGCGTTAGCCAGAACTGAGAGCAATTAGTTTTGGTTATCGCGTACTGCGCTTTGACTCGGAGATAGTATTACTATGCGAAAGCTTATCCCTGTACTTTTAGTTGTCTGTCTTCTTTCGCCGCTGGTCGCAGGCGCTTGCCCCAAAATTGATGGCTTGATTGATTTTAACTGTGACTCGCGGCTAATCATCGGAGTTACCGGAGATAGTTTTGTTGCTGGAGTAAGAGACAAAGCGGGAGATCCAGTTTACGGGGCTGGATATGTAAATAGACTGCGCAAGAAGTATCCCGATGCGATTGTTGCTACATATGGAGTGCCGGGAGTTGTAAGCGGGCCTATGCTTGCTAAGCTTAAGAAACGAGTCCCTAAAATGGGCTCATACCCTCAGAATCTAAACTTTCGCCTAGCTGATTATATAGTCGTAGATCTAGGTCGCAACGACTACTGGGAGGGTGCGGCCCCTGGAGAAACGGTTAAGAATATAGCCCGTATAGTTAAGTACCTGCGTGAGGAACTAGGGAAGGGCGGCCACGTCACGCCTGAGATTTGGGTAAGCACGCTTGCGCCTACCAAGCGAGGCTTTCAACGTAGCTTTATTAATTCTGTAAATTTGACGCTCCTCAAATACAAGGGAAATACAATTCCAGTGTATGTGCGCCCCGATAAGTACATGAAGGAGAGTCAGATCTCGAGTGACGGGATCCATCCTAAGACTGAAGGTTATACAAAGATGGCCGAGATTATCGAGAAATTTCTAGAAGGCAAGGCGCAAGAGATAATGAGTAAAGTGCGCAAAGATCTTGATGCTGACGGAATTTATGACAACTTTGAAGCTTCGAAGTTCGGCACAAGTAAGACGTTGGCTGACACAGATGGTGATACCTTCATAGATGGCGATGAGGTATTTACTTGGCACACCGATCCTTTAGATCCCCTGAGCCATCCATAATTTGCTTTGTTGGGCACGAATAGTATGCGAGCGAAGCTCTTGTTGGTGATGTTTGGGCTTGCTCTGGGGCTAGCCGCTAGTGAGGTTGCCATACGTTTTATCCTTCCCAAAAAAGCAGGCCAAGAGTTTGAGACAGTGTCTGAGCTGCAAATGGCGATGTTGGATACGCGCCAGATCGATGGGCCGGCTGAGACCCGCGGCGCCAATATGCGTGATGTTGTTAATCCGCACCCTAGTGAGCGCTTGATTTATGATCTACGACCGAATTTGGATGTGTTATTTGCTGGTGCCCCTACTAGAACCAATTCCTGCGGGATGCGCAGCGCTGAGGTCGCATTTCGCAAGCCAGCCAATACTTACCGCATAGCTTTACTGGGAGATTCGTTTGCTTTTGGCTGGGGAGTGGCCGAGAATCAAGGTTTCGCACGAGTACTTGAGGAGCTAGCAACACAGCGACGCCGTGATGGCATGCGTGTGGAGGTCCTAAATTTTGGCGTGCCTGGCTACTCCACCTTTCAGGAAGTTGAAACATTCAAACAGAAGGCACTCGACTTCTCGCCGGACGCAGTTCTAGTGTTTTTTATCCAGAACGATTTTGAATTCCCGTTTTGGGTTCGTGATGTTTCAACTCCGGGTGGTTTAATGTCAGGATTCGAACTGGCGCGTATCGCTAATCGAGTTTTAGATCCCGATCTGGAAGCACATAAGCTTCAACTGCGTGGCTGGGACCCTAATACAGCTTTAGGCGAACTGAGCGATCTTACACGCGATCTTGGTATCAAACTGTTCATTGCTATAAATCCACGCAAGGACCAGGAGCGTTTCCTACGTAAACTTAAAGTGCTAAATGAGCGACCAGAAATCACTTTTATAGACATGCTCGATGGTTACAATGAAGAGGTCGGTCGTCGGGGCTGGACCAATGAGCAACTTACTTTGCCTAAGGACCCACATCCAACAGCTTTGCGACACGCACTGTACGCTCAACTTTTAGCGCCCTACTTTATGGGGGCACATGAGTGAGCAGAGTGCGGCAGCGGTTCTGATGGTGGAGCCGACACACTTTTTCTCAAACCTTCCGACTTCCAGAGATAACGCCTTTCAGACTCACAGTGATCCAGCCCGAAATGCTGACATACAGCGCGCGGCATTGACTGAGTTTAATGCACTGCGTCGATTACTTGAAGATGCTGGGGTAGAGGTTAATGTGTTTCGAAATGCCAGCCCAGACACACCAGATTCCATTTATCCAAATAATTGGTTTTCGACGCATTCTGGTATGTTCGTGCTCTACCCAATGCGTGCTGAAGTCCGAAGGCGCGAGCGGCGCGCAGATATTATTGCCTGGTTGAGTCAGCGCTATCCTAAAGTCATGGATTTGACAGACGCGGAAGAGCAGGGGCAATTTCTTGAAGGAACCGGTAGTTTAGTACTAGATCGAGCGAACAAGCGGGCATATGTTTCGCTTTCTGCGCGTAGTAGCGAAGATCTAGCCAAGCGCTGGGCGCAAGAGATGGGCTATAGTTTAGTATTATTCCATTCACAAGATGCCAAGGCTCAACCCGTGTACCATACTAACGTCGTGATGACGATTGGCACGGGCTATGCCTTGGTAGGGACGAGTCTCATCGCTGATACGACTGAACGAGATTGTGTTACAGCATCTCTGCAAAACTGTGGAAAGGAAATTATAGAGCTAAGCTCTGATCAGGTATTTGATTTCTGTGCCAATGCACTCGAAGTGAGGGGACGCGAGCGTTATCTTGTGCTCTCTGATCGCTCACGACGAGTCCTGTCAGGGGAGCAAGTGAGTGCTTTGTCTCGGCATGTAAAACTGTTGAGTGCAGACTTGCCGACTATTGAAACCTTCGGCGGTGGTGGCGCACGATGTATGTTGGCAGAGCTATTTTAGGCGCGCATTTCTTCGTAACCACCTCATTATATTTAGTTTTTAGGAGTGGCCAATATGTATAAGTGCGCGCGGTCTCTGAGATGTCGCCTTGGCACTTGCCTACCTACTAGTAGGTAGGCTATATTGTGCCTATGGAAACTAGCCAAACCGCTCAAGCCATTCTCGATGAAGCCATGTCTCTTTGCCAAGCGCGGGGCTTCAACGCATTCTCCTACAAGGACATCGCGCGCAAGCTCGATATTAAGACATCTAGTATCCACTATCATTTCCCAACCAAAACAGACTTAGGTTGTGCGCTCGTAGAGCGCTACTCGGCTTCCATAAAGGCAGCACTGGAGAACATTCAACAAAAGGGCAGTGACCCCAAAATGCAGTTGAATGAATTTGTTGCGCTAATGGAAGGACTGGCGCAAAAGCACAGGGTCTGTTTATGCGCAATGTTGGCCTCTGACTTAGAAACGCTAGACCCATCCTTAAAGCATAAGGTCCACGCCTTCTTTGAGGACGTTCAAGGCTGGCTTGAGGGGCGTCTTTTAAGTGGTAAGCAAGCTGGTCAGTTTCACTTCTCTAAATCGGCTAGTGCTGTGGCGCATGGATTTCTTGCCACCATCCAGGGGATGCTGATGAGTGCGCGTGTTTTTGGAAGTGATTCTCAGTTCAGAGCAGGTAAGGAGTGGTTGCTGTCGTCGATCGCTAGGCAATGAGAGGCAAGATTTTAACCTAAAAATGGAGATTGAACATGAGTCGTATTAAGCCAATTGAGGACGCAAAAGGAAAGAGCGCTGAGCTACTCGCTATGGTGCAGAAAAAGATGGGGCGGCAGCCAAATATGATGAGGACACTAGCTCATTCACCAGCAGCATTGGAGCTGTACTTACAGATGAGCAATGTGCTCGGGGGTAGTAGCCTTAATGTGCAAGATCGTGAACGGCTTGCATTGCTGGCTGCTAAGAAGGGGCAGTGTGAGTATTGTGACAGGGCCCACACGGCAATTGCGACCATGGTGAAAGTGCCAGCTGATGAAATTGGCGCTGCGCGCGATGGACATTCGGTAGACGCCACGGCAGACGCCTTGCTTAAATTCAGTGCAGCTGTAATTGAGAAACGAGGTCATATCAGTGATGCCGATTTCAAATCTGCCAAGGCTGCAGGATTAAGCGATGCTCAATTGCTGGATGCGATTGCGGTTACTTGTTTTAATCTGTTCACAAATTACATCAATCACGTCGCGCAGCCCGAAATTGATTTTTAGGGTGATGGAGAGTTTATGCAAAGAAATGTAGGTAAGCTTGATAGCATCGTGAGAGTGGCGCTCGGTGTAGGATTAATCGCGTGGGGTTATTCCAGTCAAAATTGGCTTGGCGCAATTGGCCTGCTGCCAATTTTCACCGGCTTGATGGGGTGGTGCCCGGCCTACTGTCCGCTAGGAATTTCCACCGCAGGAGGGCAGTGCTGCGGGCAGAAGAGCTGCCATAAGGAGTAAATCTACAATCGATTGTCTCAGAGACCGCGCGGCAAATCCTATCTTACATAGTATGTAAGATAGGATTTTAAGGCGTAGCTTTATGCCGCTCATTGTCGTTTGAAAGACCTGTTTATAAGTGCCTTAACTCGCTGATCAGGTTGGTATTTATCGATGGGACTTAGAGTCCACTGATTCTCACGTAGTCTCTGAGACAAAATACGGGACAAAATACGGCTAGGGCACAAGCTGGTTAACTTTTAAGCAGGTCAGAAGCATACCAGAAAGAATGTCGTAACCTTCGCCGGGCTTTTTGGTGAGATGTATTCCGTCAGAATTGAAATACTTCTTACGCACTTCGTCGCTTGGGAGTTTCTCAAACTCCGCGGCAAGATCGCACAAAGCCACTCCACTTTGTTGAGCCACTTCGCGTGTTAACTGCACGTAGCGCTGGTGTAGCGGGACAAGCTGGCTCAAATCCTTTAGATGGCGGCGTTTTAAATATTCGGGCTCTTTTCCAACTACGTGTCCACTAGGGGCGGTCAGCAACATCGGCGAAATTCCTGCACTACGAGCAACATCAATCATTCCACGCAAGTTATCAGCGTAGTCACGCTCAGACACTCTGTACGGGAACGCTGATACATCACTTTGGGAGGCAAGTAAGTAAAGCTTTGTAACAAATTGAGCCGTGCGTAGATCCTCAAGTAAAGAATAGAGTGGAGATCTCAATGTGGCTATTACTTTGTCCTGAACGCCAAATCCAATCCAATGATCGTTCCATCCATAGTAGATGGTGGCAACTTTAGGCTTGATACGAACAACATCCCGCCGCATCTGTTGCAGTCCCTGAAAGGTGGACCATCCGCCAACTCCAACTTTGTCTACACGTGGAGCTTGTTCCCCGAATTCCTGATTCAGGTGCTGACTAAGAAACTCGTCGTAGGTGCCAAACTGAGTACAGGAGTCTCCCATCAATAAAATTCCGGGCGGGTTGGCAATCAACTCGTCGATATGGGCTTGATAGTCCTTAGGAACCCAAAGTAGCTGATCGTCAGGCTGGTAAAGGTTTTCCAACACCTGCGGGTTAGGCCAGCCGAATTCAATTTTTTCAGGGAATAATCGACTTTGAAAGCCTATCAGGCGTAGGCCAATTTCAAAAAGTATCAGCGCAGCGCTAAATCCAATTAACATGACCAGCGCTAAGGCCCACCAGCTGGCTTTAGCTCCAGTTGCTTGCTGCGCTTCAAGTGTATCAATTTTTTTCACGGCTTGGTTATTCATTCAAAGTATTCGCTAACTGTTTCCCCGCTACGCGCTTTTTGTACTAACCACCGGGCGAAAATAGGCTAAGGCCATGCGCAGGCTCTCAAGCGCGAACATAAACAAAATAGCATCAATCGGCAGGCGAAAGCGATCTTCTGGAACATTCATAAGTGCGCTTACCCCTGTAAAGTAAAATACAAGCCCCACCATAAATAAAAAGCGAGCTTCATACGGATCTTTCCTAGCTATTAAAAGCATCCCCAGTAGCCCCAGTAGGCTAATTAGAGCAATTGGCAGCTCAGCATTCCTGAAGTACCAAGCAACTGCGTTTTGGGCCCAAGGTTTTAGATGAGCCGGGGGCCGCTCAAAAGCGGGCAGTCTCTTGTTTATGCGTTTGGGTACGCATAGCAAAGGGCCATTCTCTGCTGCGCAAATGAAAACACTATTGCGAGGCTTAGTAAGTAGTTGTGAGAAAATGCGTGCTGAAGTCCAGGGGAAACTCCAAGGCTCGGCCTTTAGCGCCTCTAGAGCCACATGCGAGAGCATGCGATCTGCACGCACCGGCTTTACCTTCTTGCGAATCAGACCATGGTAAACTTTGAAATATGTTACTCCCGGCTGATTTGCAACGCGCTCCCAAAGATCTCGCACCAAAGGGTATTTGCTGTCAGCAGGTGGCTCGAGTCTTTCAACATCGATAATTCTGTGGAACAAGTTCAGGCCTAAATCCTGACTTACACCAAAAAAGCCGTAGTGCTTTTTGTTGATCATCATCCAGGGCAGCAGAAGCACCGCGCAACTAATAACGGCGGTGACCGCCATTGCCAGGAAGGTTTTAGCATTCTTCAATCGAAGAGCCAGAACTAGTAAAGACAGCACGAAAACTGGTTGTCCAATTGGTCTGGCAAGTATAAGCAGTGCGGCACTTATGCCAAGACAGATAGCTCTTTTATAAGTTTGTATATCTAGCATGCACAAAGTAAGATATGTAACCACTGCTAGCAGAAAAACAAAAAGCACCTCTGTCTGTATCACCGTCTCGTAGTACAGCTGTAGCGTATGCAAAGCCAAAAGCAGCGCGCCTACAAATGCGACTACGGGATTGAAAACTTTCCTGCCACTAAGAAAGAACAGCACGATTGTGCCAATGCCAAGGCAACGCTGCGCGAATACAATCAGGCTCCCGACAAACAGAGATTCCTCGATTCTTAAAAAGAGAGACAGAAAAAAAGGATAGAGTGGGGTACGGTAGATTTCATGCCATACGTAATTCCCGCTTTTCGCCATCAGCGCCGCCGAGCGATAGTATGCAAATGAATCTGGCCAAATTACTGCTGCGCTACCTAGCGTCAGCACTAGGCGCAGTGAGGCAGCTATTAAAACCAACACTAATACCTGAGCCGGCACGCTCAGGGTTGAAATTCTTTGTTTAAGTGCTTGAATTAACACATTTTATCCTTGACGCTGCCTAGTTTTCGATGATGATGTAGTATGCCAAGGCTTTCATACCCTGAATTCATTCAAGGAAATAGACCTCTCCATGCAACTTGCCCATCTTCAACAGCCCAGTTTCGAGCCGGTGCAGGAAGCTCCTGATGTCTCAGTGGTGCTTGCAGCTTGGAACGAAGGCGACAACATCGGCGCG
>JAIBBV010000024.1 GCA_019694465.1 Oligoflexia bacterium
CTGGATTTGGCTCGTCATATACAACGCCCTTCACAGCGCTGCCCGCCACTTCAATCGTAGCTGGATTATTCACCCAATAGTTTGCATACAACTTTTGCTGCAAACCAGCCTCACGTGCTCGCTTAATCGCAATCCCCATGTGAGCTAAAGTCATATTCAATAATATTGCCTGCGCATTTGAGGCTCGAATGCGGGCGATGAGGGTAGAAAAATCAACGTCCGAAGGGTCGACTGAAGCTGACAGCGCTACATCTCCATCTAGTCTCGAAAACTCAGCGGAAAAGTTGTCTGTCAGAGATCTAGTCCACTGATCTTCCGTTGTTAGGATTGCAACTCGCGACACCCCGTCTGATTTCAATTTCTTTGCAATCGCATCACCTTCGCTCTCAGCGGTAGGCCAAAAGCGATACGCATAGCGGTTGGTCTTCAGAAAGTCGGAATGCCCAACTATCCCAAAAAGTGGCACTCCCTTCTCTTCTGAAACTGGGTTAACAGCCATGCCCACCTGGCTACGCGTAGTAACCACTACCACCGCTTGTTCAGCCTGGACCAGGCGCAGGAATTCGCTAATTCCGGCGGGCCCCTGTCCCTGCGTGTCACCAAAGGCAAAACGCACGCTATATGATCCAATTTTATCGTTAGGAGCAAGCAGCCGCCGGGCCGCATCGACTCCCTGTCGACAAAGTTGCCCGTTGGCAGCGCTAGGGCCAGACAACTCAGCCATGACACCAATAGTTAGGCTTTGGTCGCAGTGAGCCGTTCGCGGAATTAAGCCACAAACTAGAAGAATAATTAGCGTACAAGTCCGTCTTGAATTTGCGAGCCACTTGCAATTTAGTTTTTGGCAATCTGTTGTATTCTGTTTCATTCCTTTCGGCCTCACTTCAAGCATTAATCAATGCGTGCAATGCAATCCGACACGATAGTGGCACGTTCTCCTACCAACTCAAAGGAACTTTGGTTAGGTGGTCGCTAAGGCCTAAGAGGTTAGTTAAAAATAATGCAATGGCTGCTTCAAGCTCAGAATATAGTGCCCCGAGTCGGAAATTGGTTTAAAAAGCAAGGTTGGAGGCTCGTGACACTCGGTGTGGCTGGCGCTTAATACAGGCAGCTTTATTAAGCGCTGTGCTCCTACTTAGGCGCGCATCTTGTTGTAGCCGTCAAGCGCAGCGACTTTGTAACACTCAGCCAAAGTGGGATAATTGAAAACCGCATCTCGCAAGTACTTTAAACCACCCTTAAGCGCAATTACAGCTTGCCCGATGTGCACAAGCTCTGTCGCAGACTCACCGATTATGTGCACCCCTAGCACTTGACCGGTCTTACGATGAAAGAGCACTTTTAGAAGTCCATTCTCATCACCCAAAATATGTCCACGCGCGATTTCTTTATACCGAGCTATACCAGTTTCATAAGGTATTTCCTGCTGAGTTAGCTCCTGTTCTGTATAACCAACATACGAGATCTCCGGTATCGAATAAATTCCGTATGGCAACGGAACATCCATACCTTTCTCCTTTATGCCGAAAATATGCGCAGATGCTAAGCGCCCCTGTGCTGCCGAGGTCGAAGCGAGGGCGGGGAAACCAATTACATCCCCCGCTGCGTAAACGTGCGAAACTTCTGTTTGGTAATTTTCATTGACCGTGATCTTCCCGCGCTCGTCAACTTTGATTCCAATTTTCTCAAGCCCTAAGCCCTTAGTTGCACTTGAGCGACCGGCCGAGAACAAAACACAATCTGAAACTATTACCTTGCCACTCTTTAGCTGTGTAACAACCTGCCCATCGTCGCGTGGCGCGCAGCTTTTAACTTCCTCTCCTAGTCGGAGCGTAAGACCCATGCTGCGCATTTGATACTGCAGACATTCAATAATTTCTTCATCCACGAAACCGAGCAGCCGCTTGCGAGCATCGACAATCGTCACATGCACCCCCAAAGCAGCAAACATGGAGGCGTACTCAGTTCCGATTACTCCGCCACCCACCACTGTCAAGTCACGCGGTAATTTGGTTAGATTAAGAATATCGTCACTATCAAAAATTGTGGTGCCGTTGAACCTAATATTATCCGGACGATGCGGCACCGCACCGACAGCAATCACAAAATTCGCTGCTGTCTTTCTGATCTCACCGCCTCGAGAGTTGATCGCGATTGTGTGCTCATCAACAAAACTTGCATGCCCGATCAAAACGTCGACCCGGTTACGAGTTAGCTGGGCCTTAATGACCTCAATCTCTGTAGTCATGATGCGATTGCAGCGGAATGTTAGGTCAGATATTTGAATGTCCGACTTGACCCGGTAACCAGCACCATAGATGTTACGCTGACGATACCCGGATAGAAAAAGCACAGCCTCTTTGAATGACTTGCTGGGAATTGTGCCAGTATTTACGCAAACACCACCCACCACTTCGCGGGAATCTATGATGGCTACGCGCTTGCGCACCTTGGCCGCTTGAATGGCCGCCTTCTGCCCAGCCGGACCGCAACCAATCACGATTAGGTCGTAATCGTAGGCCTGGACGGCTGCTTTTGTAGAACGACGTTTGCTTGGCATTGGCTATCTTCTCCCCATTAATTGCTATTAGGTCATTACCGACTGCTACTGAATGGGGCTAGGCTACGTGCATATCTCCCCCAAACTAAGCCTCACTTTCAACTTGCTGGCGGGCATCCTTGCACGCGTTAACCACAGTAAAATCAAATGGCAACGGCAAGTCCTATGTTGAAAAGCCTACAACATTTGAATGCCCGCCAGCAGTTACAGTTTCAGCAATCCGGGGCTCCAAGCACAGAATTACGCGAGAGGTCCTCCCTGGCCCAATAGGCTCGTGGTTGGGCCTCTATAACGTTTTTACACCTGAACTTGTTAGGCAATCTTTCCTTTTCCACCATGCAGCGATATAACCCACAAGGCCCCAATAATATTGAACCTTGTTGGTTGTTAGCACTTGCCATCCTGTACACAGTAAACTTACGTTTGAAAGATGATCTCCAACGAAGACGTAAAGAAATTAGCTTTGCTCGCTCGACTCAATCTCTCTGAGCCGGAGGCGCAGCGTCTCCACAAGGACCTCAATTCGATCCTTGGCTACATGGAAAGACTACAAAAAGTGGATGTGTCCAAGGTCGATCCAATGAGCCATGTGCATGGAGCAACAAATGTTTTTCGTGAAGACGAGCTCAAGCCATCTCTGCCGGTAGAAGCAGCGCTTGAGCTTGCGCCTGACCACTCCGGCCGCTTCATCCGCGTCCCAATCGTGATCGACCAGGGCGGGGAAAACTAATTAAACTCCCGGGATATCTCATGAGCGATCTTACGCACCTCTCAATCTCCGATCTACGCACGGGCCTGGCTGGGAAAAAGTTCTCCTCACGTGAACTAACACAAACCTACCTGGACAAGATCGATAAAACCAAAGAATTAAACGCCTTCATATTAGTTGATCGCGATAAGGCGCTGGCAGCTGCGGACCAGGCCGACAAGATGCGCGCCGCCGGAAGTAACTTACCTCTGCTTGGAATACCAGGCGCTATTAAGGACATGATCCTTACAAAAGATGTTCGCACAACCGCCGCGAGTAAGATTCTACAAAATTTCGTACCTCCTTATTCAGCTACAGTTGTTAACCGCCTTGAAGCTGCTGGCAGCATAGTTCTAGGAAAGACAAACCTAGATGAATTTGCGATGGGCTCCTCAAATGAAAACTCAGCTTTCGGTGCTGTCAAGAATCCATGGGACATTGAGCGTGTTCCTGGAGGCTCAAGTGGCGGGTCAGCAGCAGCAATTGCCGCATGCCTAGCTCCTTATGCACTAGGCACAGATACGGGTGGCTCAATTCGGCAGCCAGCTAGCTTCTGCAATATCGTTGGCATTAAACCCACTTATGGCAGAGTAAGCCGCTATGGGGTCGTGGCATACGCCTCTTCTCTTGATCAAGTCGGCCCTATGGCTCGCACAGTTCAAGATTGTGCTGAAATTTGCCAAGTTCTCTCAGGACATGATGAGTTTGATTCTACTTCAGTTGACAAGCCTGTACCACAGTACGTGGCTGGCTTGAAAAAGGGAGTGAAGGGACTACGCCTTGGAATCCCCAAAGAATATTTCATCAAGGGACTCGATCCTGAGGTAGAAAAGGCCGTACGTGGCGCCATCAAGCAGCTTGAATCGCTGGGTGCCACAACAGTTGAAATCAGCCTACCCCATACTGAGTTGGCAGTGGCTGTATATTATATTTTAGCGCCGGCTGAAGCTTCCTCCAACCTTGCCCGCTACGATGGGGTCAGATATGGATACCGCGCACAAGGATCGAAGGATTTGATGGACTTGTACTGCCGCTCACGCTCGGAAGGTTTCGGGCAAGAGGTACAGCGCCGCATAATGATAGGCACATATGTATTGTCCTCAGGCTACTTTGATGCCTTCTACCTAAAAGCTCAAAAGGTACGAACTCTTATAGCGCAAGATTTCCAGAAAGCCTTCGCAGAAAAGTGCGATGTAATCGTCAGCCCCACGGCCCCAACCACAGCATTCCGGATTGCCGAAAAGGTTACCGATCCGCTCGCCATGTACTTAAACGATATTTTTACCATCCCAGTAAACCTAGCTGGGCTTCCAGGAATGAGCCTGCCTTGTGGCTTTGACAGCAAAGGTCTTCCGATTGGTCTGCAGCTAATTGGCAAGCCTTGGGACGAAGAGACGCTGTTCAATGCAGGGTTCGCTTATGAGAGCGGCACTGAATGGCACAAGCGCCTTCCAGAAATGGCAAAAGTTTGAACGGGGTAGTCATGGAATTTGAAGCTGTCATTGGACTCGAAACTCACGTTCAGCTTTGCACGAAGACAAAGATATTTTGCTCATCATCGACAGAATTTGGAGCCGAACCAAACCAGCACATCGACCCCGTAACGCTTGGACTGCCAGGATCCCTACCAGTTCTTAATCGCCAAGTGCTCGAAAATGCGATCATGCTTGGACTGGCGATGAACTGTGAGATCCGTCGCTACAATCGCTTTGCGCGCAAACATTACTTCTACCCGGATCTGCCCAAGGGCTACCAAATTTCGCAATACGAAGAACCGATCTGCGAACGCGGACACTTAAATGTCCCCATGGATGGCGCGATAAGAACTATTGGCATAACGCGTATCCACATGGAGGAAGATGCCGGCAAAAACATCCATGATTCACGTACCCATTCCTCGCTTATCGATCTAAACCGCGCAGGCGTGGCATTGCTCGAAATTGTGACCCAACCCGATCTGCGCTCGCCAGCAGAAGCTTCGGCCTATCTGCGCACACTGCGCCAGATAGTGAGGTTTTTGGGGGTTAGCGACGGCAACATGGAAGAGGGCAGCTTGCGCTGTGATGCTAATATTTCTTTGCGCCCAGTAGGTCAGGTCAAATTCGGCACACGCACTGAAATCAAAAACCTCAACTCCTTCAAGTTTGTAGAGCGCGCTCTAGAGTATGAAATTGCTCGCCAGATGAGCTTGCTTAAGTCGGGTAAGAGCATAGTGCAGGAAACCATGCTCTTCGACTCGGCCACAGGTGCCACACGCTCGCTTCGCTCGAAGGAAGAGTCAGCAGACTATCGCTATTTCCCGGATCCAGACTTGCCACCACTGGTGATAGAGGAGGCCTATATCCGCTCGATCCAGGAGCGCATGCCGACACTACCTGAGCAACGCTCCAAAGAACTAGTCGATGGCTACGGGCTAACAGCCTATGATGCACAGGTACTGACCGTTGAGCGCATGAATATCGACTTCTTCGAAGAAGTATTTAAGGTCTGTCAGAATGCAAAACTAGCTTGCAGCTGGCTTACCTCGGAACTATTCGGCGCTCTTAATACCGCTGGCCTTGACCTAAAGCGTTCGCCGGTGTCGGCACGCAATTTGGGCGAGTTGGTCAAACTGATTGACTCTGAGGCCATTAGCGGAAAGATGGCTAAAACTGTATTCGAGGAAATGTTCGCAACAGGCAAGGCGCCGGGCGAAATAGTTGCGGCTCGTGGCTTGAAGCAATTAACTAACGACGATGACATCGCGAAAGTCGTGGAGAGCGTCTTTGCCAACAATGCCAAGCAGCTAGCCGATTACGTGGGAGGCAATGACCGTCTGCACGCATTCTTCGTTGGACAGGTGATGAAATCAACGCAAGGGACAGCCAACCCCAAGAAGGTCAACGATATTATCCTATCACTGATTAAAAAGCGCAGAGGCTAGGCTAGTGGACAAAGCGAGCACGGACATGCCAAGCCACCCCTTCCTCGACAGCATCGATGAAGGCACGCGGGCGATATACCTAAAAGTTCCGGGCGAACAGGTCGTTTTATTACAGGGGTTTTTTGAGCTTTACGAGAATGTGGGGATTTGCCGTACTCTAAGCATCAGAGATTCACTTGTGGCAATTATCACTACACCTTCGATGCTCGAAGATTGCTTGTCGATCTTGAACGCCATCAAGACCAATATCAACTGGGAAATAGTGCCCCGTCCGTCAGAGGCAGTTGAAACTTTATTTTTAGGCTACTTCAAAAAGGTGCAGCCATGTTGCGCTTAATGCATAAATATCGTCGCTCACTCTTCGGCATTATTTTGGTCGGATTGTGCGCTCTGGCTATGTCTGGATTCGGCGTAGACATGCTACGTCGCCAGCACGAGTCATACGCAATCAAGATTGACGATCATATAATTTCATTTGACGACTTCCACCGCGAACGGCGCGCGTTGGAACAACGCTATCGAATGATCTTTGGGAAGAACTTTCTCGAGCTCTCTCAGCAGCTCAATCTTAACCTAGGCCAACAAACCGTGGATAAACTTATCAATGACTACCTGATTGAGCGAGAATCATCGCGCCTTGGCTTGTCAGTAGGAGCACAGGAGGTCGCGGGGATTATTCAAACCCAGCTATTCCACGGCAACTTCGATCCCAAAGCATATTCAGGCTTCCTCAATCAGATGGGCTTAACATCTAAGCAGTTCGAAGCCCAGCTTGCCTCCGACGCACAGCGCCAAGCGTTTATCGGCATGCTACGTTTTGCCTCAATAGCCTCTGAGACTGAGGCGCGCGCCGCTTATCGTCGCGATGAAACTACCATTGAAGTTAACTATGCAGAGATCGATCCTGCTAAGTATGCTAGCCAAGTGGCCGACCCTGCCTCGGAGGTCCTAAGCGCTTACTACAATGAGAATAGTTCAAGTTATGAACTTCCTCCGCGCATCAGCTACGACTACGTTACGCTGGACCCGCAAAAGTTCCTTGATCTGGTAGTAATCGCACCTGAGGATGTTGAAATCTACTACGCCGATCACCAAAGTGAATTCACAGTGCCAGAGCAGGTAAAGGCGCGTCACATTCAGCTAAATTACAGCAAGAATGCTTCAGCTGAGCAGATGGCGAGCCTAAAAGAGAAGGCGCAGCAAGTCCACGAAAAAGCCGTCGCTGGAGAGCCGTTTGAGACACTAGTTTTACAATTTTCAGACGACCTAACCACAAAAAGCACCGGCGGCGATTTAGGCTGGCTCGGGCGTGGCAAAATGGCTCCTGCCTTTGATGAAGAGGCTTTTAAGACCAAGCAAGGTGGAGTTGCTGCGCTAGTGGAAACAGATTATGGGTTCCATATTATCAAAATTGATGACTATCGCGCATCGAGCATTAGGCCTCTTCCCGACGTACGCACTCAAATTGAGAAGGCTCTGCGTGCGCAGGAAGCCCCGGCCTACGTTTCCGACAAGGCCCATACTCTATTTGAAGAGTGGTCTAAAGGTGGCATGGCATTACCAGAGTTTGCTGCGACCAACAATCTAGTTGCGGTTTCTACTAATGGACTATTACAGAAGGATAAAGATCCGGATGATGGTCTACGTGGTCTTACGGCAAAGGTTATAAACTTCCCCGATGATAAGCGCCAAATTGTTGATGTTGGCGACAAAGCTGTGCTTGTAGCAATCAAGCAATATCGCGATCAAGAAATTCCACCACTTGAACAGGTCAAGACTCAGGTAATTGAAAGCTTTAAAAAGCGCGAGGCTAAGAAGCTTGCAGAGAAGACAGCGCACGAGCTAGCCAAAGCTGTAGCTACAAAGAAGGAGCTTAAGTTCGCTGAGATAGTGAAGGCATCAAAGGTGGAAGCAAAGAATATCGCCGATCTAAAGCGTGGCAGCGCCGCTAGCCACCCGCCATTCGGAGATGGACAGATACAAAAGGCTGTCTTTGGAACTCAGGCTGCGCGCCGCTTTGAAGATAGCTTCAGCGCCGGTGGCAAATTCTACGTAGCTGAAGTGGCTGGCGTCAAACTGCCAACTCTCGACCTAGCCGATGCCAAGCTACAAGAGGTCCGTAAGCGCGAATCAGAAGAACTTGCTCAAAACTTAGTGACCTCTGTTTCTAATGCGCTTAAGGCTGCTGCCGCCATTGATGTAGCGCCTGGCTTGGTGTCGGTAGAGGAATAGAGTCTGGCGTGCTTGCCTAGAAGTTACCCGAAAATACTCTGCGAACTCTGTGCGCTCTGTGGTTTTTAATTAGCTACATTAATGTCTGACACTGTCTGTCAGATCGAATAGCGACTATTGCACCTTAGTGATGCAGAGCGACCGCCCTCGCACGGACTGTTTCATCTTTAGTATCCGTTCGCAGTCCGTAAAGCAAAGGCTTACTCGATTTTCTTCCTGTAAGGCGATACAGAAAGGTAAATTCTGTCTTTAATTTCTGAATTATGGGCTCTATTTCAATGCGATCATTATGCAGCTCTATTAACAATCGATCAATTCTTGAGAGCCAAGCAGTTGCACCAGAAAAAATTGCACCTTCTGCCCCTTCGATATCAATCTTTGCCAAATCAACACGCTCCCAAGCAACCTTGGCTAGCAGTGAGTCAATCGTCATTCCATTGACGGACTCAACCCCCGCAGCAAGACTATCTTTTCGCTGGTAGAGACTTAGTCTGGATGAACTACTCGATTGGCTCACAGAAAAGTGTAGCTGCTCATTCGCTGACCAGACAGCTGCTTGCTCAGCTAGCCATCCCGGATTTCCCGATGCAGCGACATTTCTCTTAAGAACTTCGAAGGTACTTGTACCTGGCTCGACAGATAGCACAGAAGCGCCTGGCACATGCGCCAGGATCATTCTGGCGAAACAGCCAATATTTGCGCCTAAGTCCAACACCTTGGGTGAAGCAACTCCGATGAGATCCTTCAAGCATTCTTCATATTCAGCATTCTGAAATATTTCCTCAATCGCAACCCAGTCCTGCCTTCTGGCGTAGAATGGGGCTGCTTTATAACTTAAAGAAAACACAGTGTCGCGCCGCGCCAGGTGCAGCTGAAAACGCAACCAACCCCAGAAACTAGTAAATAGTGCTCGACTAGCAAAATCTAAGCGCAGCGCCATAATCGTGGATTCGAGAATAGGTTAATTTGAAGCTCTCGCAGCACAATCTCTACCAGTATCAGTAACAGAGCGACAAGTACAAACCATGGCGTCAAATCATGCCGCTCCAGCTGAACATATGTTTGCGCTCGTAGGTCTGCGGGCTGGGGGTTAATTCTGCCGCCACTTGCATCAGCCAGATACGATAGCAAGGCACCATCAAACCCCTCACCCTTTCGCTCGCCAAAGAGGCTGCCCGGCAAACTGAAGGCAACTGGCGCCAACTTAACACCGTCTGCAATTACTGACAGATCATACCTACCAGCCATTATGCCCGGCACAACACTTTGATAGTGCCCAGCTGAGATACTCGTAAAGCCAACGCTACGCTCCTCACCACTCGGCAAACGCAGAAGTGCTCGCACCGAGCCAGGAGTCTTATCGCTAAAAATACTCAAATCAAGATTTAAGTTTGACTTAGCTACGGTAGTACGCAAATCGAAGCGCACATTGGCGTCTATAGCATCCTTCTTACGTACCCAATCTACCACTTCACTCCAAAACGTGGCGAAACGCGGCCAAGCTACCCAATAATTGGACCAGCGACCGCTTGCATCTGAAGTAAATGCGACACTTTTTCCTTTCCCATATCCCCAAGATGCCAGGAGAGGCTCAGCCCGATCTAATCCAAATGCAACCAACTCCAGGTTCGCCCCTTCTCGCGGTCTGGTCTGTACATATCCCCGCACAGGCGGAAAGGTGCGTATTTCTGTAGTGACAATTTCCCCCGTTCCTTGTCGTACCAAATATTCTAAATCTTCCTTAAGAGTTTGTTCTCCGCTCCCAATTTTCACATCCATCAGAAATATTTTTGGCAGACTACGCGGATCGTTGGTTTGATAGAATGCGCCCCCTCCCTGATCGGCCATGGTACGCAACATACCTGGGTCAGTGCCCGAACCCAGGAGGACAGTTGAGACTGTAATACCCAACAAGCGAAGTTGCTTAACCAACTCAACATAGTAGGGCCCTTCGTCCGGGATCTTGCCGTCCGTTAGAATAATCATGTGCTTTCGTCCGGCGTTAGCCCGCACCAAACTACGGCGAGCCTCGTCAATAGCTGGCAGCAAATTGGTCTGCCCCGCAGGGAAAAGCCTTGAAACTCGATCAATCGCGCGTTCACGATTCTCTCCAACTTGCGACATCTCCACTACAACGAATGGTGAGGCGTCAAAGCCAACTACCTGTACAAGATCGTCACTCTTGAGGTTGCGTATAGTTTCGCGCGCAGCCTCTTTGGCATAATCTAACTTCTCGCCATCCGCCATGCTGCGCGACTTATCGAGGACTAGCGACATGGCCAAGTTGAGGCGCTTCTTTACCGTCTCAGGCGGCAGCATTTCCACCGGAATGGCCTTGGCCACCTCCGTATCCTTGTAGTTTCCAAGCCCGAAACTGCGATTTCCACCCAGCATTACCAAGCCCCCGCCATTCCTGACGTAAGCCTCAATCGCAGGTAGCATGGCAGCGGGGAGCTGATCGGCGCTTATATTATTTAAAACCAAGCTGGAAAAATCTTCTAGCGCCGGCAATTTCTCCGCACGCAGATCGCCCACAAAGCTTTTAAGCTGATAGGATTGATTTTCCAAGCCTTCCTTTAAAAACTTGGAATCTTCTGCATTACCGCTAAGAAGCAGAACCTTTTCGCGTGGCTGAGAAGATAGAAAAATCGATTCAGCACTCGGAGGATAGGCCGAGTTGTCTGGCTTCAATGTGGCTGTAATTTCTTGCACGCCCTCCGCGCTGGGATCGCTTTCTGCCACCTCCACTATTTCTTGTCCGGCCGGGACAGTGACTGCACGCGATGCGATTACTTTTCCAGCGTGCACGATTTCCAACGTACCACTCAAAGATGTTTCGGCCGCGTTCTTAAGTGTCGTTCGAATTTCAACACTCTTCTGGGCCGGCGCCACTAAAGGCGCATATAATTTAGCTACCTTAAATGCATCTGTGTGTTGCGCGCTAATGTCATCTGGCACAAGCGGGTAAACTCGCGAGCCTAGCGAGCGCAAGGCGCCGACCAATCTGCGCGCATCGCCACGAGTTTCTCGCCCATCAGAAATAAGAATCACGCTTTGGGGCGGCTGCTGCAAAGCAGCCTCTATTCCTGACTCCAAATTTGTGGCGCCGATATCCAGCTTGTTCCAAGAATCCTGCAGCTGTCGGAAGGTTTGCCCAGATTTCAAGCGAACTGGTGCACTGGCGGCCTTTGCCGAAAACGGCATGACATCCAATGGGACATTGGACGACTCAAGCTGCCTAGCCCTATCTAATAGTAGCTGCGCTATAGGCGCCTCCATGCTGTCGGAGATATCCATCAGCAGCAGCGCAGAACCACTCTCTCGGCGACTCTCTGTGTAGGGCCTCGCGCAGGCCAATGCCAGCAACATCAACGCAAAGGCGCGCAGATAAAAAACCGGTCCCGCCAGCGCCAGGCATTTGCGAAATCTTGGAACAAAGGAAAAGGCCAGCGCCAGCGCAACAACTATCAGCATTGCTAAAAGCGGCACTATTGACGAGAAGCCTTCCAATTTCATGCTTGTTCAGCATCCCTAAACATTCGCCGCAGCAGAAGTATTAATAGATCCGCCAACAAGACCAGCAACGCAACCAAAGCCAATGAGGAACTTAGACTAATTCTTGATGATTCACGTTCTGTTGCATGCTCCCCCAACGCAAGACTTATGGGCCTCGCATTGAAAGTATCCGACTCTTCAGGGTTGAAAAAATTCACAGCAACCCAGGACCCACTTCCGGCACGATACAAGCCTGGCAAACTGCCTATGGTCTCAGCTTTACCCAAAGTGGTTTTGTGAGTGACTACGCCGGAGGTACCTAGGAAATCAAACTCTCTAACAGCTTCCAATCCTGGCACTGCTGAGCCAACTCCAGCAAATCCAGCAGCCAAGGGGGAGTCGGAAATGTATTTCAAGGTGTTCAAAAACAATATGCTAAGGAAGGGCGCCTTTCCTCCTTCAAATGGCAATACCTCGAACCCTAGAGCCGCGTAACGGAAACCCGAGCGTTCGCCTGCGAAAGCAACCACGCCCTCTCGCGCCCGCATAAGCTCGTGCGCCCAAACTGGCAAACTGAACACTCTAGTATTGGTGAAAGTAAGCGTAGGCATATTGAGATAGCTAAGGATTGGGTGCGTATCATCCCAGCTCGTTACCGGGGAATCGCCACTCAATGCACGAGAAGGGAAGAGGCCCTCTTCAGGTGGCACTACAAATAGCGAATTGATGGGCGGCAGAGCAGGCGGCGCATAATGATGAAAAATTGCTCCTGAGTATGTCCTCCAGTCCGCCTCTGTAACTAACTGACCAGAGGAGGAAGGCGCGCGGCTATCTATTTGTACCGCCGCCAAGCGGTCCAAACCCAATGCATGCGCATCTATATCGCTCACCAACAGAATCTTTTGTTTGCCAAGCGCCCTAGAAATCCAGGCCTCATTATCTGCCGATATGGCGTCAGCATGCGGGGAGATGACACTACGCTCAACTACTGCACGCGCAAAGAAGCTCTCAAATCCCTTGGGCAAAGCGGAGAATTCCACTTCAACTTGCCCCATTTTCGGGACGACAACTGACTTCTCCTGGACGCGAGAGTATGCTTGCAACATATCATCTACCACGCCATACAGTTCTACCTTTACAGGCACCAACTCCGGCGCAAAAGCGTAAATCGAAATACGCAGCGTGTTTCCATCAGCAACAAAACTAATATTAGAAATCGCCACGTTGGGCTGCCCAGCTACATTTGGGCGAATACTTAAAAAGTCGAGTGCAGTGGAGGCCTGCGCGCCACCCAACTCAAGCGTGCGATCGCTAACTACAACTAAGCGATCTACTCCCGAGCGGCCAAGCAACTGTGGAATCGCTAGCTCAAGCCGATCTTGGGCGTAAGTCGGCTCAATCTCTGACAGCGTAGACAACGCCTCTGAGGCGCTCACCGCTGCAGTTGTCACTGCTCGCAATCTAGGCGAGCTTGCAAATACTTCCACGCTATCGTTACTGCCTAGACCTGCCAGCACCTCTCGCCCCCGTGCTATAGCTGAACTAAATGCACTCCCACCAATCGTCTGGGCTGCACTTGCTTGATTCATGCTGAAGGAGTTATCGATCAGCAACACAACCTGCTGAGCTGGCGCTGCTTTGTACAACCCGGCAATAGCTGCTGTTAAAATCGCCAGCACAAGAACTTCAAAAAAGAATCTCGCCGGGGGCGTAAAGACGCGACGTGCCCGCGAAATGTTTTGCAGCTGCTTTAGTAGAAAAGTGGTAGGGGCCACTAGGCGCTTCCCTACTCCACGTTTTCTATATACGAATACGAGCACCCCTATTCCAAGTGGCAGTAGGGCTAAAGCAGCTGGATAAGAAAATCCGTAATTCATCTCAGCAGCCCCGTGCGTGGCAGAGTTTGCAACAATACTTCTTCAAGATCTTGATTTGTATCAGCCTGGGTAAAAGCTATCCCTGCGCTTCTGCAATATTCATCTACCCGCTCAACGTGCTCATTTAACAAACGGCCATAGCGAGCACGGACTTCATCGCTCATATTCAGTTCAACGCTGGCGGAAGTCTCGCTATCTATTGCTACCACATCACTCTCGCTCTTAAACGGCTCGCGATCCTCAGGGCTAAGAATCTGCAGTGCCGTAATATCTAGGTTCTTGGCGCGTAAGGCTAAGAAAAGCCGTTCAACCTCTTCGAACGGGAGAAGAAAATCAGAGATAAAGAGCGCTACACCGGGAAAGCGCACTCGACTTAGGGCGGCCTTAAATTCGCGTTCAAATACCGCCGTTGGCAGGGGCTTAATTGCTGCAAGGTCACGCGCCAAATGGTGAATCGCTCGCGCGCCGAACAGCAGTGGGCTAACATATGAACCTGGTATAGCCACTCGTACCGAGTCTTGCTCAAGCAAAGCTACGTAGGCCACGCCAAGAACAATTTCTATCACCCGCTGCCACTTGCGTCCCTCAGGCGGATTAAACATCGAGGAACTTGGGTCAACAACAATTAGTACCGTTAGATCTTGATCCTCTTTAAATGTCTTTACGATTAACTTTTCGCTGCGTGCGTATACTCCCCAATCGATATGTCTCGGGTTGTCCCCCAACTCATAGCGACGGTAATCAGCAAACTCAATCCCATGACCCCTTTTTACCGACACGTGCCCGCCTTGCCGCGAGCCAAGAAAAGCACGGCGCGCATGCACCTTTAGCATCCCTAAGTGCTTCAATAGACGTGGACTAAAAACTTCTGGGAGCACGCATGTCCTCCGCTACTATTTGGCCGTCCGTACCTGCTCAATCACATCATCAGATGTGACCCCATCGGCCTCAGCCTGAAAGTTTAGAATTAGTCGATGGCG
Organism: Oligoflexia bacterium; assembly: GCA_019694465.1. GTDB lineage: Bacteria > Bdellovibrionota_C > UBA2361 > UBA2361 > JAFLCA01 > JAIBBV01. The sequence continues at coordinate 14,816 of JAIBBV010000024.1, forward strand.
TAGTGCTGGCAAAATTGCCGATCTAATATCCTCAAATGCTAAGTTGACGCGAGAATCGAGGACCGCCGATACTTTTGCCAGCATTACTACAGCCTGCGCCCCACGCGGCCCCGGTCCAAAGCGTACATACTTCTGAGTGAGTTGGGTGGCAAAGTCACTACCGGGAGTTAGGGCTGACAGCATTCGTACCAACACTTCTTGCATTGGATCTGCCACAGCCACCTGCCGTACCAACTTTTTCATGTGCTCTATGCGTTGAAGCATCTCGCTCTCAGCAAAAACAGTCTGAGCCTCAGGAATGCTCACCCCGGTGGTTCGTCGAAGAATCTCCTTCAAATCATTCGAAGAGGGCGGAGAGACAAGCACCTTGGTCATAAATCGGTCGAGCTGTGCTTCTGGAAGGGGGTACGTCCCTTCGAGCTCTACAGGATTTTGCGTAGCTAGCACGAAGAATGGCTGCGGGAGTCGATGAGTTTCCCCCAGCACGGAGACTTGGCGCTCCTCCATCGCCTCCAGTAGAGCTGCCTGGGTCTTTGGGGTGGCACGGTTAATTTCATCTGCAAGTACTATATTGGCAAAAACTGGGCCCGGCTTAAAAACAAAGGTACGCTTACCACTTTCATCCTCAGTTAAGACTTGAGTCCCAGTAACATCTGAGGGCATTAAATCGGGAGTGAACTGGATGCGTCGAAAGCTTAATCCCAGCGAGCGAGAAATAGACTTAACTAGCAACGTCTTGCCTAAGCCTGGCACGCCTTCCAGCAAGACATGCCCTCCAGCAAAAATGGAAGATAGTGTTCGCCGCACGACTTCGTGCATGCCTACGATGACACGACCAACTTCACCTTCAACACGCGAAAACGTTTCATTGAAAGCAGAAATTTCGCCCTCTAGCTTCTCAGCCAACTCTTCAGAAGATTGTTTATCATTCATATGCCTTCTCCCGTTAATCTACATCAGCGCAAAAGATCCTTGTATTCAAGCGGCACCGGCTGAGAGCTTTCCTCCTTCCGGATCTCCGGCCGTGCTAGCTTAACATCATCAATGGTTGTCTTAAACTTAGCTGGCGCTTTGTTCTTAGCCCGCGAACCTTCCTTGCCAGTAAAGCGCTCATCCAGCTTCTCTTCCTTGTTGGGGATGACGGTCTCATTGAAGCCCTTTCTACCCTCAAGCGGATCCTTGCCAGGGCCATCACCCTCACTAAAACGCTTAGTTGTCTCTCCCTGCGCGCCAAGTGAGCTTTGTGTAGCATTATTATCTTCACTTGCCTTCTGAGGCTGTGAGCTCTCCCCTGACTTAGGGTCAGTTTTTTGCTTTCCGCGATTGCCCTGCTGCCCAGGACTATCTTTGGGCTGTTCATTTTGGCCCTTGTCCTTACCCTCTGATGGCTGATTGGGTTTGCCACCACTGCCTTGCTCAGACTTCTGCCCCTGCGGCCCCTTATCCTGCCCAGGCCCTTGGCCCTTATCCGCACCCGCAGCTGAGTCGGCCTTTGACTGGGCTTCCTTCTGTGCAGCATCCTTAAGGTCTTTAAGTGCTCCCTCTGCCTTATCGAGAGCTTGTTGCTCCTTCTGATCGCCACCTTGCTTGCCTGTCTGACTGCTCTTAGCTTCCTTTTGCTCGGACTGTCCTGACTGGCCCTGCTTAGACTCTCCTGCTTCACCCTTCTCAGGCTGGTTTTTCTGAGAGCCGGAACTTCCTTCACCTGCTTGCCCAGCCTGACTCTGTTGACTCTTATCGGAGCCGCTGCCTCCCTCCTTACTTTCACTTCCCTGCTTGGAATCCTTGCCCTGACCCTGCTGCTGCCCCTGCTCCCCGCCCTGTTGCCCCTGATCACCAGAATCCTTGGACTGACTTTCCTTTTGTCCCTGCTCATCTCCCTTTGAACTCTTGTCATGTTGCACGTCAGGCTCGTTCTGTGGCTGCTGCTCCTTTTGCTTCTCCTTATCTTGCTGTGCAGAAGTTGGAACAGGCGATGGAGTAGGAGTGGCTGTTGGGGCAGCACTAGCCTGTTCAGGCCCAGGCGTCGGCAGATTAACTTCCTCAGAGTTTTGCTCCAGCTCTGTTTGGGCCTTATCAATCTCTGCCTGTGCCTTATCAAGCGCCTCACGAACTTCTTCCGCGCTAAGCGGCTTGTCTTCAACTGCCTTGGCTAGCTGTTCAAGCTTCTGCTTTACCGCTTCTGGCAGGGCGGGCTCTTCTCGCACTATGTCGCGCAGGACTTCGGCTTGCTTCAAATTCTCGATCCCAACAAGCTCAACACCGCTTCGCCCGAACCACACTGCGCAAGCAATTAAAACTGTCGATAGCCCTAGGCCAACATAGTCCTTTGTATATGAGTGCTGTGGCAACAAAGCCGAAGGCGGCATACCGGTCATGCAAGACTGAATCTGCTTAGCAATAATGTGTCTAGTTACAGCGTAGTCAGTCGCATCAGGCGCCAGAGAGGCCCAGGTGACGCAGCGATCCTTAGATCGCAATAACGAGTCAAGAATACGCGCCGATTCGAAGCGTGAAATCGCTACGGGCCAAGAGAACCAAAATACAGTGGCACAAAAGAGCAATCCTAATGCAGATACTCCGCCCAACACCAACGCAATAGGCAGACCAGAACGAACTAACAAAGCAAATATGGTCCAGGTTAGCGCTACTACCAATAAAAGAAGCACCACCAGCCGAATTAAGCGACGAACAATTATCGTCCTTTGAAGCCGTGCTAGTGCCTGGTCAACGCTTGAATCAAGGCGCTGCATTGTCTTGCACTGCCTGAGCCTGCTGCTGGGCCAATGCCGCCGCGGCAGCAGCGGCTGCAGCTGCACGGCGACCACGCTGGTAGAGGTTCACCGCCTCGTTATGCTCTTGCAAGGTTGTGGAGAAAACGTGTTTACCGTTGCCGTCAGAAACGAAGAACAAATAAGTAGAATCTCGTGGATACAAAGCTGCCTTTATCGCAGAGTCGCCAGGATTCCCGATTGGTCCCGGAGGCAGACCAAAGTTCATGTAGGTATTATAAGGTGTGGGAGTTTGCAGGTCCTCTTTCGTAAGATTACCGTTAAAATTCGGAATCCCATAAATCACTGTGGGGTCAGACTGCAGCTTCATCCCCTGACTCAAACGATTGTGAAAGACAGAGGAAATCAGAGGCTGTTCTTCTACGTTACCAGACTCTTTTTCAATGATAGAGGCCAAGATCAAGATCTCATGACGCGAAAGCTGAAGCTCATCAGCACGATTTGAAAAATCTGCTGGCCAACGCTTTTCTCCCTCTTCCAGCATGCGCCAAATAATATCACGCGGGGTAATTGGCCGCGAGAAATAGTAAGTTTCTGGGAATAGATAGCCTTCGAAACTTCCACCAGCGATTCCAGCAGACGCGAGCAGCTTAGGATCAGTCAAGGCTACGTCGAATTCTTGCTGAGAGACAAGACCAGCGGCTTCTACTACCTTACCAAGCTCCCAGATTGACGTGCCTTCCTTTACGACCACCTTACGCTTGAAAACTTCACCAGAAGCGAGCTTACGCAAAATCGCTCGCGGATCCATGGCTGGGGAAATTTCGTATTCGCCAGCATTGATAGCTCGATCAGACTTCCTCATGCGCGCAAGGAGTTCGAGACTCCACCAGTGCCTAACCAAGCCCTTTTCCTGCAACAACTTGCAAATAGAGCGGAAGGTATGATCTGGACCAATCTCTACAAGTACCGTGTTCGTATCGGCAGTATTGGCAGGCTCCAGGAATGCATCACGCATCACCATATACGTGATGACCGCGACAATGACTGGAATCACTATGATGATGGCTAGTCTAATAGCTGCATTATTCATGGGATGTGCGCGCAAAACCCCTAAGCTGGCACTTGGCCTTGACGCCGCTTATTCAAAAACTCCTGAAGAATAATCGCTGCTGCAGCGGCATCTATAGCTGCCTTAGCGCGCGTACCCTTCTGTTTTGAAGAGCGGGCCAGTTTGGCCTCGGCTTCTAAACTGCTGGCATATTCATCGACGAAGAATATATCCAAATTTAGTCGTCTTTTCAGTCTCCTACAAAAATTCTCGACCTTCAAGCACTGCTCATTCGAAGAACCGTCCTCGCTAAGGGGTATCCCGACTACCAAGCCTACCACTCGCCTCTCAGCTATCAGGCGTAAAATCTCCTGCTCTGCGCGTCCTTGCGCACGATCAAAGGTGTCAAATGGGCTAGCCAGTATCTCTAACTCATCGCATAGGGCGACCCCAACCCGCTTATCACCGACGTCTAGCCCTAGATATACTCCCATAATCGCGTTCTATATTATCAAACAAAGCCTCTAAGCACCAATCTGCTCTGCCCGATCCTGCCAGCGTTGTGTCCCGGCCCCACATGTCACTTGCCTCTGGCAGGAATGCCCATGTCCATGCTTTAAGTAACTTGTAGTAAAACGATTTGTCATATTGTTAACTCACTGAAAACTGGGTACTCAGTAGCCTTATGATGCTTCCAAAGTTGGTCTCCGACAACCGCCTAACCTCGTTTGTGCTCGCAACCATCTGTGTCCAGCTGCTAGTGCTCTGCACATCGACTGTCATATATGGAGCGTTTCCGCTTACTCAAGGGTGGAAAATTCACTTTGGCTCATCACCTGCTGTCATTTCCATACCCAGCCCAAATGCAACAATAGATAGTCCAGCCCTTGAAGTTCCAGCAAGTGAGCCACCTTCTGACTCGCAAGTATCTTCAGCAACAGATAGCCCTCCACAGGAAAGCGCCATCATACAAGAGCCCAGCGCCCCGAAGGCCAGCTCGGAAAACGTAGTCATTTACACAGTACGGCCTGGCGATACACTCACAAAGATTTGGAAGAAATCAGGCGCCTCCGTTGCTAGTGCACTTGCCGCCTCCCGCGCACTAGAGAAGAGCCATGAAAGAATCCCGGACCTGCGCTTAAATGAAAAAATTGAACTCACGCTTTCAGCTGACAATGAAATTATTAAACTGAAGCGCTCCTTAAAGGATGGGCGGACCTTAATCCTTGAAGGCAGTCTGGCTGATGGCTACGTAGCACATGTCGAGTCACTAAGCACGACCGAGGAGCAGCGCGTTGTCTCTGGCGTCATTGATAGTTCATTCTCAAACGCAGCCATGCTGGCTTCAGTCCCTGTTGAGCTGATCGATGATTTGGTCGATCTTTTTAGCTCACGTTTGGAATTTCGTCGTGACATCCGCAAGGGCGATTCCTTCTCAGTAATATTTACTGAGCATAGAAATGCGGCGGGAGATTTCGTCTCAGCCGGACATGTTATTGCAGCTTCATTCCAGCTCTCTGGTCATACTTACGCATCAGTCCGCCACCTAGGAGTAGATCAAACTCCACGCTATTTCGATGAAAATGGGGAGATTGCTGGCAATTATTTCTTGCGCTACCCACTCCAATTCACGCGGATTTCATCATATTTCACCAACGCAAGATTTCACCCACTGCTGCAGCGCAGTCGCCCCCACAACGGCGTAGATTTCGCAGCTCCTATTGGGACTCCAGTACGCGCAGTGGCATCCGGCACGATTGGCTCGCTGGGTTACTTCGGGGAAGGCGGGAATACTATAAAGATTCAACACGACAGTCGTTACGCCACTGCCTACTTGCATCTCAGTCGCTTTGCAGCGGGCCTACATCGTGGCTCACGAGTAAATCGAGGCCAAGTTATTGGCTACGTTGGCGCCAGCGGCCTTGCCACCGGACCGCACTTACACTTTGCCCTCTTTGATCGGGGAGTTTATGTTAACCCGCTCACTGCAAAACTTCCCAAACTATCGGCAGACAGCGCTCACATTCCGGCCGATTATCTGCAAGCGACTCTAACTACATTGGCAGGGCAACATCAGAAAATACAATTGGCAGGCTTGATCGAAGAGGCTCCTCGCGCGTAAGGATCTATCGCGGTTTCGATCACGGGGCTCTTATTTGAATTAGCACCGATCTCAACCAAAGTGACCATCATGCCACAGAATTACGCTTGGAGCGCTGTCTACTCTCTAAGACTCGCGACACCATCAGCTGAAAGGCCTGCTCAAGTTGCGCTTGGACTTCAGCCCCCTCAAGCACTCCTAGTAAACGCGCTGTCGCCTCAAGCGTGCTAAGCCTGTCCGCCCTGTCAGCACTGCGCAGTTTATAAGCCCCACCTGCGCCTAGGGGAACACTTACGCGCGGAAAGCGATAGTGTTCGGTAATGTGATGAACTATGCGTTTAGCCTGCTGCCAAGTGCCATCTGGAACAATCAACGTCACTGGCTTGCCTAGCCCAAGCAAATCAGAAGGACTATATGAACCCTCAGGGAATAGCACGAAAACCGCTCGGTCTGACTTCGCCAGATCATCTAAATTGAGCGGCTGGTCCTGTAGGCCCTGATAACGCGTCTCCGTAGCATTGACCATAGATTGCAGGAGGCGCGCTGAGTTAGTCGGCTTATTCTTCTCAGCTATATGCATAGCGACGACAAGGCGCGTGTTGATCTCTATTCGCGGCAATGCTTGGCAAATGCATAAGTCGTGCAGCATTCGACACTTAGGGCAACGATGCGTATTTGCGATTTTAACTCTCATACATTGCAATAAACTGCGTTTCGCATTACAGACATCTCCGGGCTGAATGCCCTGTGTAAGCTTAGCGGAAGTAAATCGCGGGGCAGAGAACAAATACTTAAATGCGAGGAATTACGCAAAATTGTTTCAGTTTCGCCCACCCAGCAAGACAAAACTCAACGTTAAAGCCTATACTTAAATGCAGTGAGTTTTGACATTATTACAGAGTGCGCATGCAGCCCAAACAGCAAATCTCAATCCTTTGCACCGGATCAGAAATCCTTGATGGCCGCATACTTGATACCAACTCACGTCTGATTATCGAGTCGCTCAAACGATTGGGCCTGGATGTGCAGCGTGTTATGTCCTGTCGCGACGCCCTCGAGGACATAAAAGATTCGATCTCCTATCTCTTGCAGTCCTCGAACTGTCTAATAATTAGTGGCGGACTTGGCCCAACCTCAGATGATATAACTCGTGACGCACTGGCAGAGGTAGCGCAAGTCCCTCTGCGCCGCGATCCATCCGTAATGGAAAACCTAAAGGCACTCTACAGCGCCCGCAAACGTAAATTTGAGGAATCGAATGCACGCCAAGCTGATTTTCCGGTTGGATCCTCAATAGTACCGAATCCTCGTGGAACAGCTGCGGGCTTTGAGCTCCATTTTGGAGAAAAGGTTATTTTCTGCCTACCTGGTATTCCATCGGAACTCGAGCCCATGTTGCGAGACTCAGTGCTTCCTAGCATTACGCACCATTTCGGCCTGCAACAGGAGCAGTCTGTTCACACGCTAAGAGTGTTTGGCTTATCAGAGGCTCGCATCGGCGAGCTAGTTGAGCAGGATGGAGTTCCAAAGTCGCTAAGCGTCTCCTATCGGGCAAGTTTTCCTGAAATATTTGTCCGCATCTATGGGCCAGACACGAAGGCAGTCCAGATATTTGCAGAGAAGGCGCGCCTGGCTCTGGGGGTCGAGTATGTAGTATCAGATTCCGAAATAGGACACTTTGCTGAAGTAGTTCAAAGTCTGCTTATAGAGAACAACAAGACTGTAGCTCTGGCAGAATCTTGTACAGGCGGGATGTTGGCGAGCTTTCTTACGCATGCCTCCGGAGCTTCGCAATGTTTTCTGGGCGGAGTGGTTTCCTACAGCAACTCTGCTAAAGAGACCTTACTAGGTGTGCCTTCCAAAATCTTAGAAAAGCATGGCGCAGTGAGCAAGGAAACTGCTTGTGCGATGGCCAGCGGGGCTCGCGACAAATTTGCAGCCAATCTAGCAATATCCATTACGGGAATTGCGGGACCAAGTGGAGGAAGCCCAGAGAAGCCTGTTGGAACATTTATTATAGGGGTATGCGACAGCAACGGGCTCTGCGACGCTTTCCGTTGCTTTATTGGTCTAACTCGCGAAATGAATCGACAATTTGCAGCATTCACAGCCCTAGATGTCATTCGACGCTACCTTTTAAAACTGCCGTTAGTCCACACACGCGCACTTCAGAGGCAGGATTAATGCTACAAGTTAAGATTCGCGCATTAGCGTATGGGGGAGCAGGCGTTGGGCAAGTCGTTGCTGGCCCAGACGCCATGCTGGGCAAAGTGTGCTTTGTGAAGTTTGCAGCTCCTGGCGAATTAGTTGAAGCGCAAGCACTTGAAGAGACGCGCTCATTTGTTACTGCCAGCCTTACAAGAGTTATTGAGCCCTCACCCGAGCGCAGGACGGCACGATGTAAGTATTTTGGCGTATGTGGTGGATGCGACCTGCAACACCTAAACATCGCGGGCCAGCGCGAAGCCAAGCGCAACATGATCGAAAGCATGCTCACCCAACAGGGTAAGCTAAGTTTACCAAGTAAAGTTATACTACTGGCCCCAGAATTGCCCGAATTCGGATACCGCACCCGCATCGGCCTACACCTAGCACCTGATGGACGATTAGGTTTTTACCGCACAGCTAGCGGTGAGGTTGTCGATATTGAACAGTGCCCGATCGCGCACGACTCAATCAATGCTACTCTCACAAAGCTACGCGCTCATATCGGCGCACTAACCAGCACCGTTGGGGGCATCGAAATTGAAGGCGGATCGCCTCCGCGCATCAGAATCAACTTGCTCGAAGGAGCGCAAATTGACTCGAATACAATCGAGCCGCTCCGATCTTTAAGTTCCGACTTAGTGATTTACTCGAATGGCCAGGTAGTGTTTGCACAAGTCAACAACACTGAAGTAAGTGAAAATGAGTTAGCGGTAGGACATTTTTCGCAAGTCAACGAGGCTGGGAACAACTGCCTGGTTAGCGAAGTCCTAGCCCAACTTCAAGGCACTCATGTAACTGAGTTCTACGCTGGAGCCGGCAACTTCTCCTTAGCACTTGCCCGACGTGGTACTCATGTAACCGCCATAGAAGCGGATGATGTGCTTATTAACTTGGGCAACCGACTAGCACAAACTTCTGGACTAAGTTCGCTAGTCCGTTTCGTGCGCAGCTCGGCCGAGAAATTTGCCAAACGGGGCCAATTAAACAAGCACGTTCTCCTAGATCCACCGCGCAGCGGAGCGAAGGGAGTGGTAGAGTACTTCGACCCGCAACTAACAACAGACATAGTGTATGTGAGCTGCAATTTGCCGTCCCTGACGCGCGATCTTAAATATCTGTGTGGGGCCGGTTATAGCTTATGCCGAATTGCTGCAATCGACATGTTTCCCCAAACTCATCACGTAGAAATTGTGGCCACGCTTCGCGCTTCTAACAAAGTTGTTCCTGGAGCCAGTACTTAGAAGCTGTGACAAAGGTGCGCTAGGCAAACATAACGTGCCCGTACCGCGAGCCCTATTTTATGTGGCATGCCAGCCCTGGGGCACATTGAATAACCAATTTCCGGATGCGCTCTACTAATATTTCGTAGTTGGCTGTGCGTAGGATCCCTCAAATTGCACACAACTACGCTCCTACACCTACACAAGTGAGGTCTGCAGACCGACCTAATAAATATGGATACGATGAAGAGAGAGAGGGTGTATCCCAGGGGGTTTGCTTAACCGGAGTGGCATTGTATGGCAGCACGCGTACTTGTAGTTGACGACTCGCCCTTAATATTAGAAACGATCGCAATTGCTCTTGAAGAGGATGGGTTAGCGGTAGCGTTAGAAGCTGATCCGGGAAAGGTTCTCCAACATTGTAAAAGTGAAAAATTTGACCTAGTTGTGTGTGACGTGTGTTTTGACCAAAGAACCGCCTGCGGCTCAATGACTGCTGGGCTGGATGCAATCTTAGCCTTACGTAAGGCCTACCCAGAGTTGCCTGTGGTCGTAATGAGCGGCCTCCTGAGAGAAGAGGACCTTAGGGCCATGGAGCCCTACGGCATTGCCGGTAGCTTGGCAAAGCCTTATGGACCAGATGAACTGATTAAGGTCGTGCATAGTGCACTAGACTGGAGCTGGTCTGAAGAAGAAGTTGAACTTGCTCGAGCTAGCTAGCCCTTCCACGTTAAGCAGTCTCTGCTCCGGCCGAATTGCGGCATTCCCAACCTAAACGCTATACGTTGCCACCCTCAAGCATTGCCTGCTGAGTGTGCTCGGAGCCCTCTGTTGTTAATTAAACATATCTGGCCACCACCTAGCTTAGCCTTAGACGTTATAGACCTCAGAGAACCAATACCTTGCCATGCAAGACTACTTAACGTACTCGAACCCGCCCAACCTGCATTATAGAGGCCTACCGGACCAATGCCACATTCAGGCCTTCCCCAGAAAAGGCTGTCAACCCAAAGGGTTGGCTACATTTGTTAATTTTTAAGGGCACACTTGCTGAGCCCTTCAGCCAAGCGTCGACATCGAACAAGAAGTAAGGTACCTTGAGGGTATCTTATCGAAATTCCAAGGATTATTTGCATGCGCGGCAGTGATGTACGGAAGGCCTTCCTTGAATACTTTCGCAAGAATGGCCACGAAGTTGTTGGTAGCTCTAGTCTTGTTCCGGAAAATGATCCGACGTTGCTATTTGCCAACGCCGGAATGAACCAGTTCAAGGACTGCTTCTTAGGAGCAGAGAAGCGCGCCTATACTCGCGCCACTACCTGTCAGAAATGCTTGCGAGTTTCAGGCAAGCACAATGACTTTGAAAATGTGGGCGTCACAGCACGACATCACACATTCTTTGAAATGCTTGGAAACTTTTCTTTCGGCGACTACTTCAAGGCAGACGCAATCCGCTTTGGTTGGGAATTTTCTACAAAGGTACTTGGCCTACCCAAGTCACGCCTTTGGGTCACCATTTTTGAAAAAGATGATGAAGCTGCAAAACTCTGGTCTGAGTTAACTGATATCGATCCAAAGCGCATCTTGCGCATGGGAGAAGCCGACAATTTTTGGGCAATGGGAGAAACTGGCCCTTGCGGACCATGCACAGAGATCCACTATTTCGTCGGCGAAGACGAAAAAAACCAAAGCGAACAGCAGTTCCGCACCACCGATGGCCTCTATTTGGAATTTTGGAACTTGGTGTTCATGCAATTTGATCGCTCTAAGGATGGCAAACTTACGCCATTACCGAAGCCTGCGGTCGACACCGGCATGGGGTTAGAGCGCATTACTTCGATCCTGCAAGGAGTGAATGCAACTTATCATACAGATTTACTGCGCGGAATTATTTCGCGCTGCGAGGAGCTCTCTGGATTCAAGTATGATGGTTCATCTTTCGCTGTACGCGATCTTCGCTCAGATCGTGCTTACGCACGAGATGTCGCAATGCGAGTAATCGCCGATCACTCGCGCGCCATGGCATTCTTAATTGCAGATGGGGTACATCCATCCAGCGATGGACGCGGCTATGTTTTGCGCCGCATAATTAGACGCGCTATTCGCCACGGTAAGGCGCTTGAGTTCAATGCACCATTCCTAGCGCAGACCACGGCCAAAGTAGTGGAAATGATGGGCGACCACTACAGTGAGCTACGCGAACGAGCTGACTTAATTGCCAAAGTAGTAGACGCCGAGGAACGCAAGTTCCATGAGACGCTAGACTCTGGCTTGGTGATCCTAAACCGCGAAGCCACCAAGCTTAGCAAGGGCCAGCTCTTCCCTGGCGCGACTGCGTTCTTACTGCATGACACATACGGCTTCCCCTTAGATCTGACCGAAGATGCTCTGAAGCCTTACGGGCTAAAAGTTGATACGGCCGCTTTCAATACCGCCATGGACCAACAACGAACTCGCTCGCGCGAGGACCGCGAGTCACGTGGGCTTGTATTCCAGGCGGTAACGGTTGAAGGGCCCAAGACCCGCTTCCTTGGATATAAGGATGAGCAAGCCGAAGCGACTCTTCAACAAATAGTCGCCGAGAACAACAGTGCTTCAACTTTTACCTCTGGCGCTCAAGTGGGCCTCATATTTGACGCCACCCCCTTCTACGCCGAATCTGGCGGACAAGTTGGCGATACTGGGGTAATTAAGTTCAAGGATGCAGTACTTAAAGTGCTCGACACTCAAAAAATACAGGATGGCTACTTCATGCATGAATGTAGTGTCACTTCCGGAGAACTGAGTGTAAAGCACAAGGGAGCCAAGGCTCACCTGGCGATAGATGGCGAACGACGTGCGCGCATACGTGCGAATCACTCCGCTACCCACTTGGTACACTCTGCGCTGCGTAATCTGCTTGGATCACATGTGAAGCAGGCTGGCTCGCGCGTTGATGATTCCACGCTACGCTTTGACTTCTCACACTTTGAACCGCTTAGCCCAAGCGTGCTTCAAGAGCTGCAAAGTTTTGTAGGAGAACAGATTCGAGATAATCACGAAGTATTGGCGAAGGAGCTGCCGATCGAGGAAGCCCGCAAAACTGGCGCGATGGCGCTTTTCGGCGAAAAGTATGGCTCAGTTGTTCGGGTAATTGAGATGGGCCCAAAGTCACTTGAGTTTTGTGGCGGCACCCATGTAAAGCGCACTGGCGACATCGGGCTTGTCATGGTTTCTTCCGAAGGCGGAGTGTCAGCGGGAGTGCGCCGCATTGAGTGTTGGGCAGGCCAGCCAGCAGAGCGCCAGCTCCTAAATGAACGTTCAGAGCTAACAAAACTTGCAGAGATGCTTAAATCTGGCACAGCGGACTTACCTGAAAAACTTGAAAGGCTATTGGCCCGCCAACGTCAGCTGGAGCGCGATCTTGACGCAGCCAAGGCGAAACTAGCTGCCAGCACTTCAGGAGATCTAGCTCAGAATGCGCGCTTAACACAGAAAGGCATCAAAGTTATTGTCGAAAGAGTTGAAGAAGCTGATGCTGACACATTGCGCACTATGGTAGACCGGTTACGCCTCAAGCTTGGATCGGGCGTGGTGGCATTAGTCAGTAAAACAGGCGACTCTGGAATTTTAGTTGCTGGGGTTACACCTGATTTAGTTAAAAGCATACATGCCGGGAATTTAGTTAAAGAAGCTGCCAAAGTCAGCGGTGGAAAAGGCGGAGGGCGGCCAGATTTCGCTCAGGCCGGTGGAGTAGACCCAAACAAAATGACTGCCGTTCTTGATAAGTTTTTTGAACTTGTATCTCAGGTAAGTTAAGTGACAGCAACACCAAAGCAAAAAGCAAAGCCAAAGACAGGTTACCCAGTCGCCGAAGAGAAGTCGGTAGCTTTCGATCTCCCGGATCCCGTGATCGCTCAGAAACTTACGGGAGATCTCGATAGCAATCTTAAAATTATCGAGCGCGCACTTGAGCTAAAAATAGGCCGTTCGCACGATGGACTTGTAATATCGGGGCAGGACGCAGCAGTCGACTTGGCTAGCGACCTACTGCAACAACTTAGAGGGCTTCTGCAGTCCGGTGAAACGATCTTCCCTGGAGACATAGATCGTGCAGTTCGCATGCTCTCTGGCAACCGAAAGTTACGCCTGGAAGAGTTATTTCGCGACCAAGTAAAGATAGCTGGTCGAAAATACAACATTGTCCCCAAAACATTCCGACAGAAAACTTACATCGAGGCGATTAAGGGTTTCGACATAGTATTTGGTGTCGGGCCAGCCGGAACTGGCAAGACCTACTTGGCAATGGCGATGGCCGTCGCAGCGCTTGTAAGTAAAGAAGTGAAGCGTGTAGTCCTATGCCGGCCAGCCGTAGAAGCTGGAGAAAAATTGGGATTCTTGCCTGGAGACATGGCCGAAAAAGTTAATCCTTATTTGCGTCCGCTATATGACGCTCTGCACGACATGGTCGATCCAGAGCGAGCAAAAGAAATGGTAGAAAAGGGCGCCATTGAAGTTGCACCACTCGCATTCATGCGCGGTCGTACGCTATCCAATGCCTTTGTAGTGCTGGACGAAGCCCAGAACACAACGGTCGGGCAAATGAAGATGCTGCTCACTCGTATGGGACGTGGCTCAAAGTGCGTTATCACAGGTGATGTCACACAAATTGACTTACCTCGTGGCATGCTTTCAGGCCTAGTAGATGCCTTGTCAGTTTTACGCAATATTCACGGAATAGCTGTAGTTAACTTCTCCGAGGAGGATGTGATTAGACACCCGCTTGTAGCGCGTATCGTCACGGCCTATCAAAAACGGAAGGAAGTGCAGGAAAATCAATAAACGCAATGGGTAATCGACCGACATTCACAAGTGTTGTTGGAAACCTAAGAGCGTTAAATGGCGTAATTTTTGCGCTAGTCTGCGCACTAGCATCTGAGTTCTTCTTGCGCACTTTTTTACCGCGCATTGACCCGCTATCAACAACCGGCCGCACAGCGGTACTATTTTTAAGTTTATATGTAATCCATCGTTTTGCGACTTCAACTTTTCGCGCCTATCGTCCGCGCGGCAAGGACTTCATAACACTCGGCACAATTTTGCTTGGCTCAATGATGGTAATCTGGCTGGCGCGATTTTTAGCGCTAAGCATTGCCACTTCCTCAGTTGCCTCCGAGTTTATTGGAGGAGCATCCCGAGCATCATGGGATTTTGTTATTCCATTCGCAGCAGGCGCCTTGGTACTTCGTGCCATTCTTGGGCTGCAATATGGCTTAGTGTGTGGACTATCACTCGCTATTATTGTTGGCCTATATGTACCCGGCCAGCCGCTGCTAATTCCGCATGTTTTGGCCACCTCACTGGCAGCCTGTCTTAGCCTTTCGCGCTTTCGATCGCGCTCAGCTTACCTACAGGCGGGCGTCACGGTATTCGTTATTTCTCTACCATTTGCCCTTGCCTCGTGCGTAGTCGAGGAGCATCTCATTCTCTCGGACGTACTTATCCGAATTTTTGGTTCAGCTGCAGCTGGCATGTCGTGCGCCTTTATTGCCTCGGGCGTAACTCCTTTATTTGAGTATTTCGGTGGTTATGTAACTGATATGCGCCTAATAGAAATGGCGACACTCGACCATCCATTGCTTAAGGACTTAAGCATTCAGGCCCCAGGAACTTGGAACCACTCCATGGTCATGGGCATGATGGGCGAGTCAGCCGCCGATGCAATCGGAGCTAATCCGGTAGTAACACGAGTAGGTGCTTACTTTCATGACATAGGGAAGGTAAAAAAGCCCCTGTATTTTGTAGAGAATCAAGGCGGCGGCGAAAATCGGCACGACAAACTCAGTCCATCAATGTCGGCGCTAATTATTCGCTCGCATGTAAAGGATGGAATAGACCTAGCAGAGCAATTCAAACTACCAGCCGCGATAATGGACATGATTCCGCAGCACCATGGCACATCCTTGATAGAATACTTCTACGACAAGGCGCGCAAAGAGTGCGAAGAAGCTGGCCAGGATCCGGATGGAGTTGATAAGAGCCTTTATACTTACCCTGGCCCCAAGCCACAAACAAAAGAGGCTGGCATTCTGATGCTGGCAGACGGAATAGAAGCTGCGTCACGCACGCTTTCCGATCCAAGCTTCGACCGTATCCAGGGGCTTGTGCAAAAAATGATCAATAAAGTTTTTGCCAGCGGCGAGCTGGATGAATGCGAGCTAACATTGCGAGATCTTCATCAGATAGCCAAGTGCTTCACTCGTGTTCTAAGTGGAATTTATCACCAACGAATTGCGTATGCAGAACCAGCAGAAAAGACGAACGAAGCTGAAAGCGTCAGCCCAAAGTCCGCGGCCTTGGACAATACAAATAGCAACGACAAAGGGCGTGAAGGCACCGAAGACAGCGGCGATCAGAAAGATTCTAAAGAAGGTCTTAAGCGACTCGGCCTTCAGTAAGCTGCCTGTAAGCGTTAAGCATTTAAGCGTTACTTTTACTGATGATGCTTCGATTCGCATTCTAAATAGGAACTATCGCCGCAAAGATAAGCCAACTGATGTCTTATCGTTTCCTCTCTTAGAGGGCCAAGCCGCTGAGCTCGCTCCATCGCTAGGGGATTTAGTTATCTCTCTCGAGACAACACGCGCGCAGGCGAAACGCTATCAAGTCACACCCAGCTGCGAATTGCTGCGTCTTATGATTCACGGACTTTTGCACCTAGCTGGCTATGATCATGAACGCGTTCCCCCAAAGGAGGCTCAGCGCATGCGCAGGACAGAGCGTCGAATCTTGAGTGACTTTAATCCGCCTCCTAGCATCTTGTAGAACCAACCCAGATTAAACCCAGTCATATCTAGGCGGAGAGCTTGTGGATTGCCACGCCCAAGAAAATTGGGCTTGCAATCAGAAGCGGGCCCAGCCTTCAGCATTGAGGAGCCCGCTTCTAAAGTGCCGCTGCGCCACTCGGCCCCAATTCGCCTACGCAGGCCTGCGCTATCGCAGCTATGAGAACATCCGGAGCGACAGGCTTAAGCAAACTCGCACAAGCCCTATTCACAGTTGTAGGACGGACATCGCCAGACATGGCAATAAGCGGCTGAGTCCACGCATGTTGATGCATACGCCCGGCAAGCTCTACAACGCCACCATCGGGCATGTGCGTATCACATAACACTACATCTACATTAGAATAATTTAATACACTCTCAGCTTGAGAGATCGTAACTGCCCCAAGCCCTATAAGACCTGAGCGCTCTAGTACTTTTATCGTAGACTGCACGGACCAGGCATCATCATCTACTACTAGCACACGTTTTCCATGCAAGCTCATCCAGGGGCCTGCTACTGCAGGAGCATGGGAGGCATGCAATGGCAGCTCAACCTTAAAGATGCTCCCTTTTCCAGGCTCGGATTGAACTGAAACACATCCACCATTTAACTCCAATAAAATTCGCGTCAAGGCCAGCCCTAACCCCGTACCTGGATTGGCCTGGGTATGAAATCTGGTAAATGGCTTGAACAGCTGCTGACACTGCTCAGCGCTCAAACCTGGCCCAGAATCCTTAACTGAGATGGAAACACATGTCTCAATGCACTCAATCTCAACACTCACCCCCCCATGCTCTGTATACTTAACAGCATTCCCAACTAGGTTTGCTAGTACTCGCCCAAGCTGTCGCCCATCACCTAGTACAATTAGCCCAGGTCGATCTTTAATCTCCAACATTAGCCCCTTCAGTCGGGCTTGGTGGGTAAAATTTCTAACTACTCTCTGCGCAAGCTCTCCAATATCCACTTTGTTGCGCTCAGCGCGAAGCTGCCCAGAGCGGTGCCGAGTCAAATCCAGAACGTCCTCTATCCGATTCGCCAGATCCTCGCAATTAGACAGGGCGACATCAAAAAGCTCCTGCCGCTCCTTGTCATCATTCTCGGTTCTAAGAACGTGCAGCACTGCCTTAATGTTATGTAAGGGCGATTTCATATCATGCGAGATATGGGCAAGATCATCAGCCTTCTTCACAACACTTTCTTCTGCAATTTTTGCCCGCGTCTTATACTGCGCAACCTCGTGACTTGACTCCCAGCGCGAACAAAAATCCTCTGTAAGTCGGCGAGCTAGCGCTAAGGCACCGTCGGCCGGAAAGTTTCGTTCTGCGTATCCAAGCCAAACTACTGCGCGACCGTAAGGCGCCCTGGCCCTAATCAAAATTCCGTAGCGAAAGCCTAGCCCGCTAAAATTACCGAAGATCCGCTGATCAAGAGCGGCATCACTGAAGCCCCAATCTAACTCCAATCCAGCAGTTAGATGGACCCTCACAAAGCGTTCAAACTCGCGCCTCAAAAGACTATGCTCCGGAGTAACAAGTGTTCGAGCGGCGGCACTCTCATCCTGGAAGGCAATCACGGCAACAGTTGCCCCACAACGTTCCCGCAGCTCTGCTAGCCTAGATATCAAAACAGCTGTATCAGCAGTCCGACCATTTATGGCATTAGCAAGCAGACCTTCAGTAACACCACTAGCTTCCGGCTGTAGTTTTAAATTAAGTACCTCCTGCGGAACTGGCCCAGCATCATCGGGATGTCCAACATTTGTTTTCAACGACACGCCAGCTCTTAGATGTCGCAACAACAAAATACTTAGTAGGTCGTTAAATTTGAGGCGCCGCGCTCCCTCTATCCCACTAATGGAAGCCAGCCGCTCAAGCATGCGCGAGATGAGGAATCGCCAAACTAGACTCGCTCCAGACGCGCCGAGTAAGAGGCCTATTGCAAGCCAAACATTTGACCGGCTCAACCAAACCTGCTGTAAGTAGTCGACCAGATTACTCATGCTGCTACTGAACGACAATTTGCCCTTTCAAGTAACTTCTCAACATGCACAGCTAGTAGTCTTGGATCCTCACTTTTACTCACAAAAACGTCTGCACCCTGACGCAGCAGGCGCAGCTCAGTTTCAATATCGTGATCAGAAGTAAGCACTATGAGCGGCAAGTCCTTCAGCTCCACGATTTTTCGAAGCTTCATAACGAAATCTGACCCGCTCATCCCAGGCATATGCAGATCGCAAATTATTAGGTCTGCCGCAGCACGTAGCTGTCGCTGCACCAAAGCTAGAGCATCTTCTGGCTTATTTTGGATAACGATCTCCACCTCAAAACGCTGCAAAAAGCGCTCGAGTACTCTAGAAAAAGTACTATTATCGTCAATTATTAGGACTTTCTTCTTTAGCGCTTTGAGTTCCGCAGTTGCTTCAGGAGGGCTCTTTTGTTCCTCGCGAACAAAAGGAATTACATTCGCTGGTGCTGGCTTGTTCTCTAGCAATGCGCTGGCCTGAGGTTTCCAGCGCAGGCCAACCCTAAATTGTTGAACGCCGAATTCAATCCCTTCAAAATGTATTAAACTGCCATCCCTGCGTCTGAAGACGCTAGGCCCCGGAGCTAGCCCCGCCAAAAGGTCGCGTAAAGCAGGCGCCACCTTGCGATGCACCACCCCCTGTCCAACTTTTCCTCCTGCCACGGCGAACTCATAGGCAAGCTGCCCCTCAATCTGCAGAATCGTGCACTCACTTGCGCCATTGTCCTCGCAGACCTTGAGCAGCTCAACCAAAGTGCCCGCTGCTGCAGTGCGAAGCTGCGCCTCGCTTAAGCCTGCACTTGACGCGGACTGCCCAGCTTGACGCACCTGCGACCAGGTTGCCAAGTAAATCGGCAGTCCCCTATTTTGAATTAGCACAGAGCCAGCTGCTTCAGGATTCACACACACAACCGCGCGGGGCTGAACTAAACCGCCTAATGGCACCGCCCCCTGCTGCAAATATGCCAGCAACGCCTCAGCCTCAGCGGCCGAACAAATTTCAACCTCAGGAACCCGTCTTAAGAGTGGCAAACGCAATATCTGCGCCGCTTGCTCCATAACGAACTCCTCACTTACCCCTAAAAACTGAGCAACAGCCAAGGGTAGCTCGCGACGGTCAGGGGTTGAACGTTTAATTCTCTCGAAAGCGGCGCCACCTACTAGCCGCACTAAAATTTGCTCCAGATTGCCCGGTCGCCGCGCAAAAATTCTTTCCATTACTTCGGTTATCATTGCACCATCCCTCGTAGATGAATTACACGCGTTGCATAAACAAGTGGCTCACCCGCTAGCTGAGCATATGCTGCTCCGGCAAGTGTTCCGCCTAATGACACAAAAACTCTGATACCAGCGCCTACGCTTATCGGTAGATAGGCCTGCGAATGCCAGCCATATAGGCCACTTGGCTGGGCCAATAGAGAAACTGTTGAGGGTTGGCCATTAGCCCCAGGTACAGACTGTAGTGCCTCGGCTACCAAGCGTTGCTCAAGATCAGTTTGCTGTAAAAGCGCGCTACTAACACTTAGAGAACCAAAGTTTCTACGGCGGCAAGCGCCACTTTGAATACCTTGGCTAAACCCAGATGTCTCATCGATTGATATGGGGCACACAACAATCTCATAAAAGACTCTCGTCCCCCCTAATCCTTGGGCACTCAAAGCGGCCGCGACTTTACTCATACTCTCATCAAGATAAGCATCCACAGCCTGTTGATCGACTTGGATCTGTGTGCCTGCTGAATCGAAGCGCAGCGGCCGAACACTTGAGTCTCCCAGTGCCTGCTCGATTAGCTGATGCGCAAAGCGGATACGATTTAAGTAGTCAGTTACACCCATACCTCCAAGGAACAGCGCTAATAGTACGACCATGATAACCGACAGCTCCAAGGTCGCGATACCAAGGCAGGTCCGATTTGCTGAGCGCCTTAATCCCATAGCCTATCTCGCCAACACGCTGGTTCTCTGCCGCATAATGACCGGGGCAAGGACGCCACGCTCTATGTCATCAAAATTGGAGACATTTACTACATCCAAGCGCAGGTTCTGATTGGACTCACTTGAAAACAACTGCTTGAGCGCATCAACGCGCGCATCAAGATCAGGACTATCATTTCCCAAATGCCTACTTAGGACGTATGTTAGAGAAATTCTCAACGCGTTGCCGCTATCACTGATATCTTGTCGCAGTGCCGCAAGTTGCGCCTGCAGCAAGGGCGACGATGCGGCGTCTGGAAAACGCGCGCCCAAGGACCATGGAACATCTCCGGCAAAAATGAACATGGACTTCACTGCATTTCCAGATAAACCACCACGATTACCTTGGAAGTAAGCCCCAACTACTTGAGATCTCAGTTCACGTAGAATTTCATGGGTTTCGGGCAAAGTCCCCTCTCTAACAGCCTGAGACCAAATAACCTCGCGTGCACGCAGGGCCGGCAGGTAAGCTGCATTTACCTGATATTGAGAGGGGTCACTAGCAGGTAGAATGAGGACTCCAGAATTACCTGAACTATTTGGCTCCAGTGCCGAATTGTACGTAGGGAATCTGTAGGGCGCATGGGCTTGCTCACGCTCTGCCGCAGCAGCGCACAAAACATTACGATTATGCACACCTGCGTAAAGATCAAAGTCTACCTCGCCCCCACCAACTGGCCGAGAATCTGGCGACTCCGTCGCTCGCACAACATCGATGTAAGTGCCATATCCGGGATAAACCCCAACTCCAACAGCATTCTTGCTAAAATGCGACAAAAATTCATAAGCACGCTGCGCACTTTCTTTGTACCGCGACAGCACAGGGTTGAAACACTGCTGCGTAACAAGTAGAGGATTCAATACCCCGGAAATGTCTACTATCGGCTGTTCATACTCAAAAAAGCTCGCCGGCGGCCACTGTGCTGGGTCCCCCCAAGCAGTTGAAGCAAACACAGAAGGCCCCATGTAGCTACTAACATCCAATGCGACAAAAGAATCAAAAGGGGTACTGCGGGCGCGACTATAAGTCGAAAGAGGTATACTGAGGTCCATTCCGAAGTATTGAGGAAAGCTAAGCTTTACTGGAAGATTTATCAGTGCCGATACCTCATCTGCGCCCACGGTAACCTGTGCAGAGCTAGCACCAAATTGAGCTAAATAAGAACGGGTAGCCGTTTCAGCCTGCTCCTGATAGGGCAGGAAATGATCTCCATATGTCACCGCTTCGTCCAGCACCTTCTGCCATTTTTCTAACGCCGTGTAATAGCGTCCAGCGTCTAAGCTCAGTGAGAATACCAAAAACAGCAAGGGCAGAATTGCGGCCGCAAAAAATAGGGTCATGGAACCGCACTCTTGCGAGTGGCGCGAGGAGCGGCTGACCAAAATCTTTGCATCTAAAAGAGTAATACTCATCTTTTCCTTCTAACTATGCGGCATAGCCTGACTTGTCATGTCGAGAACTTGCATGATCGGGGGAACCAAGAAGAACAAGATGAGTCCGGCAAATGTGCAAAGTAGTGGCAAAGTTGCGCGAATCGGCATACGCGCAATCTCCTCCTCGACGGACTCTTGGTAGTAAAGCTGAGTCGCGTCACTTAACTCGCGTAAAGGCATTACCAACTCGCCCCCTTCTTTATGGGCAAGCGCCAGGTGAATAAAGGCATGTCGAACCGCTGGACAGGTAACCTGGGCAGCAACATCATTTAGACTATCCTCAAACGACCGGCCCGCTTCGGTTAGTGCCAAGACTCTCGCTATCAAGCGGCAAACTGGATCACTTGATCGAGGCCTCTGCCGTCTGTCGTGCTCGAGCACTACCCGAATCGCGCTAAGAATGTCGTATCCAGAGTGTACTGCCATTACCAAGCGCTCCATTACGATTGGCAAAAAGAACTCTAGAGCGCGTGTCTGCCTAGCCGCCCGCTCACGCAAACGTCGCCTTGCCCACAGACATCCAAAGCCAAGGCCCCCGGCGCCAGCGCTAAAAACATTCTGTGCATTTGGAGAACCTAGGACATTTAGAACCGCTAAAGCGCTCAAAGCACAAACTAACGGCAATACTTTGCTACCAGCTTCCATGCGCTGATATTTGGCAGGAGCAGTCTTAGCTACGCTGACACCGCTAACTGCCGCCTTTTTATCCTCTGCCCGATCAAGGTCGTGCATCACCTCCAAAGCCCCACGCCTTCCTGCCTTGGCCATTGTCCAAGCTGCCGCCAATGCTGACATCAACGCTAAGGCTAACAATAGCGTCTGCACGCTCATAGCTTGGCCCTCGTCAAAGAGAACATCCAAGCAATCCCGAAAACAACCAAGGCTACCGAGACAGCCAGGGCACGCGACCCAACCGGACTGGCTAAGGCTAATTGAAAGGCCTTGGGATTGGTCATCCCTTGGATTAAACCGATAATCACAGCACAGATGCCAATCCCTATCGCAGAGAGTTTCTGCATAGCAACTGCACCGCGTACCCTACGCCTAAAGGATTGGCGATGGCGCGTAACTCTGGCCAAGCGCTGCAAACATTCGGACAAAGATGCGCCTTCCTGTCGAGCAAGAACAAAGGCAGTACGGAACAAATCAATATCGGGGTGCTGAACACTATCAGCAAACGCCAAAACCACCTCTTCTTCAGATTTGCCCTGACTAATGAGATCATCGAGCCGCTTCAACTCACCTTTAATTAACGACTTCTCCTCGAAAAGCTCAGAGCACTTTACTAGAGCCACTAGCGGGTCAAGCCCAGGTCGAACTGCCGAAGCAAGCGCTAAGAGAAGCGCAGGATAGTCACGTTCAAACTCCTGCGCGCGCGAGAAGGACGCTCGCTTTAGGCTCCAGTACTCGAGCAATACTGATATTGGCCCCAATAGTAGGCCAGCGACATTGCCACTTAGGCCAGCTAACATCACACCAAGACAAGATGCGGCAGCAATGCGCGCCAACACTAAGCGGCGCGCAGAGCTAGGCAAGCCAGCGAAATACAGGAGCCTATCAACCCCCACATACACTTTCTCCGCATTGCCTTCGAGGCTAGTCCGCTCCTTAGGGCGTGGAGCCGCTCGTAGAAATCCACCAAGCAAAACTCGCGCTCTAGCCCGTTCACTCGAAACAGATAGACTAAGCCCCATACATCCTCCGCCTAGGCTACCCTACGTTTCCCAAGCTCACGCATAAGAAGCTCTGGAGTTAGCTCAAGCAGCGAGGGGTACCCAGAAAGCGTGCAAGCATCATCGATGCTCTCAATGTCATCACGAAACGCGGAGACCTTGCTCAACACTTTCCAGGTAGGCATCCCCTCCCGCACTTGGTATTCAAAAATCTGACGCTGCCGTACAGCGTCATCGCTTACACCGCTCACCTCTCGAACTTCCATAATACGTCGACAGCCTGTGGCCCTGCACAAATCAACGTAAACCAATACCTGTATGGCAGTAGCTACTTGCTCGCTAAGAACATCGCGTCCAACAGCCCGCTGTGCACGCCCCAAGAAAAGCTCTAGCCTTCCCAAAGCCTCAGCGGAGCTACGCGCATGCACAGTCGAAACACCAGGATGGCCCGAGGCGCATACATCAATAAATGCCTCAGCCGCCTCAGCATCACGAATTTCTCCGAAGATTATTCTATTCATCGCCATACGCATTCCAGCGCGAATACATTCGCTGGGCGAAACCCTGCCTGCTCCATCTGTATTGGCTTCACGCGTTGTCATGTACCGCACATGCGGATGTTCCAGGCGAATTTCGGGAGTATCCTCTATCACCAAAATTGAATCATGCTGAGGGATACTAGCTGCTATCGCTCTGACTAAAGTAGTCTTGCCGGTACCGACCTCCCCTACTACCACTACCGTTTGCCCAGAGCGCACAATCGCACGCAGGTACTCAAATACCTCACGCGGAGCAAACCCAACCCGAATTAGATCCTCAATCCCTACCGACGCAAAGCGATTCAGTCGAATTGTAAGATACGGTCCAGTCTCACATAGCGACCGATGCACCGCATGCACTCGTGCAAACGACCCCACCATCCCGTCAGCAATTGGCTTCTTTGTTGAATAGGTAGACCCAGCGCGCTGCAGTAGTCGCTCAACGAAGGCCTCATAAACTTCGGTATTTGGAAAACGGAGCGATGTAGCGACATTTCTACGCCCCTGCTGAACTGAAATTTTTGAGTAGTCAGTTACAATGATATCCGATACTGACGGATCATCTACCAACGACTGCAAAACGCCAAATGGCTTCTCATCAGACTCTAGAAAGGCAAGAATTTCATCTCGCTCGTAGGCACTCAACTGAAAGCCTAACCGTTCTGAAACCTGGGCTATAAGCTGCTCTGCTTTGTCACGTTCACCACTTTGCTGGCTAATCTCACGTTGAACTTCCTGCAGAATAAAGGCTAAAGCCGGAGACAGCGGGCGAGCCTCTCCTGCTGCCACGCCAGAGGTAAGCGGCAAAAGTTTATTATCCGACTTACCGAGAAGGGTAGTAAACTCTGACGCGGCAAGCTTCTTCATAATACGCTCACTCGCGTGCCACTAAAAAGCCTTCTGGGACACTGTCGGTACGCACCCATTTACCATTTGCAAGAGCAAATGAATCCGTCTTCTGAGATCTCTGCACCGATACATAGCCATTTATGTTGGCTTTACTTTCCACAGCCGATCGGCCCCCATGCAGACGATCCGCTGTATAAAGCGTCTCATGCCAAGCGTCTTCATCGCTCAAGCTACGCAGAGCAAAAGCGAGCCGCCCACGAGGTGAAGCGGTATTAATAGCTAGGCATTGCTCTTGAGTTACAAGTAAAGTGACTGTGTTTGGTACATTTGGCGCAGAACTGCCATCAACAGGCGCTACTGATCTTTCGGCGGAGAGTATCTTTACACGTTCAGCGATAACAGTTGTGCGATCCTTTTCCACCAGCAGCACATCCACAATCGCACCCGAACCTGCCCAACCCTCCACTGCTGATGTCGCGTCTACTCTCACGGTCATGGCGCGCATACCGGGCGGAATTCGTTCAACTACCGGATTCTGCGCCGTGGCGATTAACGAAAAGTTCTCACGAAATAGAGGCAAATTCGCTGGCAACCCTGCCACAGTTACGCCCTCCAGCACCGGCTGAATAGAAACCAAAGCACTCTCTGGCAACTGATGCTTGGGGAAGGCGACTTGCTTGAGTCGAATATCACGCACCTTTGTTCCAGCCGGGACAAATGAAACAGGGACCGGAACAGTCACCGTATCGAACTCACCTACAACAACTGGCGCAGATTCGCTCTTAGGAGAGACCACTACTGCTGGACGAAGCTGAAATGCTGCTACAGCTAGCGCCACCCCAACCCCTAGCGCAGCCACCAGCTGTGGCAAAACTCGCGGGCGTAATGCCCGCGCACTTTGTACACGAACGGCCATGGAAGCTCTCCCTCTAAAGCACTATGAAGAAATCTCGCCCGTACGAGCAGTAGCCCAGTCGCCTACC
Source organism: Oligoflexia bacterium (assembly GCA_019694465.1). Lineage (GTDB taxonomy): Bacteria > Bdellovibrionota_C > UBA2361 > UBA2361 > JAFLCA01 > JAIBBV01. The sequence continues at coordinate 40,411 of JAIBBV010000024.1, forward strand.
CCACGTAGAAATCCACCAACATTTGTGCCCATGTAGTTCATGGCTCCCCAAATGATGCTAGCGATCACAGCTGCGCCGGCACAGTATTCGAGCAACGTATAGCCCTTCTCTGAACGCGCTTTTCTAGTCAAACGAATTAATACAGTTTGCATATTTCTCCTCCCTAAAAACTCTCAACGAAAACTAACTCCCGACACAAGCTTGCTTGGCTCCCACTCCTGTTCGGAGTAGGTGGCGCAAGCAGCCGAACGTTGCTCACGCTCTGGCATTCCAGAACTATCTGCGGAAGCTCCTACATTTTCCAGAAAATTGCCTCCAATTGCGGGCAGCAGCTGAGGCGCGGCAGGGTTCGGGGCTATAGCCATGACAGCCGTTGAAGGCGCAACGTTTTTAACTTTTTGTCGAGGCTTAACAAAAGCAATCCAGAAATCACGTAGCATTTCTAGCACTCGACTAGTACGCCCAGAAAATGCACTTTCATACCCAATCGCCACTAATAAGGCATCAAAGGCGCGTTGCCCATTGCGAGCACTCAGCCCAGCAGCTGTTGCGCCAGAGCCAGGCCAACGGCGTGCTTCCCCACAAAAAGGAAGTGCCAACACCTGCGCCACACGCGAATCTAAGCCGACAGCAGCTGCGAACTCATTCTTAACCAGCGCTACAGGCAATCCACTTCTGTCTATACAATTAACTAGACAACTGATTCGAGCATCAGCGGCCATAAGCGATCTATAGCGGGAAAGTCTATCCGCCGCCGAATAGAGACAAGCCGGGTCGTTGCTAAGGACGTACACAAGCTCATCTGCGACGCGGTAGAGAGTTTTTAAAAGTGCTCCACGACAAGCCCCGACATCTACGACCACAACATCAAAGAGACTATCTAGAGTTTCACAGATCGATACCAATACACGCGAGTATTGCGCGCCGTGACTATAAAGCGTCTCTGTCTCCAAGCTTGGAGCCATACAAGATAGGCTACCGCCAGCTGCCTCGAATACCTGCACTAAGCATTGCAAGACAGATTCCTGACTAACGGGGCGCTGTTCATCAAAGAGTAATTGTAAATTTTCATTTACAAATGGGCGGCTCTGAAGGAAGCGACTAAGATCCTGGCTCTCAAAGTCAAAATCAATGAGCGCAACCTTGTTTCCACGCACCGCAATCAGCTCCGCTACAGCTGCTGCAACAGTCGTACAGCCTACGCCTCCTTTCCCCCCATCGACCAAAATGAGTCGTCCATGGTTCTTCGCTCGGCGTTTACCACCCAACAGCACAAGCTTGCGCAATACATCATCGGGATTGGATTGGGGTGTAAACGTATCATCGGCCCCTGCCCTAGCTAACTGTTCGACAGTAGCAAGATCATTAATATCGTCGCTCAATCGAACTAGTATGCGACTATCTGGATAATCACGCCGCAGGTTAGCAATATCACCAGGCGCCTCACGCACAATCCCAGAGCCAATCACGAGAATATCTGGTGACTCTTGAAACTTAATTTCCGAACGCGCTATCGACTTTAGATCGACTCTTGGTACCAGACTCAGATCACCGCGATGCTTAGCAATCATGTCGCGCAATGACTCAAGCAGAAGCTGGCGCGACTCGGCACTAGTATCAAGTACAAATATCTTAAGCATGACGAGACCCCATTCCAAACTCCCGTGGCATTCTGCCTTCCCTATTTTACTCTGGGAGCGACATTCATTTAATTCATCGCTCTAAAGCGTGAAGTGTTGAAAAATTTACCGAAAGAACTGCTGGACTGAATCACAAGCTCAGAATCAAACAAGGTTAAAAACGCTATCAGGGCGCAGCTAGCAGTTTCAAAGGGGTTCTTTAAGAATCGAAGCGATTCAATCTAATACGAACAACAGTAGAACAGATAAATGACAAGCTCCTCAGAGCGAATTAAAAAGATCGTGCGCGAGATCAACATGTTGCACGTAACGATTAAGGGTAAGACAATCTGCCCATGGCATCTCTTTCCTCCGCATCTCTAAGCTGTAAACGCTGCCTTTTCCCCTGGGGCTACGCCTCCAAGTATGAACTAACTTGGCAACTCATGCCGGGAGAACTCGCGCGCATCTGTCACTCGCTTGTGCATGAAGTACTTTTACCGCTTGGTTTACTGGAGGAAGAACTTACGAATTTAAAGGGAAGAGATGCTCTCACTCTGAGCAACCCTGACTGGTTTCCCATTCCCGCCGCAGCAGACGAACTATTTGCGGTTTTTACATCGCTCAAGCCACACAACGAAGTACCACAGTCATGCAACTTCATTTTAAATAGCGCATTTTTAGATTTTCCAGGCTCAAGCGGTATTCGCTATAAAGTCACTCCACAGCTACATGCATGCCTTCCCGAATGGATTAGCCCGGCGCTATTCCCCCAACTAGCCGGATGGCTTCTACCACTTGAAACTCAAGCCTTACGCTTCGGACTGAACTCCTTTAGAAGTCGCTTCATGACTTCATTCTTTGGATACGTGCCAACTGTCGCGGATAGCTTTCTAATTGAAGCTAACAGCTCTACTCTTACTTTGCGTATTGAGTCTGATGGCTTAAAAAGGAAAGGGGAAGCACCCGCACACAGTGCCCGTATTTTGCAACATCTTGATGATGCTCTGCGACGAGGTCTCTGCTTTGAGCTACTTGAGGACTTTGCGGACAGGGTAAAGCTGCAACAGTAATTTCGAATACCCTATTCAAAGATATCCGGTGGCATGCGTATGTCCGCTACAAGCCTCTCGGCTGGGAATATGGGGGCAGGATAAGCCAGTTGATATCCATTTCCCTTCCCCAACTCGCTAGACTTAACCTTAATGAACGGAAGTTCCTGGGTGGAGCCACGTGGATCGCTAGTCCACTCCACCTGGGGGCTATGTTCTAGGCGAGCACTTAGGCGGAGTGTTTGATCGGGCAAGTTAGCAGGGAAAATAATCTGCGCGATGCATGACTCTATCGCAGTATCCCAGGCGCCGCTTAGTCCCCAATGGATGGTACCGGTTTTTCTTACCAGCTCACGCAGGCCACGCACCTTATACTGCAGGGTCATCATGTATAAGCCAGGCTTAAGTTCAAAGGACTTATCGGCAATAGGTATATAAATAAATTTGTCTGCGATATGGGGCGGATCAAACTTTAAGCCCCCAATTTCACGCCTCTGCTGCTCAATCTGCCTTCGCAGCACATCAACTTCAAGCGGATAACTCTCGCCAGCTTCCGAGTCTACACTAACAGGCACCGCTCGTTGCATTCCATGTTTGTAAACCTTGCCGGCTGTGCTGAGCTGAATCATCTCTGTTATTAATAGCTCTCCCTGTGCGTCAAACCGCAATTCAGTGCGTAGCTGCACAAGACGATCCTGGAAGTGCTCGTCTACTAGCGCACGTAGTTCATCGAGAGTTGGCTTGGGACGCTCAATTATTAAAGCATTAACATATAGCCCTACCACAAAAGTTAGCACCAGCATCGCCAACATGCTGCGCAGCAAGCGCCGCTGTTGATAGCTTTTCTTAAAATTAAACGATCCCGATCTAAGCATTTTTCGTAGCACACTCCTCTAGGAGTTGAATTCACCTGTAGCTTATAGGCTCTTTAGAATTATAGGTCCTCAGCTTGGGATGAAGCCAGACGATAATATTAGGGAGAATATAAGCTCGAAGGGAAAAATGAAGATGCGAAGCCTAGATCAAAAAGGTGCTACAGTACCAGAATACGTGGTGTTGTTTTCGCTAATCGCACTAATCGCTCTACCTGCGACAGACAACGTAGGCGCCGCTGTCTCTGATTTGATGAAGTGTCCAACTATAGCCATAATAAAGCTCGGCACCATAAAGACGGGCGGCAATGGCTCTACCCCGGGCACTTTGGGTAAAGGCCTAAACGCCAAAAATCTATGCTTAAAGCACGTAGACGACACGGATCAGAACGTCTACGATGGTTCAGGTCCCGGATTTAGTGGCGGACTATAGGGGGCCCCCTACAACAAAATTAACTACACAGTAATGTCGAAGGGCCTTCAATCCACATCGACATCCGCGTTAAGTCACTAATTGCTAATTATTATCGATGCGTTCAAAGCCTCATGCGACCGTAGTAAGCACGACACCGCATAACTACTTTTAAAAGCTGCCAATTGCGGCAACACGCCTCCAGAGATAGTTTCAAGTATTGTTATGAGCACAAGGTCCGCACTCCAAAAGATAAGCCTCATTTTAGTAGTAGCCGCACTACTTACTTTAAGTGCCGAATGGGCTTTGCGAAGGGGGGCCACACACATAGTCCTCCGCGACTTAAAAACTTCCGGCGGCAGCATTGAAGCCAACCCTGAATTTCTAATCCAGTACGACGGTGGAAAACGGCGCTACGTACCTAACACTCACGTAATTATTCGCAACCACTATCTTTCAGGAAAAGATGTTAATGTTGATATCAACGCTCTAGGACTTCGCGATGATGAAATTGCCCCCCAAAAGCCTGGCGCCGAACAAAGAATTATTGTAATCGGCGACTCGATAACAGCTGGCGACTACTTAAATGTCGAGGAAGTCTATGTGCGACAACTGCAGCGTCTCCTTAACAGTCGCCAAGGCTACTTAACGTACCGCACTATTAACGCCGGAATTGGGAATGTAGGGCTTAGAGAAGAAATTGATCTTCTTAGCGAAGTCATAGACCCAGTTAAGCCAGATATTGTAGTTGTAGGATTCTATCTTAATGATAGCCGCCCGCCTTGGGGTTTTGCTGGAGAAATCGGAGACTACGGCTGGCTGAGGCGACATAGCCTGTTTGCGGCGACTACCTATCGGCTAATGGCACAACTTCAGTGGATAAGCTCGCAGGATGTAGATCGATTTGCTTGGATTCCGGCCCTAGAAACACTGGACTGGAAGAACAAAATTACTGACTTTGACCGATTAGCAGACCTAGCAAAATACGACTGGGGTGCTGCTTGGCAAGAGTCCTCCTGGAATGTTGTAAAAGATGAACTAGAGCGCCTTAAAAGGATGCAAGACCGATACAGCTTCAAAGCCTATGTCGCGATATTACCGGTGACTTATCAGCTTGAAACAAGCTTTGGCGAACGTAGGCCACAGGATAAGATGCTGGAACTCTTGAAAACAGAAGGCTTTTCGGCAATCGACCTCTTACCAGCGCTCAAAGGCGCACCAACTCAAGATTTATTCTTCGACCACTGCCATCTAAATAGCCGAGGAAACCTAGTAGTTGCGGAGAAGCTAGCTGAGGCAATACTTGCGTCAAACTAGGCTAATCTGTAGAAATCTGTATTTGATGAAACAGCCAGTGTACGATCTAACCTAAGCGCTCTGTGGTTTTTAATTAGCTACATTAATGTCTGACACCGTCTGTCAGATCGAATAGCGACTATTGCATCAATCGCTTTGACCGCTGCTAGGCATCCCAGACTGGAATACCGTGCGGAAGGCGGATAAAGTTTATGGCTTCTTTTAGCTCGGCTGCCGAACTAAAGCGATCGCTTGGGCGCCTTGAAAGCGCTTTCATTACTGCATGACTTAATGGCCGCGGCACACAAGATGTTAGGCGATGCGGTGGAAGTGGATCAAAACGTACGCGCTTTACAAGAGCATCCATAAAGGAAGTACCGCCAAAGGGAAGCTTACCAGTCAAAACTTCGTAAGTAATAACACCCAATGAGTACAAGTCAGAGCGCACTGTATATTCACCATCAGCTAAATACTCTGGACACAGGTAATTTAGGCTACCCAAAATCCTGTCTCGCAGTTGTGGGCTTATTGGCGCACCATTGCTACTCGAGATACCGAAATCACTTACTTTCACCCTATCGTCAGCGCTAATCAGCACATTCTCGGGCTTTAAGTCACGATGCAAAATTCCGGCCTCGTGCACAGCACTCATACCATCACAAAGCTGAGAAATAAGATGCAGGCTGCGGGGCAAGATGAAGCGCTCACGAGCCTCTAGCTTATTAGCTAAACTACCACCCTCGATAAATTCCATGCTGAAAGCTACAAAGTCTTCATCGACGAAGAACTCCTCGCCACGCAAGATGTTGGGATGCTCGATCCAACGCGAGAAGTTGAGCTCGCGCATCAGGCGTGCCGTAGCTTCTTCCGTATTCCCGGCATGTCTTGATAAAATCTTAATCGCCGTAGCTCTACCAGCACTCGCCACATCAGCGCATAAATATACACCACCCTCATGCGTTGCCCCTAAGCAACGATCGAGCTTGAACCTGCCAAAAAGCAGGGTTCCGGGCAGTAAATTTGCGAAAAACAACTTATGCATACAACACATGCGATCGGGACAAGAGACCTAACTTACATAATAAAGCAAGAACCCTGCCAACACCTGAGCAGCAGCTTTGGGTGACCTGGAATAAGAAAGTCGAGGAGACCTGGCTACGAAAACTCGCTAGCTGATGTAAAAACTAAAAGCTTGCGTATTGGCGCTTCTAACTCGCAAGACGAAGCGATGCGCTTTCTTTTCTTAGGCACTCCTATTCAGCGCACTTGCTTGCGATACACAAAAACACTAACCCCAGAATAGCGCGCAGCAGGCCAAAATTTTTGGCATCGATAATCTTTCCCGATCACAGGGTCAGCTACAAAAAATTCATCTTGTGACTGTAGAAAAACCCACTCTGCTTCAAGTGCGTTAGGATACTCGCCAGCGTGGTACAGCAAACTTGTTCGCGGAAGAAATCTTGCATTACCTTCGATCAGCAACTCATTCCGATGGTCTGGATAGCCAGAAATCACCGCCTTCCCTCCGTCCTGTGCCATATCAACGTACTCCAAGATTTGACGGAAAGAAGAGCGTCCATAGTCCCAAAGGCTGCGCGTAGCTTCACCATTTTGCCAAAGCAGAAGCGCCATTACGCAAACTGCTCCTGTACGCCCCGCTAGCCCCGCATACCAAAAACGCGCAAGCATACGGGCGAGCAGGAGATAAGCAAACAAAATAGCTGGCAAAAAATATCGCACAAAAAGCACGGGTGGCTTAATTGCAAGCACCACAAGCAGCGGGAAAACTATCACCAATAGGAAAAAGAATATTCCCTGACCACCATCAATATTTCGCAGCGCCCAAGCCTCGCGCGCGAGCAGTACCCATAGAATCAGCGCAGCGAGTAGACCATAGGCGCTAACCGGAACGTTAAACAAAGATAGCTCTGGCATCCCCAGTACGGCCAGAAGAGTATTTAATCCGATTTCTATATGTGAGAGCTGTGGACCACCACCAAGCTCTGGCGAGCCCTGCACAAATATTACAAACAATCCAATAAGAATAATTGGGAGCGCGTGACGAAAAACAATAGCTCGACGTGCAGCAGCGAATCCAGCGCTGCAAAACTCAGCCCAAACATCGGCCAAAATTAAGCAAGCAAGAAACTGGAGATATGTAGAATGGGCCAGGTAACCCAGAATTGAAGCGCCCCAGTAGACGCCCCAACTTCTATTCAAATATGACGCATAAGCGCACAGCACACACAATATCATGCATGAGTAGCCA
>JAIBBV010000025.1 GCA_019694465.1 Oligoflexia bacterium
CTTGCTGCTTTTGATCGCGGCATGCAGCAGGCAAAATCTGAATTTTTGATTGATCGCGCTGCCCACGCTGTACAAAAATCGTTGGGGCAGTCGGTACGCTCACTTCAGGCGGAATTACGCGGGAAACTTGAATCATTCAATGCTACAACTGAGGGGCGCTTACTCGCGTTTCTAGTTTGTGAAATTGGAGCACTTGAGGCCCGCGCCGCATCACGCGGCAGCCACCCTTCGCTATCAGCACGGGCTGAGAGTGCCTGGGCATCGCTAATGAGCGCCTCTGATCGAGAGTTATATGCTGCTCTCGGCCGTATTACGCAGGCCAACCTTGTTAGCAAAAGTTTTGAAGAACAGGCCCGCACGATTCTTGGGCAAAGACTCCCACAGCGACAGGCATTTTTGACACTGAGTGTGCTGATCGGCCCGGAAGAGGCACAAAATGCCTTGAAGACAACTGGCCCGGTTAGCCCAGAAATTGTGAGCCGCAGAATCGAGGCCCTGAGAGCTGCTTCCAAGGACCTTGCCCCCGCTCTCTTAAGTCAAAACCCGCATTTACTAACGCTTGGAGAAAAGGACTTCGCGCGCTATGCAGCCAAGCTCGGTCCAGTTACGCAAGCCTGGGATGCTTTCTATGTAATCTCTAGTAACGAAGCGTTTATAGCCGCAAACCATGCAGAGAAATTTTCTAAGCCCACTCTACTAGATGCTGCTGAGCAAAAGGTACTAGATGCTTACCGCCTAGGCCGAAGCGCAGCCCTAGGGCTAGCTAAGCCGACTCGTGAAGCCGAACGCATAGCTAGTGCAGCACAAAAAATTTGGGATCAGCTTCCTGCGCAACTAGATCGTGACCTTGTTATGGAAGTGTTCGTTAAGGGGCTACGCTATCAGGGCGGAACCAATGCCAAGACCAACCCAACTAATCTCACCCACTTTTGGGAAAACTTGGAAGGGCGAATCTCTAACTTTGAAAGTAGAAAAGCTCAGGTTGAGTCTGCGGTCGAGTTCCTAAAACAACAGGGTGTGATCGTAAACGAGGGCAAGCGCAAGCCGATTTACCTTAACCTTGGAAAGGATCAACCCATTACTTCCCTCGGACAGGCCTTCATCGACATGTACAAGCTAGTAGGCTTCGGGCCCAGCCTAATCGAACCCAAGCTGCCGAAGGATGCTACTGAATTGATAAAGGCGCTCGTTTAATCGCCGCCGTGCGTTTCCCTTTGCTATCCTAGTCACTTCCTAAAGGTTTGTGTTACATAGGGGCGTATGAAATCCCCGCTAACACTGCTTGCCTTTTTGGCCCTGCTCTTACTTTCGATTGCACAGGGTATTCGCTTTGCTGATTGGAATCTTGAAGATGGATATATTATCTATCGCATAGTCCGAAATATACTGGCCGGTCATGGCTGGGCCTTCAACCCTGGCGAGGTGCATAACGCTAGCACTTCTGTACTTAATACTGTTCTACTAACGCTTTTTTCATTAATCAGTGGCGATATTCCGCGCACCGCTCATATCCTTGGCACTCTATTCCTTTTTCTAAGCAGCTGGATGAGTTTTCTTGTATTACGGGCTGCCTATGGTTTTATGCCAGCCTTCGCTGCGGCGGCCAGCGCCACATTTATTCTAGCGAATAATGCCACCTGGGGACTAGAAAGTTATCTTTTTGCCTGCCTAGTTACTAGCTTCGTTTATCTTGAGGCACAGGGGCGCAATGCATGGCATGTTCTAGCTTTGTCTGTGCTTGCAAGACCAGATTCGCTGCTACTAGTCGCGATGAAGACGGCCCAGCAGATTTACTCGACGCGACGCATCCCCTTTCGAGGACTGGGGATTTTTGCGCTCATAATCGCGCCGTGGGCCACTTACTCGCTATTTACTTTCTCCCAAGTTTTTCCAGACACGCTAAGTAATAAAGTTTGGCAAGGAAACTCCGGATACTGGGGCCAAGGGTTAATATATCTGAAATCATTCTGGAGCCACGTTTATCAGACCTCTGAGTGGCGCCAAGCCATGTTTATCGGCGCAGCAATTGGCACGCTCGTGCTGGCCTTACAGAAATCAACTCTCACATACTTGGCTCTTTTTGGTTGGATGCAACAAGCTGCCTATATGTATCTAAATGTGCCGGCATACCACTGGTACTTTGCCTACTTTGATTTTGCCTGCCTGCTCACCGCTTTTGCGCTGGCAGGTATTTTTTGGAAATTGCTTCTGGCACGCTTCCCAAATATACGTGCTCTGCATGAGCCCCAACCGCGCCTGGCTTGGGGGCTAGCGATAGTCGCTATCGTCTATTCATGCTATGACCTGGCACAAGCGTTGGCTAAACCTAGCAATGACTCTGGCAATCGGCACTACGAGTTTGCAATCCGCTATCTTGAAGACCAAAAGATTCCAGACGGCACTCTAGCAGCAGTTGAGGTCGGAACTTTGGGCTGGGGCACGCAGCGAAAGATTCTTGATATTACGGGGCTCACTTCTCCCAATCCAGAACTAATTTCTGGTAAAAACAGCGATGTACTCTTCCGTGCCGAGCCACTAATCCTGCTTGTGCATGATCCAATTTGGATGTTTGAAAAAGCTATTGTCAGTGATGTGCGATTCCGCTTCATGTATGGCCCACCCAGAACCATCTATGCCCCAACTAGGCACCTAACCTATTTCCTGCGTGAACACAGTTATGCCGAAGCGACTCCGGAAGCCCTGCAACGTTATGTCACTGACAATTTCCCGACATTTCAGGAGATAACTGTAGCTGAAGTGGAGAGCCTTCCAGCGCAAAGTAGCGATGGCTGCGTGGTCGATACAGTCAACGGCGCTTTGGCCACCGAGCGCCGCACAAAAGTAGTGCCGCCGCTGCTACGCATTGAAGGCTGGGCTTTAGATCGACAAAGAGCCACGCTACCGGAGCCGATTCGTGTAGTACTACGCGCCAAGGATAAAGCCTACGCAATTATTCCTGCACGCGTGAAGCGCCGCGACGTCGCTAAGCATTTTGAGAATGAAGCGCTCGAACAATGCGGTTACAGCCTAGAAGGGAATATTAGCAATTTACCAGATGGAACCTATGCGGTCATGGTCGCGCACGGAACTGCAGCCGAGGCCGAGCGTTGTGACACAGGCAAGTTAATAGTCATTAAGAGATGATTAGCATGCGGCGCTGTGCCCCGCTACTTACCTTGCTAGTTCTGTTTTTAGGCGCCTACTACAGGCGGCCTGATGCCATCACTCTTCCACAACTTTGGGCCGAGGATGGCACAATGTTCTTCCGCCAGGCGCACGAACTAGGTGCGCAAAGTTTACTGTTGCGCTACGCAGGGTATTATCACGGGCTTGTTCGTCTGTTAGCCTGGCTTGGTAATCTACTAGTGCCAACGGCAAGCATTCCGAGTTGGTACAATTTGTGCGCGCTGATTGCCCTGCTGGGGCTGGGCCTCAAACTTCACTCGGAGCGCCTGCACCGCGTAGTACCGGCACTGCCTTTTGCCTTAGGATTAACACTAGCACCTGTTTACAATGAGCCATTCCTCAATCTCACTAACATGCAGTGGATCTTGGCGCTGTACGTACTGCTTTACTTAGTAGCCAAGCCAGCCAGCAAGTCATCACACAAAATGTCGGATTTTTTTGACGTAGTCGTGCTGGGACTAAGTGGTCCATTTGTAATTTTCTTCCTGCCTTTATTTTGGCTTAGGGCCTGGGTTAATAGGAGATTATTCGACTGCTCCCGCTACGAACGCTGCATTTTTGGTCTGGCTCACATTGTAGCCAGCATCCAGCTTGCTGGAATGGACTCAGCGCGTGTTAGCGGCGAAGCGAGCTGGATGGACTTCGATTATGTTCGAGTCTTTGCACGCACGGTCGCCATGGCTATTTTTGGACCTGGCGGAGATACTTTAGGAGCCCAAGCATACTCGACTGTTATTTGCTGCGCTCTTACTCTTCTACTACTGTACCTAGGATTAAGCGCATACTGCCGGCGACGAGAAAACTGGTCAGCGCTCACTGTACTATGGGCGGGCATTTTGGTATGGCTGGCAGTTTTTATTAGCATTAGAAACCAACCCGGGATTTTGGTTGGTGGAGGTGAGCGCTACTTTTTTATCCAAGGGGTCACGCTCGTTTGGAGCCTAATGCTGCTTTGGCGGGAACTGCCAGTTTTTTCTGGCGGCTGTCTGACACTGCTGCTAGCAAGTTTCCTTCTACATGCCCCGGCCTACAAAAATCCCCCGCTTATCAATAAGCATTGGAAACGCGCCTCACGTTGTGTGGGCAAAAAGTATCCGTGCCTAATTCAAATAAATCCGCAGGGCTGGAGCGTATACTTGTCGAAGGGTGCCTAGGGTCAGACTCTGGATGCGGACCGGGTCCAACAAGCGCACACACTTGCCGAATCTACGAATAACTATTAGGGAGGAGTTGCGGCATTTTATTAAGGGGCTAAGGCCGCTTGCCGATCATGAGATAGGGTCAGCTACTCCTATGCACCGCAAGATACTGCATCTCTCTAGATACTTAGCCACAATTATTGGGCTTTTCCCTGCATTGGCCTACGCCGATCTGACTCTTTCTACCCCTACCTCAGGCACCGATAGCATGGCCCCCTGCCAGGATTACTATCGCTACGAGTGGAATGAGCCGCGGGACATGAGCGATCGAACGCATGGCGCACTAGACGATTTCAACGATCAAGCACGAGGAGCTGACTCACACTCCTATTCTTCTGGGGTGCTATCCTTAAATACAACTTCAAGCGGCGCAGCCCTAACCTTTCTTCAATACACAGCACTTGGACTTAACTCACAAGGTACTCCAGTCCCGGGCGCTATCCCCGTTCACTTGTATGGAGAAGAGCATCCCATCAATTCCTCTACTTACACGCATCTGGCGCTGCGCATGTACTCAAGCGCACTCACAATTGCCACTGTCCTCTGGAGTATCGACACCAGTACATATGCAACAACACTCTTTACTGCCTATGCAGGCTGGCATGTCTACGATATCGATTTGAGTAGCGCTTCCATTAATTCGAGTGCAGGTTCAAGCACCAACTGGTCACAGCGCTCGTGGGAGGGACTAGAAATATTTCCGGCTAATGCTTCTGGAGTAAATATACAAATCGATTGGCTCCAACTGACTAGCCCATCAAACTGTGGATCTTTTAATGTCGGCTACAGCGTAACCGGCACTTCTAGTGCAAATCGCCTTGGCCTTGCAATCGATACCGACACTGACCCATCAAATGGTGTAGTTGCGCAAGCAGACGTAGCACTTTCCTCTGATGGGGCTGCTAGCTCTACAATAAATGGAACAGGTTCAGGTGCAATTAGTGCACATACGCTTTACCCGGGCGACTACTATGTGTACGGCACGCAATCGGCAGGCGCTGACTGGGCTAGCACTAATCTCTTTGATGCCTGGGACATGGATAGCAGCTCCGATATCGGATCTCTAACCTCAGGTATTAGCGGTGGAACTTTTTCTGGTGGCCAATACAGTGGAACTTTTTCGAACGTAGACCCCACCATCTATCTCAACATTCCACGTGGTAAGAGCATAAATGGAAGTGTCTATCGCTACCTGACGGTGAAGATGACCCTTTCAGGCTTAAGCAGTCCCAACGCGCTCTACACATACTTCTTCGATACATCGGGGGTATTGCTTGGTTCCGCAAGCGTTTCTGGTGTTACTAATGGAACACAAACGATACAACTAGACTTAGGTGGAGTCTCGGGATGGAGCGGTCATCAGATAGGATACTTACGAATCGATCCAGTCGACAACGCTCTTGTACCCTTCTCAATTGACTTTGTCGCTCTTAGCGCTACGGGCTACGTCACTTCACTTAGCGCTCCTACTTTGGTTCAGGCCTCTACCACCTTAAAAGTTGGAAACCCAGGCCTCAGCTTTATTCAGCCAGATAAGCGCGGAGGTATCGACTTTGCGCAATCGGTTTTGGGTGACCCCTGGAACATGAATTCTTCAGCTGACATTGATAACTTCACAAACGTAAGCAGCGCCTCCATCTTTTCGCATGGCAGCCTAACGGACCCCGCCGGCAACGCAGTGGAAGGCGACTTTTTACGTGCCTATAATGTTAGTGGAAACGGAGACGCGCAGTATGTTCCTCTCAACTTTGACTCAGCTCATCCGATTGACACCACACGTTTTGTAAATTTGTGCTTCGCAGGCTGGAACAAAACTGAAACAAATAATTTCAATAGCGTGATGCGCGCCATATGGCACGACGCATCTGCAAGCGGCAGCAGCGGCTATAAGGACGGTGACGATATAATTGGCTTCAAACGAAATGCCGAGTATTGCCTGGACTTAAGATCAACTCTAGACACGCGAGTGGAGCCACCATTAGCTGATGGAGCACCAAATCCTTGGACCTCCTTAAGCTCAGGCGTAAATCTGCTTAGAATTGACATGAATGAGTCGACTGACTCTGACTACTATTCAGTAATCGACTACATTCATCTGCGCAGCGATCATGAAGCTAACACTCAATACGCCATTGTGGTGGATGCTGACCTCTCGCAGTCTGTCACTCTTTATTACAATAGCAGTGCCTCAACTTCTGGCGGCACATTAATTGGCACTCTGGCAGGTGGCAGAAACACAAATATATACCTGTGGGATACCTCAGCCCTAACGGAGGGAACCTATTACATCTACGGCACAGCCGCAAAAGACAGCTATACATTGCCAGTGCTTGCCGAAGGGCGCGTGGTTGTAAGCCATAGCCGCAGCCAGGATAGCACCGCGCCACTGTTGGTGTGTGAGCGGCCTGGCAACTCTTACACCTTTGATACCAGTTTAGAAGTTGCCGGTTACGCGATGGATGAAACACGCCTAGCGACAGTCGAAGTGCTTGTTGATGGCAACTGGATTGGAAAGGTTACGCCCAACAAATTCCATCTAGCTGCACGTGATGCCCACCCTGAGCTGGCTGAAAGCAACAATCCAGGGTTCCAGGAATACTTTGACGGAACACAGTTTAGTTACGGGGCGCATACGGTTCGGATAGTGGCGACTGATACGGCTGGCAATGAGACAAGCTGTGACAACTCAGTTACACGCGCTGTTGGTCAGGACACCTCGCCTTACACATACCCGACCCCTAGCAATTCAGAAACTACGCTAGATACCGGATATGTGCAGCCAGATCCAACCCTCTCAGTGAAGCTCAAGAACTCTACTCTTACTGTTAAGGCTACTGAATTGAATAGTTGTGGCACGTTCACGCTACAAGGGGCAACCACCAAAAGCTTTACTAACCCAGTAACCATTTACTCCGCAGTTGTCACAGCTGACTCAATCACAAAGACCTTCAAAAAACTGTACTCCCTAACTTTCAACAAGAAGAAAGAGGACGGCATTGTCTACATGAGAGCCTCTTGTAGTGGCGGAGGACCAAATACCTCAAAACGCAAGGTATCAGCCTCACAGAGCAAAGCTTACAAGAAAGGTAAAAAGGTCACTACAGAAACGAAGTGGCTCACTAAGGTTAAGTAGATAAATCCAGCCTCATTCCTATTTGACAACCAAATTTAACGAGAATAGCTAGGCTAGCGAGATCTCGCCCACCCTGCAGCTCATGATTTTTATCAAATATTATGAACTGCAGGGTTTATCCCTACTGGCATACTCCCTGCACTATAACTCGTCATGAACCACGGTAGGTTCGGACCTTAAACGGTCATTTTGCGCAGGGAATAGGCATATGTATACAACTCCTCTTACGGTAAGGAAGCAATCTGTTCAGGCCCTTAGCAGCACTACTGGACCTGTAACTCGAGAAGCTGAGACTACAAGCGACGGCACCAATTCTAGTGATTTTGACACACTGATGCGCGGCGTTTTGAAGCCCGATCAGGCAAATAATGTCAATGAGGAGGAACTTTTTGCCGGACTAATACTAGAGCGAGTCTACACGCTGAAGGGCAAGGACGAAGGCGACTCCTTCCGCACCCTACTCGATCAACACAAAGCACAGAACACCGGAAACGGTGGCTACGTATTCTATGAAAAGGCCGCCCGCGACGCCCTGAAGGCCTATCAAGAAAGCGGAAAACTAAGTGTTGAAGAGGCGGATCGGATTCACTCCGAAGCCTTCTCAGCGGCTCAACTAGATAGCAATAAAACAGCGCTTTTCGATAGCATCGGGGGACAGAATGACCCAACCCGCGCTGTAGCCAGCATTGATGTAGCCCTGGCTGGCGCCAAGGCGCTCATTGATAAGTACACTGCAGGTACGGAATCACCCACACAAATGCTTCTCCGCGCAGAGTATCCAGCTCTTGGAATAAATCCAATTAGCAAGACCATCAACGCCGGAAAATTAGGTGGCCTTTCCTCCTCCGACAAGGAAGATGTGACGCCCAAAGGTAACAAGATCGACGGCGCCGATGGAATGCTCTACAAACCACTTTCATATACGCAGCACAAAGCAATCTTGATGTTGCCCCCCTCCTTCGCTGGGGAAGTTAAGAGCATCGTAATGCGCAACGAAGACGGAAAGGTTGTCGATCGTGCCAAATATTTCTCTGGGGGCAATCCGGTCTATCCGCGTGAGAAATGGGTTTTCCGCAAACGCGGCGAAGATTTGCCTGAGAATGTAACTGTGCAGATTAAGTTCAAGGACGGCACTGCAAAGAGCGTCAAACTCGCTCACCCCAGCCAGCGTTACGACTAGCCATAGCTGACCTGCACTCATGGTGGCTACCAGGCTATTGTACTGAGGAAAAATCCCTCCTCTGTGAACTCTGTGCGTGCAGTGGAACCACGACATACATCGTTTACAGGTTCAATTCTGTATTAGCCGTAAAAGGCCCTCAGGAATCCTGGCCCAGCATTGCCCGCAGAAAATATCCCCTTCCGTTTGCCTTTAACGCAGGCCAAAATACCCGACATGCACGCTAGCGCTACATCATCCAGCTTTGAGTTGTCACCTATAAAGGCCATGGAGCTTGCCGCTTCACGCATACCAGGCGTAATCACTCTGGCCCAGGGCATTCCCTCCTTCCCTACTCCGGCTGTTATTAAAGATTTTGTAATTGAGCGCATACGCCAGGGTTTATGCGATAAGTATTCCCTCACTGTCGGGCTCGCTGAGCTAAGAGAGGAAATTTCGATATCTCTACGCTGTGAGGGACTCTCATATGACCCCGACGGAGAAATTATCGTAACGGTCGGGTCTATTGAAGGCATTACAGCTTCGATTTTAGCCGTGACTTCTCCTGGCGATGAAGTGATCGTGCCATCCCCAAGCTATGTATCTTATCGTGGCTCGCTTGCAATCGCAGGCTGTATGCCACGCTTTGTGGAACTGGATGAAGATCGCAACTTTGACTTCCATGTCGAGCGCATGGAAGAGGCTATTGGTCGCAAAACTAGTGCGATTCTGATTTGCAGCCCCAATAACCCCACCGGCACGCACTATTCCGAAGAGAAGACGCGCGCCGTCGCGGCGCTAGCCGAGAAGCACAACCTGACACTAATAATCGATGAAGTTTACAAAGATTTTTACTATGGCGGAGAGCGCCACTTTACCCCCGCTGCCATACCAGAAGTCAGAAAGCGTGTGATACGGGTATGCTCTTTTTCAAAAGCATTTGCTATGACCGGCTGGCGTGTTGGTTTCATTCATACAGATGCTGGGCAAATGCGGCGCATACTTAAGTTCCATGACGCCATGGTTACTTGCGCCCCAGTTGTTTCCCAATATGCTGCCATTGCCGCGCTACGCCACGGAGAAACTGCGCTGCGCGATTTTCGTGATGAGTTCAAGAAGCGTCGTGACTATACACTATCAGTCCTAGACCAGATGTCGATGTACCTCGACTACCAGATGCCAAAGGCAACTTACTTCGTCTTCCCCCGCATTAAAGATAGTGTACCCCTGGCCCGAGACAGCACAAAATTGGCCTACGATATCTTAGAGCGTGCCAAAGTTGCCGTTGTTCCTGGAGTAGCCTTCGGACCTTCAGGCGAATCACACGTGCGAATTATGTACGGGCGGGAATGGCCAGATCTGCAAGAAGGCATGGAGCGCTTGTTCACGTATTTTTCTGGATCGAAGTCGCGCCAAGCAACTAAGAAGATGGATGCAGCATCTGTGCACGACGAGGAGCCGCCCTCTATCGCCAGACAGATAGCAGCTCCCTTTATTCAGGCCTGCGCGCGTGTGTATGTAAGCCGCTGCCGCCCGCTGGTAGTGGGAGTTGTCGGTAGCCTTGGTAAAACCGTCTTCAAACGTACGATTGCAGATATTCTTGCGCCCGCCATCGCAACGCGCGCCACGGCACTTTCTTACAATACTGACGTGGGGCTACCGCTCGCGATTCTAAATCTAAAAGTACCTAAGACTGCTCTTAGCAAAGTCTTGTTCCCCTTCCAGCTTTTCACACATGCGCTGCTCAGCAATTTTAACGAAAAGGTGCTAGTTGTGGAGTATGGAGTTGCCAAGCAAGGCGATGCAGCACCATTACTGCGGGTAGTAAAGCCAGACTGGTTGGTGATCACAGAAACTTCAGCTGCCGATCCAAATGTGGACGCCAGTGCCATCTTAGGAGAAGTTAGAACTATCGCCCATAATCTTAGCACCGATCGTATCCTGTGGTGTGCAGATGATCCTGCCCTGCGAAGCCTAAATCTGCCGCTCCAACCTGACTTGTCATTTTCTCTCAGCGATGTGCATGAAAGCACCATCAACACCGGCAAACAGGTCTATGGCTTCCACCGCGACTATGTTGGCAAAAGCGCTCGCCTAGCCTTGGTTGCAGCGGTTAAGCTAGCTGAGCGTTTGGGAGTAGAAGGAAAGCAAATAATAGCCACAATTTAGGTAGCTATCCTACCAAAAGAGCACCAAACAGCGCACTTAATAAAACGTCGTATTGCGGCATGCCCAGCAACTACCAGTAGCGGTCAAGAAGTTTTTACCTTTCTCCGATATTCCAAGGTAGCGGTGTTGCAATCTCCTGCAAGGGAAGGGACATGGGCGTAATCATCGGATTACTTGGAGTTACAGGAAGCGTGCTTGGCGGCTTTGTCATGGCCGGCGGACCGATCCCTGTGCTTATTCAGCCCAATGAATTCATCGTCATCGGTGGTGCTGCCATATTCGCAACAGTTATTGCCAATCCAGGCATTGTGCTTAAAAGCATCATGCCTGCCATTGTCAGCGCGATCAAAGGTAGCGGTGTTGATAAGGCCACCTACAACGACATCCTAGGTTTGATGGCTAGCATCTTTGACACCATGCGCAAAGAAGGCGTGCTCGGAATTGAAGCCGACTTGGCAGATCCACATAAGAGCCCACGCTTTAACAAGTATCCAAAGGCGCTACATGATCACCATCTCATGGAAACCTTTACTGGCGCGCTACGCCTATTCGTTGACGGTGTAGTGAATGCCTTCGACCTAGAGCGTCTACTTGATACAGAAATTGAGACTCATCATGAAGAGGCTTTGATCCCTCCTGGCGTGGTCAACAAACTAGCTGACTCCTTTCCAGGACTAGGAATCGTGGCCGCCGTTCTTGGTATTATCATAACCATGCAACACTTGGACGGTCCACCGACCGAGATCGGTCATCACGTCGGTGCCGCTCTAGTAGGAACAATGATCGGAATTCTTTTCTGTTACGGCTATATCGGACCAATCGCGTCCAAAATCGAAAGTGTGGTGCGCGATCAGACCGGTTTATATAAATGCATCAAAGCTGGGCTAGTCTCTTTTGCTGGCGGCGCACCACCACAGGTGGCGCTCGAATTTGCGCGCAAAACTATTCCATCAGCACTACGCCCCACCGCTGAAGAGCTGGAAGAAATTCTTAAAGGCGCCAAGGGCAAATAAGCGAGCCTAACTGCTATGGCTGACGATAAGCCCATAATCATAATCAAGAAAAAGGGCGGACACGGCGGCCATCACGGCGGCGCGTGGAAGGTTGCTTACGCTGACTTCGTTACAGCTATGATGGCCTTCTTCATGGTTATGTGGCTGGTCAACACAGCCGAGGAAACCACCAAGCAAAATATCGCTTCATACTTTCGTAGACCTGGTCTCTTCCACTCAGGGTCAGGTACTCCGCTGCTAATCGGTGAGGCTGGTATTTTGAGAGATGCCTACGTGCCACCGCATAAGTCAGACACGAAGAAACAAGGTGGAAAGGATCAAGACACAGCGCTACCAAAGAACACCGGCACGGATGAGCAAAAAGATAGCAAGCGTAAAGTTACAATTAAGGGAGAACAAGGCAAGTCTGGTGGCCAAAAAGACGCTGAAGGCAAGCAGGGTCTACTTAAGGACTCTGCGCCAGCACAGGGCGAATTGAGCGAAAAGAAACCACCAGCTGGGGGCATAGAAGAACTTGCACAGAATGAGAAACAAATGCTTGGTCAGATTGCTGACGAGATCAAAAAGCAAATTGCCGGCTCCAAGGAGCTCCAAGACTTGTTAGGCATGGTCGATGTAAAAATTGACGCCGATGGACTAAATATAGAAATCATGGATACTGAAAAGGTATCTATGTTTGCCTCGGGAAGCGCACGCATAAATCCAGAGGCACGCGATGCTTTCGCTAAACTTGCGTCGATCATAAAAAACTTGCCCAATGAAATCGACATTGTTGGACACACTGATAGTAAACCCTTTTCGTCCCGACCCGGTGCCTACAGCAACTGGGAGTTGTCTGCCGATCGAGCTCAGGCCGCACGCCGTCTGTTAGAAGAAGAAGGTGTAGTCGCTGATCGCATTAGAAGCGTAGTAGGAAGATCGGATAAGGAGCCGCGCATCGAAGCTGACCCGCTGGCCGCAGCGAATAGGCGTATCACTCTAAAGATGCGCTTTAAGTTCAACCAAAATGTGGACCTTGGGAAGCAGCCAGAAGCTCTTAACGACCCTGACAAGATACCTGAACCACAACCTAAAGTTGCCGAGCAGCCCGCTATTGCGCGTGGCCAAGAACAGTCGCCGCCCTCGACAACTCAACCAGCAACAGCCACTGACAAATCAGAGGAGGCAAGTTCTCAAGCCGGCAGCGACACAGTTCACTCATTTGAAGCCAAAGACCTTAAGCCAAAGGAACTTCCAGCGAACGATCACTATCGCCCCAAAAAGAATGTATCAGCTCGTGAGCGGGACGACCGAATTAAACTTTCTGATGAACCAGGCTCTGAGGGACAAAATGGAAGCACCCCAGGCAAAGGCGGAATTTTCGGTGACAACCCGATCATTAGCCCTAACGACATCATGTCAAGCTTCTAGAACTCATCTCATAAATAGACAATCGGGCAGGTTCTTGGATTACCTTACCGCCAAATCGGCCCCGCTATACAAAGCGCTCCTTGCATTTAGTAGTCATGAGACTGCATTCCAAGAAAAACGCTGCGTCACTTGGTTTGCTATGCTACTTTGTAGCCCAGCTTAAAAGCTCTTAACGCTTCAGTTGCAGAAGTGATCTCTATAGGGTGCTGAATAATGCCTCTCTCCCATCGACACCGCGCTCAACTATTGTTGCTTAGCGTTGCTGCCGTATGGGGAGCTGCATTTATAGCGCAACGTCTAGCCACGGGCGCTATGGGCCCGCATACATTCAATGCCCTGCGCTTCAGCATTGGTTGCCTTGTTTTGTCGCCTTGGATCTACCAACACCGCCAGTATTTTAATTTGTCGATGCTAAAACGCGGTGCGACATTGGGAGTCCTCTTGTTTCTTGGATCAGCTACTCAACAAATAGGAATGCAGTATACAAGCGCTGGCAAGGGCGGTTTTATTACCAGCCTTTACATCGTCTTAGTCCCAATCTTTAGCCGCTTCCTATTTCGCGAAGGAGTATCAGTTTTGGCCTGGCTGGGGGCGCTGGTCTGCTGTGTCGGGCTTTATCTCTTAGCAGTTCAAGAAGACTTCTCCCTCAGTTTGGGCGACGCGTGGGTTTTGGCCTGCGCGATACTTTTTGCTCTGCATATAGCTCTAGCAGGCCGCTTTGTATCTAATTTTGACCCACTTGCACTTGCTGCTGTGCAATACATGACTGCTATTTTGTGTGGTCTGCCGGTAGCTCTGTTGACTGAAACCATTATCCCTACCCAAATTCTGGCAGCCTGGCCCACCTATGTTTACGCAGGCGCACTTTCAACAGGATACGGTTATACTGTACAGCTTTTAGCTCAGCGCCATGCCGGATCCACGGAGGCTGGTATAATTTTAGGGTTGGAATCGCTGTTTGCAGCAATTTTTGGCATGCTGTTACTGCATGAAACTATGAGCAACATTCAGATCCTGGGTTGCGCTCTGATTTTACTTGGAACCACGCTAGCGCAGATTCAACTAAAAAGTTTAAGCATCCCGCGCGCAAAAGTTTCTCGCCAACAGACATAATCATGATGCCCAACGAACTCGTGATAGCCGCGCAGTGCCCCGTGTGTTTCTAGCACTTGCTTCATGCGTCGATTAGCCTCAAGTATTGAAACTCGCCCTTGGTATGCGGTGGTTTCAAACACACCAGCATCCAACCAAACGCGAGGGGAAAAACTAGGTAAAGCAGAGATCTCGCGTTCTAGAAGGGTATCGTTGATCGTGTGGCTAGCTGCACCAAAAGCCCCAGACTGAGATAAAACCAATCCGAACCGATCAGGACGCTTCAGGGCGGCGAACAGCGCTGCTAGTCCGCCATAGCTAGACCCACACACAGCAGTGCGGTTCGCCTCAAATGTGGCACCGAATTCACGTTGTGCGAATGGCAGCGCTTCTTGTACTAGAAACTCCACAAAGTCGACATTACATGGCAATTCATGGTTCCGGCTCTTCTGATCAATTGAGCAAAGTAGCATTGCGTATAGGGGCGGAATCTTGCCTGCAAGAATAAGATTATCCAACAACTGCGGAACTGGGACCTCACTAACATATGAGGAACCGTCGAACACGATTACCAATGCAGCAGCCTCCAGCCTAACAGCGCAAGGTGGTCGGTATAGCCATACTTTCCGCTCATTGTGCAGAATAGTACTCTTAAGTCTACGCAGTGTTAGGTCCGAGTCAGGTCGGCTTGGTAACAAGAACTCTTCCTTAGGAGCCTCCTGGAGTCGAATAACGGACAAATCACAGGCAGATAAGTCGTCAGTGCCAATAAACGGCATCAGCTGCGCGTTGAGTGGATCTTTCTTCCAATTACGAGTTCTAGCAGCCCAATCAGCCTCATCATCAAAGGGAACTAGCGAATCGTTAACTGCAATTCTATACGAACCGGCAAAGGAAAGCGGATATGAAATGCTCTTATACCAGAGAGTGCTTCCGGGAATATTGCGAAGCTTGCCTAGTTCTAGGTCCCAGGAAGTTGCCGCACCCATAATGATAACGTTCTCCACTCCAGCACCGCCCCGGAAGAGGTAGGTTACAATTGCACGATCTCCTTGCTGTGGATCGACTTCCACGATTGGCGCGCCATTTGTACTGGCCACACTTAGCAATTTATCTACCGCCTCTTGACGTTTCGCCAAAGGTGTATCCATTAGCGCTGTTATGCACGCGCCTGGCCTAACAGACTCAAATGGTAGCGCCACATTCACATTCTGCATAAATAACTCCACTTACACTGACATAGCACAAAAATGCCCAGAATGGACTTTCTATCTGCGCTCACTCCATTCGGCCGAAGGAAAACTAATAGCAACTCCCAGCCAGCAGAAGCAATTAGAGTGGGTGATGGGGTGACACGGATTGTTTCGCTTCACCCACTCAACGAGCTGTTCAAGCATCCCTGGGGCATTTTTGTTCCAGTCTCATAATCTCAAGGGGAGCATGGGAATTATTCTAGATCGAGTAAGAACACTGTACTTGTAAA
The DNA here is from genome assembly GCA_019694465.1 of Oligoflexia bacterium. Lineage (GTDB taxonomy): Bacteria > Bdellovibrionota_C > UBA2361 > UBA2361 > JAFLCA01 > JAIBBV01. The sequence goes on from JAIBBV010000025.1 coordinate 15,845, forward strand.
GAGCGCCGAGACAGAGGTTAAGTCCCCCCTTTTTCTCCGCAGCAACTTCATACACAGACTGGGGCCTAAAAGTGTGGGGCTTTCTCAGGCCCCCAGGGCACGATATCCTCTATAAATGACAGTTTCTTGGCCTCGCATCGGTGCATTATTTGTGGCAAGCGGCATTGCTCTAGGTGCTTTTGGCGCACATGGACTGCGCGGGACTGTGCCCACTAGCGACCTTGAGATTTTTGAAAAGGCTGTGCACTACCAGCTCATCCAGGGCTTGGGGATTATGCTAGTGGCGCTGATGGGACAAGTTGGAATTTCAAATACAAGGGCTACACAGCAAACTTGCATGTTGCTTTCCATCGCTACCATTATTTTCTCAGGCTCACTTTACTTGCTTGTTCTACTAAATGAACGCTGGCTTGGTGCTATAACGCCCATCGGCGGGGCCCTTATGATTGGTGCCTGGGCTGTATACGCATTCAGGCTTAAAGCCTAACCTAGGTTTAACCCAGTTCTTGTGGGCCTGCTATATTAGAGCCTAGCCACTATTTGTTGGCTATCTAGCTGCTCCCATAGCAAAATCCTCATGCTTGCCTTGAAATTGCTCGATAATTCACATGAAAGGCCAGCGCATGCGAATAATATTTACCCTTAGCGTTATACTACTGTCTGCATTCGTGTGCCTAAGCCTACCCGCCGCTGCCTATTCGCAAACATGCGCCAGCAATGAACTTGGCGGCGTAGTATTTCAAGACTATGACGCAGATGGTTCGCAAGGTACATACGAACCGGGAGAGTCTGGTATCAGTGTACTTGCCTATTCCAGTGCTGGCACTACCCTAGCCAGCACCACTACAGCTAGCGACGGTACATATGTACTGACCGGTATAACTTCTGGCACAAGCGTACGAATAGAATTCTCAGGACTGCCAAGTGAGTTCAAATTCGGACCAGCAGCGACATCTGCGGCTGGAACAGCGGTGCGATTTGCAACAACTGATGGGACCTGCAACATAAATCTCGGATTGTCCTACCCATTTCACTACTGCCAGAGCGATCCACGGGTGCTTACGCCTCGACATGTCAACGGGGACGGAACACTCAGCGGTAGCTCCAGCACTGAGCAAGCACTCGTCTCCTTTCTAAGCGAAGATGAGGGTCAGCCACCAAGCGTGAATGCCGCTTCTCCCAAGCAAGTTGCACTCAACTCAGAAATTGGAGCTACCTGGGGAGTTGCCTATCAACGAGCAAGTCATAGTGTTTTTGCATCGGCGCTAATGAAACGACACGCGGCCTTTGGTCCGCTTGGTACTGGCGGTATTTATAGAATCGATGTGACAGACGAGGATAATCCAGTTGTAACGAGTTTCATTGATGTTGACACCCTAGGAATTAGTACCGGCACTGATTCTCATTCTGGGCTGCCTGCCGATATCACAACACCTAATTTCGACGCCGCTGCATACGCTGATGTCGGCAAGGTTGGCATTGGGGACCTAGATATATCGGAAGATGACGACACTTTATGGTTCGTCAATCTACATGATCGCACTCTTTACTCGATGTACATCGGACTTACTCCCAGCACTCCCAGCTCTGCCGATCTTACAGACTTCCCAATACCAGACCCGGGCTGCTCTAATTCCGATTACCGTCCTTGGGGGATTGGAATAAATCGTGGCAGAGTATACGTCGGGGTAGTCTGTTCAGCAGAGACCAGCCAGTCGGCAGCTGATTTGCATGCCTACATCCTGCGACTAAAGTCTGACGGTAGTGGCTTCGACACGGTTCTAGATTTTCCACTCAGCTATACGCGCGGCTCTATTATTCACCCGGCCTTCAATCAGAAACCCGGCCCTGACGAATGGCAAGCGTGGACTCAAAACGAAGCTAGCATGGGGCTTGGCTCAGTGAGCAACTTTGATTTTATTGTCTACACCCAGCCAATTTTGATGGATATTGAATTTGATATAGACGATTCCATGATTATTGGCTTCGGAGACCGTAGTGGGCATCAGTTAGGACGTTACAATTACCTTCCAACACAAGCGGTCCTCATCAATCCACCCAGTGGAGGGGATGTCTTGAGGGCTTGCTCTGTTGGCTCTGGAGTTTGGTCGCTCGAATCGAATGGTACCTGCGGCGGGGTCACCACAGGTGGAGCCGGCAATTCAGAGGGTCCGGGGGGAGGCGAATACTACTACGAGGATGTTATTGAAGCGGCACCATCCATAAATGCTCACAATGAATTATTTCTTGGAGCCCTAGCTATGCACTATGGGACTGGAAATGTAATTCAGACAGCGTATGACCCATTTATCTACGAAACTCAAGGCGCCATTACTTCCAGCAATAGCAGCGGCACACGAGTTCGTGGCTATGAGGTCGTCGGTGACTTTTTGGGAAATTTTGGTAAAGCTGCGGGACTGGGAGACCTCGAGTTAATTTGTGACCCTGCGCCGCTACAAATTGGCAACAGAGTCTGGATCGACACCGACAAGGACGGAGAACAGGATGCCGGAGAAACTCCTGTCAGCGGGGTAACCGTTAACCTTTACAATAGTGGTAATACGCTAGTTGCGACTACGACCACTGACAGTTCTGGGGAATATCTGTTCTCAGGTCTGTCTGCTAACACATCGTACTGCATACGGCTCGACAACGCCTCAGACTATCAGACTGGCGGAGCACTATCACGATATACTCTTACTTCAGCCAACGCGGTCGCCGATCAAAAGGACTCCGATGGGGTGCTGAACAATAGCTATCCTGAAATATGCCCTACCACTAGCGTGGCTGGTGACAATGTGCACACTTATGACTTCGGTTTTATCACCGCTTGCAGCCAAACTAGTCTACTACCTTCAGCCCTAATTCTAGATAGCAATGCCCTGGCACTTAGAAATCTAGCTCGCCGAACATTGCGCTACATTAACCAACAGGCTCAAAGACACGGGGGATGTTCCAGCTTAACTGCTAGCCAGAGGTCCGAACAGCTGAACATCGCCAATTCTAACTATCAATCTTTGTGGACCCGTGTCTGGAGCCTTGGCACAAGTCACTACACCTGCTCTGTGGTACCAAATGCCTGCAGTGAAACCGATATTACCGACACGATCAGTGAGATGCGCACAGAAATTACTAGGCTCTATAATGCTACCTATCGGGGATTGCGAGGCGCTTGCATGCGCAATAGGCCAACTAGTATCGCCTATTTGCGTTGGGCAAGACACTTTCGTAATCGAGCCTACTACGAGCTGAACACCTACCCTAGCAGCCTGCGGGACTGCCAGTTTTAGAAGAATATTCCCATAAACTAAGTCCGCCCCTAAGCACGCCTAGCGCGTTATTGGCCATCGGTTCTTGAATAAAGCAGTAGATGGCCACAATCCCAAAATGTGCTTGCTGATATAGCGCTAGAAGTCATTTAACAAATGGCTTCCAGGCCTATATCGCACTAACGCCATTTGGCAGCTCCGCGTAGCTAATGCAGTGGAAATTACACTTTGCCTTTTTTTCTTGCACAGCTGAAAATGCCCTCTAAGCATATTACTAAAAGTTGGACCAACTTATGCCTCTTACTTCCCGCCTGTTAGTACAATTATTTTTGCTCCTACTCGCATTTGCCCCGGTTTCACTACGAGCACAGGAACAGCCAGTATCTGGGATGCCCAGCGAACTCCAACCGTGGGTAGAATGGGTACGAGCCGGAAATCCAGAATGGAGATGCGCTCGCAGTTCCGGTGCTCCAGTCTGCGTATGGCCTGGCGTAGTTGAACTTGCCCTACGCCAGAAAAGCGCCGATTTAAGTCTGCGAGTCGAGGTACTAAAGGAAAGTTGGCTTCCCCTGCCCGCCTCGGAACTAATCTCTCCTTCGGCGATTACTGTTACCAATAGTACCGGAGCTAAACTAGATAGCGTTGTCGCTTCAGAGCCGCAGGCAGTAGAAATTAAATTGCCTGAAGGCAGCTACATTGTGCAGGCACACTATGCCTGGGACAAGTTACCACCAGAATTCCCAATCCCAGCTGAGTACGGTTACGTGAACCTCAAATTTCTAGACGGCCTTGCTACCTTACACGCCAAGCGCTCTGAAAGAGGAATAGCATTTGAGGCTGCTACTGAAGCGCCTGCCACCCAAAGTGCCTCTTTGTCGGTATTTCGGCGTCTTAATGACGGATCACCAGTACGCCTTGAAACACGCTTGCGACTTCAGGTATCTGGTCGCGCTCGCCCACTTGACCTTGGCAATGTCCTGCCCCAGCACTTCACACCGGTAGAAATTTCATCGCCACTACCTGCTTTCCTGTCACCTGACGGAAAATTAGCGGTGCAGGTTGTAAGTGGAGATTTCGAAATTTCTGTTTTAGCTGTAGCTCAGCAACCTTTATCAGCAATTGTAGCTTCACCGCTCACGGCAATTTGGCCAAAAGAGGAAATCTGGGCCTGGCAACCACTGCCAACTTTCAGATCTGTTGAAATTATCAATGCCAATACCATACAGGCAGAAACCACAGGCATGCCGAGTGAATGGCTAGGCGCCGCTACCTACGTAATTCCAAAGGGCCAAGGAATTACGCTTAAGGAGTTACGCCGTGGTGAACAAGCTCCCCCGCCCAATGAAATTACGCTTTCGCGAGAGTTGTGGCCTAACTTCGACGGCTCTGGTTTCACCGTGCGTGACCGTCTTGAGGGGCGATTCATGCAAGGCGAGCGACTCAACGCATTGCCTGACACTAAGCTGGGCCGCGCCGATCAAAACGGCCATCAACTACTCATTACAAGCGATCCGCAGAGTGGGTTGCATGGCATAGAGCTGCGCGAAACAAACCTAAAAATGGAGGCAGTTTCAAACCTGTCAGGGATTTCGTCAATTTCTGCAGTCGGCTGGGATACCAGCGTAAATTCACTATCCATACTTCTACACCTTCCTCCACTTTGGCGCCTAATAGCAGTCTCAGGCGGCTCAGCCCCGAGTAGCTGGTTTGAATCGTGGTCCTTGCTGCACCTGTTCCTAGGCATTGTAATGGTAGTTGTTGCAAATTTGCTGCTAGGGCGTGGCGTAGCTTTACTTTTAGGTGCAGCGCTGTTTCTAAATCACGGGGAGTTCATGGCTCCGCGTATGCTGTTTGTGCACCTCTTGCTGCTGATTGCCTGGAGATCCTTTATTGAAGACAAGCAGTCATTCTGGGGGCAGCTTTGCAACAACGTGCTGGTAGTAACTCTACTAGCGTGGTCTTTGCAGGGGCTAGCATTCCTTAAACTCCAATTCACTCAAGCTCTATTCCCGCAGCTAGAAGCCGGCACACGTTATCGCACCGTTCTTCAACACATTCTATCAGCACTTGAAGAGCATCTTATGGCCTGGCCGGTGTTGTTGCTCTTGATAGTAGTAGCAGCAGTGGCTATACGCTATCTGCGTAAGGCTAGCAGTGCGCTTGGCTTTTTGGGCCGACTCCTAGTTGTAGGCGTTTGCGCCAGCATTATTTTGCCACTAAGCGCTTCGTTGCTAGCGGGCATTTCATGGCTAGGCGGCTCAAGTAATTACTACTCCGCATATCAAGGTAGTAGTTACGATGGCATGCTTGAGGCACCCTCAAGTGCCCCGCTGCGTTTCAAGAGCTATGCGGGAAAAATTGAGGCTGCCGATCTTGAACAACAAACTTTCACTTATCAAGATAAGGCATTAGCCTCAGGCCCGGCACTTCCGACTTGGTCGTGGCGCCATCATCAAATACAAGTTCCTACTCCAGCGCTACCGACACATCAAATATCATTCGTTCTCTTTTCACCTATGCTTAATCAGGCACTTAGCTTGTTGCGATCGCTTATCATGATCTTGCTACTACTGGCCGTTCCCAGAAAACTTGGATTCCGCTTTTCTATGCCCACACCGGCGCTAGGAACTGCTGCAGCATTCTTATTTCTATTGCCCAATGCAGCTTGGGCAGACTTTCCACGTGAAAGTCTGCTTAAGGAGCTACAGCAACGCATTCTTAGCACACACTGTCAGCGTGAACGCTGCGCCAGCATTGAACGCTTGAATCTTAATTTGAGCGACGAAAGATTTAGACTAGAAATTGATGTAAATAGCGAAGGAAAGGCAGCGATCGCTCTACCAGGGCCGTTGGAAGTATTTCCTCCATCTAGCGTTCAGCTCAACGGAAAGGACACCGCCGCTCTTCGTAGAGTAGCTGCCGGAATGCTAGAGGTTCAAACACCTGCTGGGAAAAGTGCGCTTGTTGTAGAAGGCAAGCTCGGTCACGCTGATGCATTTTCCGTTCAATTTATTGATCGCCCCTTGAGTATGTCAGTGAATGCTCCGCTCTGGCTAGTTGAAGGATTACAGGCCGGTGGTGTCGTAACTGACTCCCTGCGCCTTACAAGAAGGGACAAGCCAGGCGCCAACACCACGGTCGAGCAGCCAGAACACGGCAGCTCCAACCTCCCATTGTGGTTAGTCGTAGAGCGGCAGCTGATGCTACATGATCAGTTTCGCGTAATTACCAGCGTGCGCCGCATCGGAAACACTCGCGAACCATACCACGCTCGTATACCTATGCTACCTGGAGAACAAGTCACTTCTGAGCAAGTAAGCGTTGAGAATGAGCAGGTATTAGTGTCATTCGCAGCCGGAGCAGAAAGCGTCCAGTATATGAGCAGTATGCCATTTCAAGCTGAGCTACAGTTGCGCGCAAGCAACACAGACAGACTTTCTGAAGAATGGCGTATCCAGTGTAGCACTGTCTTAGCTTGCTCATACGAGGGGTTAACCCCCACCTCGTCAGCTATGGGAGTCTCTCGCATGCTGACCTGGAATCCCTTCCCGGCTGAAGAAGTTAAGTTACATGCAACCGCGCTTAGCTCCGTTTCTGGGGAACATATTACCGTGGACAGTTTGACGCATGAGCTGCATTGGGGAACAGGTATCGCTGAGGGCGTAGTAACAACTGCCCTACGCCTTACGGAACAAAGCCAGTTCTCACTTGGCTTACCAGCCGAGGCGCAACTTGTGAAGGCGCAGCTTGATAATGGCAACGCTGCGTACACAGTTGTGGGAAGCCAAGTCTCGCTGCTTATGAGCCCAGGGGCTCATAACCTCGAACTTCGTTACCGTGTCCCATTTAGTCCTGGATTTAAGGAGTCAACCCCCGCGTTAAGCATCAATACAGTTGGCCATAATGTAACCACGCGCATCCTCCCATCCTCCGATCGTTGGCTGCTTTGGACATCGTCTGATGGTTGGGGCCCAAGCGTGCTGTTCTGGTCAAAGCTGTTAGTTGTGTTGTTCATCTGCCTGGCGCTGCATAGGGCTGGACTGCTCAATGGAAGTCGTGTGGGAGCTGGCCTGCTAGGCATTGGACTGGCAAGCCTACCAATGCTTTGGGTAGGTGTACCTATTATCTGGCTCGTGTTGGTGCACCGCAGCGACCTTTACGCTAAGCTCACAAAGAATGCTAACGCGCGCTTACGAGCTGGTATTCTAATTGTCGCTACAGTTCTTGGAGCGAACTTCCTTTACCACATTGTAGAAATGGGCTTGGTACTAGAGCCACCAATGCTTGTAGTTGGAAATCAATCGACTAGCTCAAAACTGCAGTGGCTGTTTGACCACACAGGCACGGCTATACCCCAACCTTGGCTGATTTCACTTCCACTCTGGGCTTGGAGGGCTTTCGCTATTGTTTGGGCCACCTGGCTAGTGCTCGCATTCGTTACTTGGCTCAGGGCAAGTGCCAGGGCCATAAAAGCGGCTTACACGGCAGAATGACGTACTTAGTGGCCAGTAAATAGGGCTAAGTTGTTGATTCTACATAGAAGATTATAGCCACCAAATCTACCAAACACTAGTTGTTACGCCGACTTCCCCAATGTGGAAAAGTAGGATGGTGGCAAGGAATGCCGATTAATTTCAATACAGGCATCTATGCTGCGGGCGCGTTGCGTGCGCTCGATAGCGCCTCTGCGCGCCTAGCGCGGAGCTACGAGCGCCTCTCCTCCGGTATGCGCATTAATCGCGCCTCTGACGACGCTGGTGGCCTGGCAGTCGCATCTAGCTTAAACGTAGAGAACCGTGTCCTCAATCGCGCCAATAGAAATATAAGTGACGGTATATCGAGCCTACAGCAGCTCGACTCCACTTACGGCGCAGCTTCCTCACTACTACAGCGCATGGGAGAGCTTGCCACACAGAGCGCTAACGGCTCGCTTAGCTTGAGTCAGCGTAGCTCTCTAAACCTTGAGTACCAGCAATTAGATGCTGAAATCAGGCGCCTTGCAAAACAAACTACCTTCAACGGAATCCAGCTCGCAGATGGCAAGCAATCAGCGCGCGCCGCCACGGCACTATCAAGCACATCTCCATCCAGTATCTTAGGAGTTTCAAGTGATGGCAGAGTTATTACCTACATCGCAAGCTCACGCATCGAGCAGTATGATACAACTACTGGCACTACAACTGCGCTGACCGGCACGCTAAGCGGATCGATCACAGGCAAAGCCGTAGCGGGAGGTAATATTGTGGTATTTACCAGCACCTCCGACCTTACTGGACAAAATTCCAGTAATAAGAATCAAATTTTTATGATCGATCGGGCGAATGGGACAACCCGTCAGCTTACATCGAATACCAATTCAGGGCTGTCCTACGCCATCGGAGCGGTAAGCGACGAGGGGAACTCAATCCTCTATTCAACCTATGCATCGCTAACAATGAGTTACTACGTCTATCAGAGCCAAACATCTACTAGCACTCTTATTACAGCGACCCCGGCTCCGGGAACTGTTGTATGGAATTTTAGCTCTGATGGAGCATACCTGGCCGGAATGGCCGACCTAACAGGTGACGGTCAATCGGAAGTATATCGCTACAGGGTTGGGCAACCGGCGTCCAATTTTCAAAAGCTCACGGATTTCCTGGGCTCAGGCATTGGAGCACCGGTGGACACCGAAGTGGCGGTCGGCAACAACGGTACCATTTACTTCTTTTCGCCTGGTAACATAAACGGCTTAAATTCGACCGGCAGTAATCAATTATTCTCCCTTGATACCAGCGGGACGTATCGCAAACTAGGAACAGCATCGACGAATACCACCCCGTACCAACTGCGCGTCGTGCCAGATGGGTCTGCAGTTGTCTTCCTTAGCGCAGCCAACTATGGATCTAACTCTAGCGGAGTCACACAGCTTTTCCGCTATGAATTCAGCGATAATAGCATCAATCAAAAAACTAATTACACTAGCAATACATTGGGAAGTGCTACTGGCGGCGCAATTTCAACGGATGGCAATTCAATTGTGTACTCGTCGTCTGGACTGAAGCAAATCGATCTCAGCCCAGAGCGCTATGATCTATCGATCGATCTGGGCATACGTGGTAGCAACGGCTCAATTACTGCCCTCCTAGATGCCATTAATGGCAGTCTACGAGGATTAGGGGCAACTCGCATTGGATACCAAGCCTCGGCTAAGGGAGCAATTGACCTAGTTAATCGAAATCTCGATCAACTAGGCGTAGCTAGAGGAAATCTGGGTGCCTACCTAAGTCGACTTGAAGCGGCACAATCTCTTATTGCAAACCGTGCCGAGGAAGGCGAAGCGGCCCGCAGTAGAATCACCGATGCCGATCTGGCACAAGAAACAGCCAACGCTTTACGTGAATCGATCCTACGTCAGACAAGTTCCGCCATGCTGGCACAGGCCAATGGATCATCCCAAATTGCGCTGCAACTGTTAATAGGCGCGACAGGCTAAAGTCAGTAGTCTAGAAAGCTAGAGCCGGTCTCGTCGATACTGCATATTAGGCCCTGATTGTGTGGCGGGCCAAGCTCTCCGTATCTTTTTGTCGCGCGCATATGATAAGAGGGCATCCAGAAATTGATAGACTCTCCGGATGCCCTCAATCACGATTTAGAAACTAGCTCTAATCGCAGTTAGAGGCTTTCTTTATCTCGTCAGCAACGTTAGCATCACCAACTTTGTGTCCTTCGATCCTTACACAGTCATTAATGGCGAAGTCCTCGATCGAGATCTGATCTCCATCTTTATTCTCAAACTTTGTGGCCTCCACTATGCTAAAGCCACTGCTCGGAATTTCAATGTGTGAGGAATCAATAGCAGTAATTCTACCCTTAGCTGGATCCAGCTCATCAGCATCGCCATTACCATCGCCATCAGAATCTGGATTGGTAGGATCTTTGCCGTCAGCTAGCTCATCTCCATCGTCGAGACCGTCATGATCCGAGTCGGCATCACAAGCATCGCCGCCAATTCCTTTGTCAACAATGTCAGGCAGACCATCATCATCTGAATCTGCCATCTTTAACTTTTTAACCTTGGCGATTAGGGCGTCGATTTGCGCCGGTGATAATTTTTTTAGCACTTTTGCCAACTGATCCGTCAATTGATCGATTTGCTTGAGGCGTGCCGCCGCAAAATTCAACTTGGCTTTTGAATCAGCTAATGCGCTCTGAGCAGGCACATTGGCGATAGAGGTAGCGACTAGAGCGGCTAATAGTATCGGGGTGAGGCGTTTCATGTGAGAGGCTCCTAAAAAGAGGCAAATTCAGCTGTCTATTAGAGCAATCCGCGTGCCTAGCCTGCCGCGTCAAGGAGTGGCTGTAAATTCAGCCAATTACACAGCCTACGAAAAATTTGGATACGAATAACGTCCGCCCTAGTTCGCAAGTAGTGCATAGGCTAACACCAACACCGCATTTAATTTGCGTTCAGCCAAAGTGGAATAAGCCAAACAGTTCAGTATAATTAGAGGCTATCCGCAAATATGGAAAGGCGGTTGGCTTAGTATTGCAAGCCCCAGTCTATGGGGCTTGGCGATCTAAGAGCGCATCTGAGAACTCATTTCCGGAAGCACTCTACCCACGTTGAGCAGTAAGGTGGTAGTAAATGTCCCCAAGCCCAGATCCACAGCAATCCTTTGAAGATACATTTCCTAGTTTGGAACGCGCTCTGGTCGAAGAGGCCTGCCTGCGCGCTCAGCACGAAAGCCTTTGCCTGAGTGCTGGGCTTAGAACTTGCCGTGAACCAACTGTCTATCAAGAAATCGAGGCTGCAGATAACGCCCAGCGGATATTTGAAGGCCTACTGCAGAAGGCCATTACCAACACCACCCCGCCCTTAGCTCATGCGCGCCTAGCACGTTGGCACGAAGCTGCCTGCGCTTTATACCAAGGAATTGCGGTGCTCGATCGTAGGCACTGCGTGTCGGAAACAGGAGAAACAAGTTCGCGACTTTTAGTAAGCATCAAGTCGCAGACCCCAAGTGAAAGCGTCATTTTCACACCTAATAGTCGCCTCTACCCAGTGCGAGGCGGTCAAGTCTGCTTGCATGTAAGCGTGGTACAGGCAGCAGATGACAGCGTCAGCATAGAAGCCTTACCCCTTTACACCGCCCGAGCATTTTTGGGGGAACTATATCTGTATACAACTGGCATCCACGACAGACGCCTTTCATTTCTCCCAAAGCACGAAACATTTTTGGCTGCACGTGCATACGACCTGGCGCGCACTGCTGCGGACGCAATAGATCCGCAAACTAAGATTAGCGGCTTCTCATTGAATATTGAGGCGCTTGCGCCTGCTGCTCAGTTTTCCTTCCACTCTAAACGCGGCGAAATCGGCGTGCTTTTGAGTATGCATCCCGAGACTGGCATGTGTCGCTTTGAATTAGAGCCTGACGGAATTCTTGAGGCCTAAAAGGCAAAAAAGAAAGGCCTTATAGACCTGAAGCACGACGAGATAGGGAAATTGGTGGGCGCTACTGGGCTCGAACCAGTGACTCCCAGCTTGTAAGGCTGATGCTCTACCAACTGAGCTAAACGCCCGAAGCCACCAAAAAACAGGCCAGCACCTTAGCCTGCCCTGTCAAACAAGTCAACGCGCAAGGGCTATAGCCCGCAACATAATCCCCCTCGGCATCGTTAGCAGGCTTGTATTGCAAGCGCAGCAATCCGCACTATTCATGTGAGGCACAATTAAAGGAATGTGGCAGGCTCAACTAATGAGTCACTACGCCACCGCTAGGCTGCTTATCGCCCTTATTGCCACCGCTTGATTCATCATCATCGCGGCCCATGTTCTCGAATAGAGTTTCATCTCGCTGCTGGCGACGATCAAGCATACGCTCAAACTCTTTGGCGTTGCTGCAGATGAGGGCTTCGAATAGAACCTCATCTACGTGACTCACCGGCACAAGTTCCAACTCATTTCGAACGGCAGGTGGAATTTCCTCGATGTCGTTCTCATTCTCCTTCGGCAGCAAGATCTTGCGAATACCGCCTCGATGCGCAGCCAAGGCCTTCTCCTTTAAGCCGCCAATCGGCAGAACGTTACCACGAAGAGTAATTTCTCCAGTCATGGCCACATTCTTATCAACTGGAATTCCTGTCAGCGCCGAGACCAATGAAGTGGCCATGGTAATTCCGGCCGACGGTCCATCCTTGGGGATAGCCCCCTCCGGGCAGTGTACGTGGATATCTACGCGATCGTAGAATTGCCGTGGCAATCCCAACATATCGGAACGTGATCGCACATAGCTCAAGGCAGCCTTAGCAGACTCTTGCATCACATCGCCTAGCTTACCAGTAATCTGCAGCCGTCCCTTACCAGGAAGAATCGTGGTCTCTATAAGTAAGAGCTCCCCGCCCTTCTCAGTCCACGCTAGACCAGTGGTAGTTCCAATTTGATGCTCCTCTTCCTGTTTACCGAAGCGGAACTTGGGCTGGCCAAGGTAACGCACCACCATGTCGGCGTTAACTGTTACCTTGTGCTCTTTGCCCTTCTCAACTACTTCAATGGCGGCCTTACGGCACAAAGTTGCGATGTTGCGCTCCAAATTACGCACACCTGACTCGCGCGTGTAACGACGAATTAGCTCAATGTAAGCCCCATCGTCAATTTCAAGGTTGTTAAGCTCAAGCCCATTTTCCTTAAGCTGCTTCTCGTACAGATACTTCTTGGAAATCGCAAGCTTCTCAAGTTCAGTGTAGCCAGAGAGCCGAATAATTTCCATACGATCCATCAACGGCTGAGGGATGGTATGCAGTGTATTGGCTGTACAAATGAACATTACCTTAGACAAATCATAGTCACAGTCTAAGTAGTGATCGTTGAATGAAGTGTTCTGCTCGGGATCTAACACCTCTAACAGAGCCGAGGAGGGATCTCCTCTAAAATCAGTAGACATCTTGTCGATTTCGTCCAACAAGAACACTGGATTGCTCTTACCGGCCTTCTTCAACGACTGAATAATCTTGCCCGGCAAAGCTCCAATGTACGTACGGCGGTGCCCACGTATCTCAGCCTCATCGCGCACGCCCCCCAAGGCCACACGCACGAACTGACGCCCAGTTGAGCGCGCGATGGACTTACCAAGCGACGTCTTACCAACGCCAGGTGCGCCAACAAGGCATAGAATTGGGCCCTTCATCTTGCCAACCAATTTCTGAACAGCAAGATACTCTAGAATACGCTCTTTGACCTTTTCGAGCCCGTAGTGATCTTCCTCTAGCACCTCGCGTGCCTTTTCTATGTCAATCTCGTCCTTAGAGACTTCATTCCAAGGCAGCGCTAGCATCCAGTCGATGTAGTTGCGCACCACAGTCGCCTCTGCAGACATAGGCGACATCATCTTGAGCTTTCTAATTTCCTTGTCAGTCTTGTCGCGTGCCTCGTCAGGCATCTCTTTAGCCTTCAGCTTATCTTCAAGCTCTTGGATCTCGTTACGGAAATCGTCCTTCTCTCCAAGCTCTTTCTGAATCGCGCGCATCTGCTCGTTGAGATAGTACTCTTTTTGAGTCTTCTCCATTTGCTTCTTAACGCGATTGCGAATGCGCTTCTCGACCTGTAGAATTTCAATCTCTGACTTCATATGTCCGAGAATTTTTTCTAGGCGAGCTTGCGGCTCAATCGTCTCTAAAATATCTTGTTTATCTTCTAGCTTAATATTCAGCTGAACCACGATTGCATCAGCCAAACGCGAAGGATCCTCAATCGCATTTACCTGCATAATCATTTCTGGGTTAACTTTTTTACCCAACTTAACGTAACTTTCAAAAGTTACGTTAACAGAGCGCATCAGAGCTTTAAGCTCTGTTGAAACCTCAGTCGATGGAACAATTTCTTCCACATCCACCAACATGAACTCATCTTCTTGGGCAAAGCGCTTAATGCGAGCGCGTGACTTGCCTTCGACCAGCACTTTAATCGGGCCGTCGGTGAGCCGAATGAGCTGCACGACTTCACCCAATGTGCCGATGGAATAAATATCCTTTTGCCCGGGGTTGCTAGTGCGCGCATCCTTCTGCGCCGCCAGCATGATGTACTTCCCCTCTTTTTGCGACTCTTCGATCGCGCGCACACTTTTCTCGCGCCCCACAAACAAAGGTACAACCTGTTGAGGGAAGACGACTAGTTCACGTAATGCCAATAGTGGAACGGGGTTTGTTAACGTTGCTTTCATACATCCTTAAGACGTCAGAAGAACCTATAATTTCCGCTACAAAGTGACGAGAATGAATACACTCTCTCTATAATTACGATGCTAGTGGACCGCAAATAAAATCACAATATCAAAAGACTTTTGCTAATTTTTTGCTGTGTGGTCTCTATTCGGATAAACCCAGCCTCATTCATTTTTGACAAAAGCTCACTCGCGCAGCGCTTACACAATAGCTGCCCCTTCGTGGCACGAAGTTGACCGAAAATACTCTGCGAACTCTGTGATCTCTGTGGTTTTTCTAATGCAGATTTTAACCACAGAGCACGCCGAGCTCACGGAGGTTCCACTAGAAGCCGTCCCATAATTGATAAATTTGAGATGGCTTCTAGTCGGGCCAGGGACGGTCCGACAAACGCCTTCGGCGTTTGTCGCGACGCGGAGCCAGCACCGTGCTAGAGCTGGAGAGGCTTGCCATAGAGACCTCGACATAAACAGCGTTCGATTAAAGCGACGGCTATGTCCGTGAGCAACTGCCGCTACGGCAAACTCTAAGCTGATGCCGATTTTACTAGAAATTAATGAATCCTAAGCCAGAGCCCTTGTCAGCGAATCCCTCTAGGCTGACTCAGCTTGATGCTGATATACGACCAGAGGCTTTTCACCCTTAGCGATTGTGTCCTCGGAAATAATGACTTCCTTGATATCAGGCTCGGATGGGACGTCAAACATCACATCGAGCATGATTTTTTCAAGAATGGCGCGTAGCCCGCGTGCTCCACACTTACGCTGCAGCGCCTGGCGAGCAACTGCCCGTACAGCGCCATCCGCAAAGCGCAACTGCACATTCTCGAACTCAAAAAGCTTCTTATACTGTTTGGTTAGGGCATTCTTTGGCTCTACCAAGATGCGTACCAGCGACTCCTCATCCAGCTCCTCTAGGGAAGCCACTAGTGGCAATCTGCCCACAAACTCTGGTATTAGACCGAACTTAAGCAGGTCTTCAGGCTCCACACGATGCATTAAACTACCCTTGGCATCAGACAAATCAATCTTGGATGGATCTGAACTACGTGCACCGAAACCTAGCTTTTTCTCGCCGATTCGACGACGCACAATATCTTCGAGGCCAACAAATGCTCCGCCGCAAATGAAGAGAATATTTGTAGTATCTACCTGCAAGAATTCTTGCTGCGGGTGCTTGCGCCCACCCTTAGGCGGAACACTACAGACCGTGCCTTCCAGCATCTTTAGCAACGCCTGCTGCACGCCCTCACCCGACACATCGCGCGTAATCGATGGGTTCTCCGACTTACGAGAGATTTTATCAATCTCATCGATGTAAACTATGCCGCGTTGGCACTTCTCAACATCATAATCAGAAGCCTGCAAGAGATTGAGAATAATATTCTCTACGTCCTCACCAACATACCCTGCCTCGGTTAGCGTGGTAGCATCAGCAATCGTAAACGGAACCTGTAAAATACGCGCCAAAGTCTGCGCCAACAGCGTCTTTCCGGTTCCAGTTGGCCCAATCAACATTATGTTGGACTTTGCAATTTCAACTTCTCCAGCTGTCCCCTTGGTCTCAATGCGTTTGTAGTGGTTATGCACCGCTACAGACAGGACGCGTTTTGCATAGTCCTGACCAATTACGTACTGATCGAGAAAATTCTTAATCTCCTTCGGGCGGGGAATTTTAGACTGCGAGGACAGCGGAGCATCCTGCTCAACCTCTTCGGCGATGATGTCATTGCATAGATCGATACACTCGTCGCAAATATACACCGATGGTCCGGCGATCAATTTACGTACCTCTTCCTGCGATCTATTGCAGAACGAGCAAACTAACGTATGTCGTCCCTTATCTCCGCTCTTACTCAAGGTAACAGGCTCCTCTGTTTATTAAGCAGTTCAGCGTCCCCTACTTCTTCTCCCCGGCCACCCGGCGCTCGAATACTTCGTCTATAATACCATATTCCTTGGCCTGATCTGCAGTCATAAAATTATCGCGATCGGTATCTTTTTCGATTGCCTTCAAGTCCTGGCCACAGTGGTGACTAAGAATATGATTGACTTCCTTCTTAACTCTCAGCATTTCACGCGCGTGAATTTCCACATCAGAGGCTTGCCCTTGGAAACCACCCAATGGCTGGTGAATCATAATTCTCGCATGCTTAAGCGCAGAACGCTTGCCCTTGGCCCCGCCAGCAAGTAGCAGTGCTCCCATGCTCGCTGCTTGCCCTAGGCACACCGTGCACACGTCCGGACGGATGTATTGCATCGTGTCATAAATTGCCAAGCCAGCTGAAACAGAGCCACCAGGACTATTGATGTACAAGTAAATGTCCTTCTCTGGATCTTCGCTTTCCAAGAAAAGAAGCTGGGCGGTAATTAGGTTCGCGATGGTGTCATTAACCTCGCTTCCAAGAAAAATGATGCGCTCCTTAAGTAGACGCGAAAAGATATCGTACGAGCGCTCGCCGCGACCTGTTTGCTCAATTACGTAAGGTATGTAGTTCATTAGACTTATTCCAAGTTCAGTATATTTCCAGCCCCCCATCATACGAACAAAAAGGGGTCGTGGCAAACAAAACTAGCAGTCAAAATAACCACTTATCCAGGAGGGCGCAACCGCTCGCTCTCAGATGTTATGGCAATTAATTGGCTCGCCAGCACATTTGCCATGAAAAGCTTAGCTAGGCACTTTTAGACCACGCTGAAGGCGCCCACCATACACAGATTAGCTTTCCTGGGCACCAAAGCGAAAGCCCTACCGCACAGTAGACTAATCGCGACTTGATGGCACTCGTTCAGTCCTTTCCTGCCATCCAAGCTAAATTTAAGACTGGCTCTACTCCTTCGCGGCTTTGGCCTTTTTGCCCTTCTTAGCTGGAGCAGCTTCGGCAGGGTCTGCCTCGCTCTTCTCTGGCTCAGCAAACTCAACCTTTGCGCGCGCTGTTAGGAACTCCAACGCCTTGGTGCGCAATAACTCAGCCATAAAGCCTGCCGAGCGTTCTTGTGACAGGATAAACTTACGCACAACATCGGGTGTTGTATTATTTGCCTTCGCGATCTCCTCAATCGATGCGTTAATATCGGCGTCCTCAACCTTGAGTTTTTCGCTTTTAGCGACTTGATCTATAATGATCGCGCCGCGCACACGACGCTCAGCAGACTCACCCAATTGCCCGCGGAATGCATCCACTGGAATGCGCGATACATCTGTCTTGCGCGGATCTAAAAGTCCGTAGCGCACAAGCAATTCCCTGATCTCTTCATCGATTAGGACCTGTGGAATCTTGAAGGTATTAACTTTGCAAAGCTCATCCAGAATTGCAGCTTGGATATCGCGCTTGCGGTCCTGTTCGGTTGACTCTTCCAGTTGAGTACGCACTTTCATCTTGAGTTCCAGCGCTGTCTCGACGCCCATGCCAAGTTCCTTCGCAAAGGCATCATTAAGCTCAGGCAATACCCGTTCGGATAATCCAGCTAAAGACACCTCAAAACGTGCCTTTTTGCCGCGCAATTCTTGATTTGGATAGGTCTCTGGCAAGCTCGATTCAACATCGCGCTTTTGTCCGATTTCTAACCCTACCAGCTTCTCCTCAACGTCCGCGGGCAAAGTAGCCTTGCCGAGCACAAACGCAAAAGGCTCTGGGCGAGAAGCCTCCTCACCCTCCACCGCCACAACTAGCGATCCCTCAATCACGTCGCCCATCTGAGCTACGCTACGTCCGCTAATCTTCTTGAATGTTGCCTTGTTTTCCAAAAGGTTGTTTATAACCTTGCTTACCTGCTCGTCGGTAACCTCGCGCTTTGGCACCTTAACTGAAAATTTTTCGTAGCCCGAGACGCTTGGGTTTGGGTAAAGGCTCAGTTTGGCTGTATATGTAATCTCTTGTCCTGGTTTCATTGAGCCAATATCGACATCGGGCATACCAACAACTTCAAGTTTGTGCTCGCGAATTAAATCACGAAGCGATTGGGTAACCAGGTCATGCCCTACATCTGAATAAATTTGTTCTCCGTGTAGCTTCTCAACCAGGTGTCGGGGAGCCTTGCCAGGACGAAAACCCTTGACCTGCGTCCTCGTCATATAGACCTTAAGCGCAGACTCGGACTCCTTGCCGTAGTGTTCAGCGGGAATGGAAACCGATAATTGCTTAGTTACTTCATCCACATCTGTAATAGTTGACTTCCATTCCATAGCGTTCTCCTTCGCTCGCAAAACAGCAAACTCCAGGGGCATCAATATAAGACCCCATGGCGCTTTGACAAACCCCCGGTCTATACCATAGGAAGCGTAAAAAAGTACACTGGGGCCGGCGAATAAGTAGCGGAAAGCGTTGCAGTTATGCTAACAATAACGGGTCACTCTTGCGGGGGTGGTGGAATGGCAGACACACCAGGCTTAGAACCTGGCGCCTTTACCGGCATGGGGGTTCAAGTCCCCCCTCCCGCATTTCCATTCCTTATCAGGACGCTAGCCCTAATTTTCTTAACTATCGCTGCGGCATGCGCGCCCATCGCCCCCAGCGACTCCTCAAAAAGTCCAGAACTTCTCAGAGTTGCCAACACCTCCACACTAACTGCAAGCGCGCGAGAAATTTTTCGAGAGCTGCTTGAAGCACGCTTAGCTCCCAGCGATCTTGCGCTGCGCACTTATGGCAATTTGATCTGGGCTCAAGACACGCCAGGAGCAAGGCATCCATTGCTGTGGGGGATAAAGGACGGCAAGCGCACTCTGCTATGGGATCCGAACTCACATCTGTCCGATTTTACCAGCGCTGAACTGGGCGTAGTTCGAATGCGCTCAGATCTAAATGCTCTGGCGTTTAGCGCTGATCTATTTCACCAGGGTCACTATCAGGCTTTTGTCCTCTCTCCGTTATCGGCTAAGCCCCAGCTCATTGGATCGACCAGCGAGGACATACAAGATTTGCAATGGGCCGATCGTGACACACTTTGCTTTCTAGTACGACACGATTTACGTGCTGACGAATTACGTTGCGCCCCGGCCCTTACCCCACAACTGGCGAAAACTATTTTCCGGGAACACGATCAAACATATGCGCTCTCGATCCAAGCCGTTCCAGAAGGCCGCGCGCTGATTGTACGCAGCGCATCTACTCAAGGTAGCCAGCACTTTTTACTTGGCACAAAACACGGACAATATCAGTTTAAGGCTCTGGCTGCTCGCCGCAGTAATATTCTAGAACGCGCTAGCTGGTGGGGAAATCAAGTTGCATTACTTGCTCAAGCCTCGAGCCGCGCACCGACGATATACCTGGTAGGCGAGAATAATGAATCAAAAGAGCTATTGCTGGGAGACCCAGCGAGTACAGTCGAAGCAATGTTGGAGACAACCCCTGGATTGCTGCTGTTGGTACGCAGCAACGGTTTGCCTCAACTTATGCTGCTCAGCGACAGGAATAATCCAGCTGCAAACCTGGTATTGGATGACCCAGCTTTCACAAGCCTAGAGTTGTTGCCTGAGCCGGGCACTCTTTCTGACTTTGTCTTCGTGCGCGCCTCAGCCCCCGACAAGCCTCCACATATTATTAGGCTGCAACTTAGCCCATCTCAAAAGGCACAAACGCAAGTGGTCTCGGCTCCTTCCCCGCTCCCATTCCCGCTTCGATTAGAGCAGCAACTTTGCCGGAGGACTGACGGCAAGGATGTCCCGCTGACCCTACTGCGCCGAGCGGATCAGCCATGGCCTAGGCAAATTGTGCTTCAAGCTTACGGAGCCTATGGCGCGATTACCGGCCTAAACTTTGAACCAACCCAAATACCTCTTCTGCGACGCGGCTTCGCCATCGCCACAGCCCAGGTGCGCGGTGGCGGCATCAGAGGGAATAGTTGGTGGAAAGATGGCGCAGGGGCAAACAAACAGCACACCTTTGAGGACTATTTAGCTTGTGCGGAAATGTTGCGCGACTCCAAGCAAGTTACGACCATAATTGGCCGCGGTCGTAGCGCCGGCGGGCTAACAGTTGCCTCCTCAGCTCTACGTCGACCAGACTTGTTCGACGCTCTGGTACTAGACAAGCCGTTCTTGAATGTAATTGATTTCGTTAACAACATATCTGCACCGCTGCGCGATCGCGAGCTTAGTGAATGGGGTGACCCGTCTATAGCAAGTCAAAGGGTAGCTATCAGCTCATATAGCCCATATCCATTTCCTGCACAAAAGCGCTTCCCGCCTACGCTTGTCGTCACAAGTCGCAAAGATGAAATTCTACCGGCACAAGTCGCCGCTGACTGGGCCCAGCAAGTGGCGTCGGCTGGCAATTCAGTGGAACTGCGCATCGGCGAGCAGTCCACTCATAGCAGTAGTGCTGATGACATCGAGGGACTCGAGGAAGAGGCCCTAATACAGAACTATATTCTTGAACGCAGTGAACACTGAGATTTTTACCACTAAAATGAGCCGGGCTGATCTAACGAGCTAGCTCTTTCTCAATCGCATCAAACGAAGCGACTTGGGCTACAATAGTGCCATTTGGATCGATGATAAATACTTGCGGAACCTCCGAGCACTGGAAGCTAAGGTAGGCTTCGTCAAACTCTGCGTTTCCGGAAAAGGCAAAGTCGATTGCTTGCATTGAAGGCTGACTTGCAAAGGCCTGCACCTTGGACAAATCCGCTTCCTTATCAACAGAGACAGCCAAAAATTCGACATCGCCTCTAGCACGTCGCTCAAGGGCGTAAGGCCCAAGATCGCGTAACAGCCCTTTAGAACGCGAACACCATTGCGCGAAAAACACTAGCACCACCTTTTTGCCCAAGTACTGCGAGAGAGGCACATAGGCTCCTCCCAGCAGTTGTACCCGCGTAGTTGGTTGCGGCAGCCCTAGCATGGCCTTGGAGCCGGCTGACTGTCCCGCACAGCCAGTCAAGCTTCCTATGCAAATACATAAAAGCAGTATGGCAAGGAATTTCGCTCTCATTTACTGGCGCTCCTTAATCACCCAGAAGGTATCGCGATATACCTGTTTAACCTCAGGATCCTTCTCGCCTTCATAGTGCTGAATAATTAACCTCAGCGCTGTGATGTCATTGTAGCCCTTAAGCTTACGCACCGCCGCCATGCGAATTTCCTTATCGGGATAATCCAGCATATTCAAGAGCCCGCTAAGCCCAAGTAGGTCGGAATACTTGTCCACAATTGCACGCACAATCGGTGTGTTCTTGGTATCGAGCAATATATTTACAAGATTCGTATCATTAACGTACTTATCAAAAGCTTGCAGACTCTTTACCACGTCATCAACTGTCGCCAAGTCGAGGAATGACATAACGCCAATGGCATGCGCAAATTGGGCACGATTATCCCACTGATTTTTTCTAACCCACTCGATTAGTGAGGCAGCTGGCTCGATCGTCAAACTCTTACCTGAAACATTGTCGAAGGCCTCGATCAGAATGCCTTGTTCAGTAGAATCGGCTAAAATCGCCAGCAGAACTCTTTCGGACTGCACATCATACCAACGCCCAAAGTTGGCTACATCGTCGGGCTTCAAAATTCCAGCAGCAGCTCGAATAAGCGAGGTCATAACATCCGGTGGCAAATCACCACGATCGCGAATAACCGATAAGAAAAGTCCTCGCACCTGCGACAAGATTCCGCGCTCTACAGCAGCGCTAGCGATTGCACGCACATTTGTATCGCTGCGCTCAGCAAGAATTTTTAACAGCCATAACACATCTGGGTCCGGAATCTGCTCGCGCCGCTGCACCACATCATCGCCGAACACTACAGACAGCTCCGGTGAAGATAGAATTAGCGCCAAGGCCGAGTGGCTCTTCACGTCCTCAAACTTCATGGCATCGCCAATTAGCTGCGCCAACACAGGCTGGTAGTCGGTCAAGCGGTTAGTGTCAATTGCTAATGCCGCTGCCAGACGCAGCACCACGGTTGGATTGCTCGCGTAGGCCTGTCGTAGGTAAGAGTTATGCGCCTCTGTTGGCAAAGTCGTATCAAGCGACTGTAGAATAGCTTCGTAACTTGGAGGCATTTCACCTGGCCGAAGCGTGCGTAACCACTGGCGCACCTGCTCAGCGCTACGCACCAGCCCAAGCCGACGCGCCCTATCAATGATGGATTTCTCACTCAAAGCTCGCAGCTGCGGTGACTTGGCATCCTTGGCGCTCTTAACCAAGATATCATGCGCCAACGGATCATCTGAATTTACAATTTTTTCTAGCTCGGCTGCGCGCTCGTTGAGCGAGACTTCCGGCTCAGCAATCACATCGATAGCTCGGCCCAGTTGATCATTCCCAACTACAGACCGATGCACGGACAGCTCAGTCTGCAATTTGGTTTCCAGAACGGAGCTATCAGGCTTCATCTGCTGGATTACGACGATCGAAACAAGCCCAATCAATATTGAGAGACTAAGAACCTGCACCGATCGCTTGCGGAAAATTGAATGTTTTGGCACCGCCTTGGGCTTATCTTCAGACCTTGTCGGCGCCACAGATGGACCTGCCTTAACCAGAACTGCGTCAGAGGTCTTATCACGCTGCATGACCGGGTCACGCTTTAGGCGCATAGGAGCCTGCTGGTCATCCATCAAGCGTTGACGACTATCGTGTATGGCGCTGAGAATTGCACCTGCATGCGGAAAACGTTTTTCAGGATGAGGATCAAGGCAACGAAAGACAACATCTTCCGCCCATACTGGCGGTACATTGATATAAGCCGAAACCGGCTTAACTTTCCCTATATCGAACTGGCCAAGACGGGCAGCAGGGTTTTTATCAAATGGATAGTGATGCGTTAGTAAATGGTAGCCCAAGACGCCCAAAGCGAACACATCTGTTGCTGGCTCTGCTCCCCCTCCCGAGCTTTGCTCTGGTGAGACAAAATGCATCGTCTCAAGCGATGGAACCATCGCCGTAGCTGCTGCCTCTGAATCAAAGGAACCCATCACGCCGACAAAACGGACATCGCCGCCACGATCAACCCAAAAAGAGGCCGCGCATAAATCGCCGCAAGCAACTCCATTTTGGTGCAACTTATCGATCGCCCTTGCCGCGCCAATGAAGCGACGTTCGGCCTCAGCTGGCTCAAGATTACCAGCCAAGATCGGCACCCCATCTAAGGGCGGGAATACAGCAAAAGCCATACCGGCATTGTCAACTCCGTAGGCTAGAAGATCACTCACGCGCGGCGTGATTTGATGAATAGCGGCAAGCCTTTCAGTAAAACGTCTAACTGCGCCTGACCCCAAAGGCAGTGGATGTCTTAAGATCCACAAGGTAACTGCTGTCCCACGCGTCTTATCAATGGCCTTGTACGCGTCGGCTGAGCGAGTGGACATCAAGTGTCCTTCAAGCACGAAGTAGTCGCCAATCGCGCCGGGAGTATGTTGTACAGATCCGCCAGTGTCAGCCATGACTCAGTTAAGATATTGCTAGTAAACTTAAAGCCTAAAACAAAAAAGCCGTGTATTCACAATACAGCCCCGTACTGCTAGCAACGCAGTACGCCTCATTTTGTTAGGCACCCTTAAATATCCCCGATATTCTATACCTTTCCATAGCAGAGCTACAATTCCCTGCTTTTGCCTCTATCCCAGCGCCCACTGCGCTACGTTCTCTATGCGGACGCTAGTATCAAGCTCGGCAAAACTAAGCACAGGTAATGATGACTGCCCCGCTCGCAGGAATGTAACTATCCTCGAGCGTACATCGGGGCTGGCAAGCACAGCTATGGGTGCCAAGCCATGCTGCCGCAATGGGTCTAACACCGCGCGTAGGCCTCTCCGCAAGCTCTCAAAATCCTCAGCGCTGAGTCCCAAACCGCCACTTGCGCTGTCTAAAGAGGCACGCGCCAGCACCTGCTCTGCCTCTTCGTTTAGGGTAACTACCTTGAGCGAGCCTCGAGTTGTCTTGAGTCGCGCTAGTATATGACGCTTGCGCGCAAGCCTCACAAAAGCAACTACATCATGCACATCAAACCCATCCTCTGCTCCGAGTCGAGCGCCGAAAGATGAGCAGTAAGCGGCTACCGACTCAACAACACTCTTAAAATCTCTAATTCCCACACCCTGACGGATTAGCTCTTGCAGCACATCAGTCAAGCGCGAGAGCGTCATGTATTCTCGATTTAACGCATCAGCAATTAGACCAGGGTACTTTTTCTCTAATGCCTTAAGCATGCCATGCACATCTGTCAGGGAGAGCACTTCTTCAGGGTGCTGTTGGTAAAATGCGGCGATGTGTAACGCGATAAACTCAAAAAAGTCGAAGGCACGAATGTTGCCAGCTTCCAGAATTTTCCTAAGACTCGGGCTTTGGGCAGCCCAAAAAACCCGCTCTCCGCTCAAGGGATGCTCAACTTCTGAGATTACCTCCAAGCCCAGAACTGCGGCTTGCTCCGGATTGACCTCAACCACCATGGCATCTAACAGCACAGCTCCTGTGCCCGCAACTGCATCACCCACCACAAACGCGTAGCGCGATGGAGCGCACTGGTCATCCGACAATACTCTTAACTCAGGCAGTCGAATTCCGTGCTCATGATAGAAATCGGCTTGCAAATCTGCCCACCAAGCCCGGTAGCGCGGAGCATTCATTTTGTACAACCGGTACAACATGGCCGCATCAAGATGCAGCAAAACTGCCCCTTCAACAGACTGGCGGTCATCGAGCGAACTTGGAGTAAACCCTAATAATCCCCCCACTGCCGATGGAAGCTGCTCACGGCGTACAGCAAATTCATTTACAAATTGGCCGCGCGTACGCTGCATCCACAGACCGCCCAAGATCAACAATGTGCCCATGAGCAAAAATGGCGCAGTTGGCAGGCCTGGCAACAAGGATATAAGCGCAGCCAGGCAACCGGCAAAAATTAAAGCACCGGGGCGCTGCAACAACTGCACCCCTACATCACTGCCAAGCGTTGTATTCTCTCCAGACGACACACGCGTCACAACTATACCGGCGCAAACTGAAATTAGTAGTGCTGGTATTTGGCTTACCAAGCCATCTCCAACAGTCAATACCGTGTATGTTTGCGCAGCATCAGAGAAACTCATGCCTCCTGCAACGCCCAGGTAAATTCCAGCCACAATGTTTATAACAATAATGAAGAGACCGGCGATCGCATCGCCCTGCACAAACTTCATGGCACCATCCATTGAGCCGTAAAGCTGTGATTCCTTCCTTAAGTCATCGCGTCGCTGCTGGGCCTGTTCAGCGGAGAGCAGGCCTGCTCTCAAGTCAGCATCAATTGCCATTTGCTTACCGGGCAAAGAATCCAGCGCGAAGCGCGCCGCGACTTCAGAAACACGTGCTGACCCGCGTGCAATTACAATAAAGTTGACGATAGTAATAATGGTAAAAATAATTATACCGACTAATATTTCGCCGCGAATCAAAAATGTACCGAATGCCTCGATCACACGACCAGCGTTACCGTCACTCAAAATCAAGCGCGTCGAAGCGATATTAAGAGCTAGTCGAAACAGAGTTGTAAGAAGCAGAATTGAGGGAAAAGCTAGCAATGCTAGTGCGTTTGGCATGTAAAGCCCGACTAACAGCAATAGAAGCGCAAAGCTAATATTGGCAGCTAACAAGAAGTCCAGCAGTACCGTAGGCAATGGCACCAGCAACATGGCGGTGATCGCTACGACCACCAGTGCCAATATTATATCGCTGCGCCTAGCCATGCTGCTATCTGCTCCTTAAGACTGCTTTTGGGGCGTTGCCGGCCCTGAGCTAAGAACTCTAATTGAAGGCTCCCACTACCTGCAAGCCGAAGCCGACTAGCATGATTACTAAGAAGCCTAAAAACACCATCGCTACCGGACCAGTGGCTTCTAGCTCAAGCTTCTTAATCTTGGCTTCAATACGCGCTTCACGTTGAGCGGACACGGCATCTGCTAGCTCTTGTAATTGGCGGGTAATTTCACCGCCATGCTTGGCCACCTGCGACAGAGACATGAAGGCATGTTTAAGCTCGGTGTGCCCTGAAAGTCTGCCTGTCTCGAGTAACGCATCTTCCAGCGAAACGCCTGACTTTACGTAGTACTGAGCGTGACGCAGGAGTTCTGTTACCACATTGTGACTGTCGCGCTCATCAGCCATCGCCACCACCCTCTGCAAGCAGGGTCCGATATCTAGAGAGCTACTGACGCCGATTGAGATCTGCTCAACTACCAGTGGCAGATAGAACATGATCTCTTCGCCACGCCACTTGATCTTACGATCGAGAATAGAGAAAGGGATCTGCAGACCTACCAAAATACCCATTACCAACCCGATCACGGCGAAATTGAAGCCCAGCTGCCCAAACAGAAACGCCCCCACTGGGCCAGCGACCAATGGAACAATCAAGCGCATGCGATGAAACTCGCGCTTATCCTTGTCTGAAAATATCCCGGCATGGAAGAAACGCTCATCAAGCGTCGGCTTAAGTTTCTTCTCAGCCTTGCGTTTGGTCTCAGCTTTTAGGCGTTCAAACTCCTTGCCTGTCGGATCGTTACGCAGCCTGGCACGTTCTTCACTGGGTGTCCCTAGGCCAGCGCCAGCTCCCATCAGATTTCTGAGATTAGCGCTGCGGCGCGGTGCGAATAGGAAGTACAAGAACACACCGCCCGACAACAATGCCAGCAATAGCGCTCCAACCCCTATTACAACGCGTGCTTCCATCGCTGCTACGTCCTAATACGAGTGACTTGGCGTACCCAAAAGATACCCAACAATATTACTACAATCGCAAACTGCCATACCTGCCACCCGAACTCATTATTCCAGGCCCCTACAACAGCCTGCGGATAGACAAAGTACAAGTAGACTTCCATGCCCACCAAAATCGCCAAAATAAACCAAATCGAACCGCGCTGCATACCGACTGCTGCATTCGCGGAGGCTCTGAAGTACTGTCGTTTACGAACCTGCTTTGCTAAGCGATCAAGTGTGTCCGACAAGGTACCACCAACACGTCGGCTAAGTAGCAAAGCCTGCACAAACAGCTCAATCTCAGGATGGAATACATCCTCTCCGAAGGCTCCGATAGATTTATCCTCTGACACGCCGAATCGAAGGCGTTCAATCATTAGCTCGACTTCCGAACGCACCAAAGACCCCGCTTCGAGACCCTGTGCCGCTGTTTCAAGAGCACCCATTGGGTTCATACCGGTCTTCAGGAGGCCCACGAGTGAAAGCAAAAATTGTGGATAATCACTATCAAAAGCCTTAAAGCGGCGCTCAATTTGCGTATTAAGTAGCCAACGCATGAATAGTGGGCCGGTGAGCAGAGAAATTGCCTGCAACGCGATATTGAACTTGAGAACGGCAAATGAGAAAGCAGTCATGCTTATGCCAAGCTCAAGCAGTCGGAAGGCGATTGGGGGAAGTTTCCACTGCGCGAATTTAAGTTTCTTGCGTAGAGTAATTCTTGAATCGACAACTCGATCAACCTTTGACTCTTGCGCGGTCTTGAAGATGCTGACTTTATCTTCACGTCCCCCACTAGTACGCGCCTTGGGGTTACGCTGTGAAGACACAATGTTCTTCATGTGCGAGCGGGTCTGACCTTTACTGCCACCAAGGATAGGCAAGTCGAGCAATATGGCAGCAGCCACAAATGCTGATACCAAGAACAGTATTATGACGATTATTAGGCCAATACCCATGGTTAATGCATTCCCCTAGAGATACTATCCTCCACCGCCGACATTACTGAAAGTGATCTCTTGGGGAGAGTCGCCTAGATAAATTCCATCTTCAGCGAGCACGTCGTCGAATGAGCTGGACCAGGAGTCAACACGCCAAACTGGGCGCTCACCCTGTTTAATCTGCGTGAACATGGGTCGAACCTGGATAACGCCTTCCACGAAGTGGCCGACCTCAATGACCTCTCCTACGCGTGGCTTACCGGTGCCCTTTTCTCGGAACATCCACACCACACTATCTACCGCCAAGGCGATCTGTTGACGGATGATATCGACTGATACAGATTTTTGTGCTCGTCCTAATAAG
Source organism: Oligoflexia bacterium (assembly GCA_019694465.1). Classification (GTDB taxonomy): domain Bacteria; phylum Bdellovibrionota_C; class UBA2361; order UBA2361; family JAFLCA01; genus JAIBBV01. The sequence continues at coordinate 44,289 of JAIBBV010000025.1, forward strand.
CTTTCCAGACGCACTAGCGTTTCGCGTGCATTACGGGCGTGAATAGTCGACATCCCGACGTGCCCCGTCTGCGCGCTCTCCAAAAATGCCTCAGCCGCATACGGAGTACGCATTTCACCCAAAATTACGCGCGTCGGTGTCATACGCAGAGTAGTCTTGATGTGTTCCTGCAGAGTAACTTCACCAACACCTTCCGTATTTGCAGGACGCGAAACGAGTGAACGGAAATACGGATGTTGGAAGTTTAGTTCAGGCGTGTCTTCTACAGCGACGATTGACTCATCCGGACCAAATTGCGTACCAAGACATTTCAATAATGTTGTCTTACCAGTTCCTGTTTCACCTGCCACCATCATGGTAGCGCGACCACTGCGCATCAATGAGGCGAGGTAGTTAACAATCAGCGGTGGAGCCACTTGGTATGTCACCAAGCTTTCTAGCGAGCACTCCATGACGCGTGGCACACGAATACAAAGTAGAGGGCCACGCGAGCCGCAAACACTTTCATGAATGGCGCAAATACGGATTCCGTTCGGAAACGAGGCGTCTACAGTATGCTGCTGAGTTGTGAGCGACTTACCCAAACGTAGCAACAGACGATCGATAAACGAAACATACGCCGCGTGGTTAGGCCAGTGGATGCCTGTTGTTTCACTCACCTTACCGCGCTGTAACACAACCGTTTGATAGTCATAAACGTGAATGTCGGTAACTTCACGGTTGTCGATTAGCGGCTGCAGCACACCCCACCCCATTAGGTCTTTTTGGAGGTGAATAATTACGTTGGCGCGCTCAATATCATCAAGCCCTTCGCCACGCCGGCGCAGAACTTTATCTACGGCCGTCGCTATTTGTGATTCCGAAACTTGCTGCCCACCTTCAAGTCCAGCTTGTAAGGTTGTGTCGCTACCTAATTCTCGGCGCGCTTCTCGAAGTACTGTACTAGCGAGCGGAGATAGTTTGCTACGCGTCTGAGCCGCACTGGCGGCAGACCGACCAGATTGTGCGGAACTTCTTGGAGCCTGCGCTCCAGTCGAGGCAGAAGGCCTAGTAGCTGAAGCCGATACACCAGTGGCGGTTACATTTGTAGAAGTAGAACTAACTGACTGGTTTGAAGCTGCCGCACCGCTGGAAGAAGGACCTCCTGCTGCCGGTCCGGATTTCGGGCCGGGCAAGAATGCACTGCGATCAATCGGTCGACTCTGAGTCGAACGAGTTGAAAAGAGACCTAGAATGGAATCCTTGTCAGACCCCCCAGCCATAGTGTTCAACCTTTGCTAAAAACAGCTGCAAAAACCGCCGGAAAAAACCGAGCGGTCAACTCTCCCCAGGTGCGCAAGTACTACTGGTTCGCTTCCCGCGCCGGAACTAATTTTCCGCTTCGCAAAGTGAACTCAGAGATCTTTCCATCTGGGCCCTTCATGCGAACAACGCCTTCGGCCGGAGCAGCTTGCGCTTCAACTTCTTTCTGTCCGCCCAACAAGTCATCTACAGTGATAGAATTACCGCTCACACCCTTGCCTGGATCATTGTCGCCTCTGAGGGACAAGCTCAAACTTCCAGTAGTAGTAGCAAGCTGAATTTTGTTGGCGTCATTAGCTGTGACAAGCAATGTAACTGTGCTTGGAACAGGCTGGCCCGGCTTGGTGGCGGCATCAAGATCACGCTCGGCAGACAAGACCTTGGCATTCTGAACAATAACTGTTACGCCAGGTTGACCACGAATACGCGAGGCCCAAACCACGTCTACCTTAGCGCCCGGTCGAGCCCAACCTTCAACACCGCTTCGCGCATCGACACGAATTGTTACGGCGCGGAAGCCCTCCGGGATATTTGCAGTTAATGCGTTGGTCGGACGCACGTTTGTAACATAGTCGCGGTAAAGTGGTTGCCCAGGTACAATAAGCGACCTAGCGTAGGTCCCCTTAATTTCCTCGAAATCTTTGATTACGCGGTTTGTCACCCCAACTTGAGGGCGAGCCTCGCGCCTAAACATGGCTGGCTCAAGCGGCGTACCTGCGTCGACCTTTTGGATCGGCACAAGGACATCCACCATTTTTATTTCTGCTTGTTTTTCAACAACGACTGTTTTGGTAACTTCCTTTGGCTCAGGCCTGTATAAGAAGAGGAATGCGATAGCTGAAAAAAGACATACAGCTACCAGCCCGAAAAGGACCAAAACTTTTGCTCTATCTGCTTGACGAGGAGGGCCGAAACCTCCGAATTGCCGCGTCATACACTTCCCTAATGCTTCAAGAAACTTCGGAAATGCAACGGGCCCCTGGCCGTAACATCTCTTAAGTTATGAACACCCACCTAACTTATCGACACTCCAGGAGTTTAACTTAACAAATAAGCTCTGGACGCACAAACACGCCCATAAACCCATCCGCAAGCATCCCTGCAATGCCCCAAACCCAATATATGGCGCCCGACCCCTAAGAGACCGTCCTGGAACGAAATCCTTCGTTCCAGGACTTCCAACAAACTGAACTAGTTAGAACCAGTATTATCGATTGCACCCGCAACCGAGCTAAACTTACTGGAGGCCGCAGTACCAAGAGTGGTCACTGCTGCAATACAAACGACAGCGATCAACGCAACCAGCAAAGCATACTCAACTAGACTTGCGCCCTTCTGCTTCTGCTGATCCTTATTCAATTCTAACTTCTCCATTTTTGCACTCTCCTCAGTAAGTTCTCAAAACTAGCTGTGGAAGCGAAGGCTTCCACAGCCATGACAACAACAAGCAAATCGCTTTAGTTGCTGCCGGTTGAATTAATAGCACCAGCTACAGAGCTAAACTTGCTCGAAGCAGCTGTACCCAATGTCGTTACCGCAGCGATACATACGACGGCGATCAACGCGACGAGCAAGGCGTACTCAACAAGGCTAGCGCCCTTCTGTTTCTCGTCGTTCTTCTCAATCAATTTAGTCTGGTCCATATCCCTCCAAATAAAAAACTTTAATTACAAGCTCTAGTCAGAGCCTTAGTCTCAGTAACAGCCGAATTTATGGCACACGCCGAATTCTTCCGTCTGTGGGACTATAACAAACCATGCTTGCATCACCAAAGCCCCCAAATTGATGACACAAAATCAAACGCTTTGCACCTATCTACCCAAAAACACTATTGCAGTTTTTGGGCCAGAGTAAGATGAAACAACTCTTTTCTAGGTTACCTCTTTCTTTAGAGACAAATTGTCCTGAGATCCAGAAGACTTACGCCCGAAAAGCTTACCTATTAGCCCCCCACCCCCAGCGCCCGATGCGCCCCCACTAGGTGGGGCCCCAGCAGCTTCG
>JAIBBV010000026.1:0-42500 GCA_019694465.1 Oligoflexia bacterium
ACCCCTGATTTCGTGGTGCCTAAGCGAGACGGGGTATAACAACCAATTCCTGCCGAGAACGGGCGCGCGATTTTCAGTGGTGAATTGAATTGATTAGCAGCGCCCGTTCCGGCAGAATTTAACCGTTCTACCGCTACTCGTGAGAGAGGCTAAGAAATAATTATGTTTGTGCGCTTCGGACGAATTGCAAGTTTTCTCTGCTTTATCTTACTTCTATCTTCACCATCTCAAGCAGAGACAACTAAAATTGGCGTTATTGTCCCACTTAGTGGAAGTCTCGCTCAGATGGGCGAGAGCCTCCGTGACGGGTTTACCTTTTGGAAAGAGCGGCATAAAACCTCAAATCTGGAATTTCTGTTCGAGGACGATCAGTTTCAACCCAAACTTTCCGCAACAGCTGCTCAAAAGCTTATTTCGATTGACAAAGTTCAGGCACTTGTCACATTCACGTCTGGTCCTGGTATGGCGGTGGCGCCTCTTGCCGAGAAGTATCAAATCGTTCATTTCTGCCTAACGGTAGATAGTCGGCTAGCGAAGGGGAAATACAACTTTGTACACCTTTTTCAATCTCGAGATGCGGCTCGTCGACTCCTTCAAAAGTTTAAAGAAGAAGGAATCACTAAGGTCGGCATAATGCGATTTATCGAGGATGCCGCACAGTTATCTGCCAGTGAGCTATCGAGACAGGCGCCCGAGTATGGAATTAAGGTGCTTTTTGACGATGCGTTCCCAGCCGGGACGACGGATTTTCGTTCTCGCATAGTTCAGAATTCGACCAAGGGAGCCGAAGCAGTGATGATCATTGCATTACCCCCAGAATTGGAACTTCTTGCACGCCAAATGCGTGAACTGCGCTTTGCGCCTAAGCTTACGTCAATTGAGATTTTTAGCATAAGCGCAGAACCGAAGCTTTTTGATGGTCTTTGGTTTGCGCAGCCTGCTTTTCCAGCACAGGAATATGTCGCGAAGTTCAGAGAGCGCTTCAAAGCGCCCGTTCGGTGGGGCCATTACGCGGACAATATCGCGACTTTATTAGAAGCGGCAGTATCCGCTAAGGATACTGAGAAGCCACTAGTATCACGGGTTGCGTCGCTTAAAGGCATTCCATCTACTGTTGGGCAGCTTTCTGCGGACGAGGAGGGCGTATTTGCCGTGCCGGTAGTCATTGCAATAATGAAAGATGGTGTTACGGAATTATTGGAAAAATGATCATTGTAGTAATTCGCGGTAGAACAAACGGATCAGCCCGAGATTTTGCCTGGCGGCAAAATCCGGGTTATCCTGTGCCGTTCTACCTGGCAGTTGGAGATGTAAATGTTTATATATGTGAGTGGCCCGTATAGCGCTAAAGACCCGACAAGTGCGGAAGATGCTGCGGCACAGATCAAGGCCAATATCGATCGTGCAAGGGAGGTTGGAATCCGCTTGGCAGAAATGGGGCACAATCCGTTTATCCCACATACGAATTGCCAGGGCTGGGAGGATTTGCATGGTGTATCACGGGAAGTGGCCATGCGAGTCAGTTTGGATTGGGTGGCACACTGTGAGTCATTATTTTTCATTGGGCCGTCGCGAGGCGCTAATATGGAAAGGGAATTAGCTGTTAGTTTGGGACACCCGGTTTACGAGAGGCTGGAGGATGTTCCGCCGCCAAATTTAGATAGCTTCGGGGAAAGCGCGGCCAGGTAGAACAAACGGCGCGACGCGGATTCGGGGCCGCGGGCGAAAGTGTTAATTTAATTGGCGTACTCGCCCCGAACCGGTCCGCCTTTGCCGTTATACGTGCAACGAAGATTTCTATGACAACTACAAAACAAGAGCAGTTTCGGTGTTTTCTATGTCAGACCTCATTCGAAGCGACTGTTGTTATGTCTCACTATACGGGATTGGGTCCACGCGGCATTCCTGATCCTCGGTGTCCCAGTTGTGGTGCTCCTGGGAAGCAACCAATAAAAGTTGATCGTATGTTGGCAGGTGAGCTTATAGTACGCCTTACCGCTTCGAACGGAGGATTTGAGGAGGGATTCTCGTACTTATGCAACACAATACCGTTTGAAGAGGATATTCCTTATTGGGAAGAGGAGTTGCTTAGAGTGGATTTTTCTGAGGAAGTTGCACGAAGTGGAAGCCTTGACCCAACACGTGCTGCCCGAATTCGAAGTGGCTTGAAAGGCGGAGACTTGTGGAGCGGGATTTCTGCTGCAGAGGATATGCCCATTAAAAGTCATGAAGCGCTGCGATTACTTGAAATACAAACTGAGTTGAGTAGTAAAGCCTCGGGTCACGAATTATTTGATTTAATGGATCAATATGTTCTCGAGAACCCTAATATAGCTGAGCTTATTGTGTCAGTCCTTTCATCGAAAAATGCGGATTCGCACCTTAGTTGGCAGCGCACGCAAGCCTGGACTAAACGTCCTGAGTATCCGCAGCTCATTAAGAGTCTTTGCGACTCCGTTAGAGAAAAATTGCGTGCAGAGAAACAGTTCCTAATAATGAACCTTGGACTTAACTAACGCACGTATAACAATAAAATCCACCAGATTATCTCGCGCGTGAGTAAGGTGGTAGTTCGTGCTACAATCTAGCTCGACAACTGGTGATTCTGACCGTTATCTTTTGAATCGATATGAGCTTTAACATCCGTGGAATATTCGAAGTTCATTTGAGCGTGGCCGACAGACGTCGTTCAGGGCAGTTCTATCAAGACGTATTGAACTTCGAAATGGCAGCTGAATTTCCGGATCGTGATATCACGTTTATGTGGATGGGTCCGGTAGGTTCCAGAATGCTTGGGCTTTGGGGACCTGCATGTCCCGATCCGCCAATCTCACGAGGTCGCGGACACTTCGCGATGCAGCTGACCCCTGACGAAATACGGCAATCTGTTCAAGCGTTAGAGGCGAGAGGCGTCACTCCCCTAGACTTCGACGAGAAACCAACATCCGAACCTATCGTCCTCGCCTGGATGCCCGCAATTTCAGTGTACTTTCAGGATCCAGATGGCCACTCACTCGAATTCATTTCGATGCTGGATGAGCCGCCGAATCCAGAGTTAGGTATATTGAAATTTAGTGAATGGGAGCGCAAAAGATAACAACCGTCTCGTGCCGACAGCCGGGCGTTGCCCGTCTGCGGCACAGCCAAGCCGTTCTGTCGCCAATAGGAAATTGTGAGCAAAAGGAAAGTTAGGGCATCGTTACTTCTAAAGACTTTGACCTGCGTGGTATCGATTGGGATTTTCTTCGGGGTTCTCAGATTAGCAACACTAGGGCCGGTATCAATCGGCCTCATAGTTTTCTTGGTGGTCTTTTGGTATGTCGCGATCGAGGGCGGTGCTTTACCTGCGTATTTGAATCACCTTGCTGAAAAACATGCCTCAAGCAACGACCGGGCGATAAATTCAATCTGGTTTGTGAATGTGGAGGCGCAAAGAGAGCACGAACTTAGTGACTTCGCAAAGAAAACAGAAGACAATCCAACTTTGAGATGAGGCGACAGAACAAACAAGCCCAGCCGACCGCCCTTGCGGGCGGCGGCTGACTTAAGCCGTGTGTGTCGTGCATGACGCCGACGTTGATAGTGAGAGTCTGTTAGCCAGGGAGAAGGACCCGAAGGCTTAGCAAAGGGGCAAGGGCGTTATCGCGAGATAAAGTCTGAAGGAAGTCCCGAGTGCGAAGGTGCCGAGTCAAGGTACACGAACTGGATTAGAGGTGTGACGATGCCTGGGAAGAGTCTGCACGAGAAGACGAAATCCCATCCTTCAAAGGGCGCGTTTTATAAACTCCAGTGATTGTGGCATCGAAACGTCGATGCGTCTTACCACGAGAGATCTCTTGCACGCCCTGGAAGGTGGCGTGACTACTGGAACTGGCTGAGAAAATCGCAAGGTTTTCTGACCGTGCAGGAGAAGTCAGCAGAGAGCGTAGTACTGGGGGAAATTCCACCTAAAAAAAAGCTGTTAATGGCTGGTTTGCTACCCTGGAAAGGCTCAAACGGTGCCCGTCGTGACGGGCTTGCAGAGGAGAAGGTGAGTAAACATTAGTAACGCATGAACGTAACGCAGCAGAGAAGTGGTGGCTGGCATCGGCTCCTGACGGAGCCGATAGCAGAGCAATCGCCCCACGGGGTAGGTCAGGGTGAAGCCCAAGAGACCGCGGTGATGGGTGCTGAAACGGCCATGGAGAAGCTGAACGTTGAAAGCTTGGCGAATGAACAACATCTATTAGAGGAGATACTATCGCGAGATAACCTTAAGAAAGCACTGCAGAGAGTGAAATCGAACGGCGGGGCGGCTGGTGCAGACGGGATGACTGTGCAGGAGCTGCCCGAATATCTCCAAACGCACTGGAGCACGCTGAAAGAGCAATTACAGAGCGGCAGCTACAAACCGCAGCCTGTGAGAAGAGTTGAGATACCGAAACCAGACGGCGGGGTTCGAAAGCTTGGAGTCCCGACGGTGGTAGATCGGTTTATTCAACAAGCGTTCTTGCAGGTACTTCAGAAACATTTGGACCCAACATTTTCAGAATACAGCTACGGCTTTCGCCCTGGACGTTCTGCGCAGCAGGCAGTAATGAAGGCGCAGGAGTATATCCAGAAAGGGTACGGCTGGGTGGTAGACCTGGACTTAGAGAAGTTCTTTGACCGGGTTAACCATGATCGGCTGATGGCAAGAGATGCTACGCGCGTAAGGGACAAGCGAGTACTGAAATACATACATCGCTGCCTTACCGCAGGCGTTCTTGAAAATGGGCTGGTGAGCCCGATTGATGAAGGGACGCCACAAGGCGGGCCTTTATCACCACTACTATCGAACATAGTACTTGATGAGCTCGACCAAGAGCTTACGAGGCGAGGACATTGCTTTGTGAGGTATGCCGATGATGCCAACATTTATGTTCGCAGCCAGAAGGCAGGCGCGCGTGTAATGGCGAGTGTAACTCGCTTCATAACGAGGCGCCTCAAACTCAAGGTAAACGAGTCAAAGAGTGCCGTCGATAGACCGCAGAATCGCAAGTTCTTGGGATTTAGCTTTACCAAGAGCAACCGTCGGCAGCTTGCTGCTAAGACGGTAGAGCGATTTAAGGATAAGGTGCGGATAATTACCAGCCGCACCGGTGGCAAGAGTCTGGGGCAAGTAGTAGCTCAGCTGAAACGCTACCTTTCCGGGTGGATTCAGTACTTCGGTATCGCTCAAAGCAAGCAAGACTTTCGACATTTAGACTCATGGATTAAGCGCAGACTTCGGTGTATGCTGTGGAAACAGTGGGGTACACGAAGTAAACGCTACCGCGAGTTAAAGCGACTTGGAATTCGGTCCTATACTGCCTGGGTAACCATCAAGTCAGGACACGGTCCTTGGCGCTTAAGTCGAAGTCCGGCAGTTCAGCAGGTGCTGAATGCTGCCTTCTTCAAAGCTCTCGGATTGCCATCCTTGGTGGATGCACATTTGCTTAGCTCCCGCCGAACCGCCCATTACGGAACCGTATGATGGGTGGTGTGAGAGGAGCCGTTCAGTAATAGGCGGCCCTATCTCGATTATACCGCTAGCCAAAACCGAGGCGATTTTTCTTTGGTGGCTCTGGATTTTGTAGTTCAGAAATCAGAAATCTAATCTCTCGCAGTTCCTGTTCATTCTCTGAGAATCCCTTGGCGACTCGACGCTCAATTTCAGCAAGTCGTCGCTTCAAATCAGCCTGTTCAATGAAAGCCTCTCGCAGCTTAATGAATGCGCGAACCACCAATACGCTGGCCTGAATTGCGATTGGGCTGCTCAGAACATTGGCTGCCATGACGGCTCCATGTTCGGTGAAAGCGTAAGGGCGATAGCGGCGGCCTCCTCGTCCAATCTTTGAGGTCGCAATTTGCGACCTCAAACTGCCAACTTCTTGATGTGAAAGCTGAAATAGGAAGTCTGCCGGGAAGCGATTAATGTTACGTTTAGTCTGCTCGTTCAGTCGCTTGGTAGTAACCCCATAGACTGCAGCCAAGTCCTCGTCTAAGACCACGCGTTGCCCTCGCAGATAGATAATGCGATCTGATCTAATTGTAGCAGTCTGTCTCTGTTCACTCATATTTATTGCCAATTATTTAAGGTCGTTAACCTATAATCGGAAAAGACTGGCAATAGTTGCTAAAAAGGCTGAATTTCGCGGGAGAACAAATGAATCCACCATATTTCGCACCTAGCTAACCCGTAGTTGATTGAATTCCAGTTTGGCGCGAAACTGGTGATTCTAACCGTTATCCACCCAAAAAAATTGTTATGAGAGATTCGAAATTGGCATTTGAATGGATTACTTCTTTATTGACGGCGCTTGGGCATCCATATGTAGTAGTAGGCGGGCTCGCGGCCAATGTTTTCGGCGGGAAACGCCAACTGAACGATGTCGACCTTGATGTACCTAAAAAGTCTCTAAAAGAGGTTGCTGAATTAGCAAAAGAGTGGATTGTCTTTGGACCAGCGAGATATCGCGACGAGCAGTTTGATATTGAGCTACTTTCTCTTCGTTATGCTGGCCAGGATATTGATTTGACGGCCGCTGAAGATATTTCCCTTTTCGATCGTCATGCGGGGGAGTGGCGTAAGGTGCCCACTGATTTGAAAGCCGGTGAGCTCCATGAAGTATTAGGAAAAACAGTGGCTGTAATGACGAAGGAGTCACTCATTAGCTACAAGAAGATGATTTGTCGTGACTCAGATCTTGAGGATATTGTGGCAATGGGTGGATAACAATGAAATCCACGTGCCTGGATGACAGGCGCGTGATTTTAGCCGTTATACATTTGAGGGCTATGGGCAGAGCGTTCGTAATTTGTGGAAGCCCCGGAGCGGGCAAATCGGTTTATGGCGCTAAGCTTGCCGCACAGCATAGAGCCATTCTTCTCGATATCGATACATGTACGGAGGGGCTAATCCAAGTTTCGTTGGTTAACTTAGGACACGATCCGGCCGATAGAGATAGTGCGTATTTCAAAGACACATTTCGCGAGCCGATCTATCAGACCCTTTTCAGTATCGCGAAGGAGAATCTGGCCTGGGTCGATACGGTAATTGTAGGGCCATTTACCCGCGAGATTCGCGATGCGGAATGGCCGACAAAGCTACGGCAAATTTTGGCTGCTGAAGTCGAGATTCATTACATTTGCTGTAGTCAATTAGAGCGCCGGAGACGATTGGAGCTCCGTGGTGATTCGAGAGATATCCCGAAGCTCAGAGACTGGGACAAGCACGTTCGATATTTGGGCGACGAGCAGCCACCCAAATTCCCACATGTTTTTGTAGATACATCGGAACTAAAAAAGTTATAACTACTAGGTCCAGCCAACGCGAAAGCGCACGGCTGATTTTTGCCCTTATCTCGTTAGAATGAACTGTAGAAATCTGTATTTGATGAAACAGGCAGTGTACGCTTTTAACTGAAGCGCTCTGTGGTTTTTTAAGTAGCTACATTAATGTCTCACACTGTTTGTCAGATCGAATAGCGACTATTGCAAATGAACAGACTTGCAATCAGAAAACTAATTCTCCTACTTGCATTAGTATTGTCTTTAGTCGCAGTGGGATGTTCACCTTGTGTTGTACCAGCAAAATCAGTTGATGCTCAGATTCATGACCTATGTTTCTTGAAAAATTCCACGGATGATATTGCCAACCCCGCTGTCCAGCAGTGCATATTTAAATATCAGGGGGTAAAAGACACTTGCAAATCCAGAACTGCGCTAAAAATGGAGCGTTGCCACTTGCTGCAAGCAAGCGATCGTACTGGCCAACTCATGAAACTCTCGGACTGCTTGAGCTCGATGCAAACTGAGGGACTTTTCGTCATGGGATGCGAATATCCATTTTCTGAGGATTGTATAGATCGCGTAACTCGTAGCAGATGATAATCAATTCCTACTGAGAGTGGGCGTGCTAATTAGAGCGACGATTTAAATGTGATAAATGCGCTCGTTCTAGTTAGTTAGTATATTTGAAGAAGTGGGTCTGTACTTCCTGGAGTGATAGGAAAGTAATGCGCCAGATTGTGCGCCAAGCTGTCACGGTGGTTGATTGAACTTCTGTTTGGAGCAAAACTGGAGTATCTAACCATGTGGGTTTGTAGACACAGATGATTGGAAAGTAGTATTTGGAGATGTCAGAAGTCTTTCGGAATGACGCGCTATTAAGATTTCAAATTTTCAAGCGCCTATAACAATTGATCCCGGCGGATCTTTGGGCGCTAGCTGATGACGTTGAGTGGAGTGGGCATCGTGGCAGACAGAAAGGTTCTTGGTCCTGATGAATTTTTTCGGAAGTACGAGCCGGTAGAATCTCGTCTGACCGCCGCGCTCAGCGAGCGGATGCTAGATCTCGCAGGAATAGGGCAGGGTTCTCGCGTGCTCGACTTAGCCACTGGACCAGGTGAGCCGGCGCTGCGGGCTGCCCAAAGAGTCGCTCCGGATGGGAGTGTTGTCGGCCTGGAGTTGGACAACCAAGTGCTGAGTCTGGCGAGGGAAAAGGCACGTCAGGCTGGAATTTCGAACCTTGACATTCGCTTGGCAGATGCAACAGCCGCTCATCAAGTTCCGTCAAACAGTTTTGATGCGGTGACAATTCGGTGGGGCCTGATGTACATGGCTAGCCCGGTGGCTGCTTTGCTAAATGCCCACCAAGCGCTGCTACCAAGAGGCGTTCTAGTCGCGGCGCTTTGGGCCGAGCCAGAAAGGGTGCCATATTACACACTGCCAAGGGACTTACTAAGCCGTTACCGTGCGCTACCGGCCATAGACCCTCAGGCACCTGGGCCGTTTCGCTATGCGGAGCTTGAGCAGATTACGCGCGACTTCGCTGTGGCTGGCTTCTCGCTTGATCACGTTGAGGAGATGCAGGTCACCGTGTTTGAGTCCGAATCAGATGCAGAGATGGTCGAGTGGGTGCGGGCGGTTGGGCTGACACGATTACTAAACGAGTTGTCGGAGGATGACCAACATGCGTGGGAGAGGGACCTAGCAAGTGAATTAAGACGGATAGCAGGGAAAGAATTGCTGCGACTAGGCGGCGTGACCCGGATCGTTCGTGCGAGAAGGGGGTGATACTGTCGTACCGCCGCCAAACCCGCCGATCCGTTCGCCGCTGAACGGCACGATCGCTAGGAGTTCCGACAAAAGTAAAGTTCCCCTCCTTTCACCTGGCTTTCCCTGCAGTAAATTATCCAGAAAGTCGGTTCTATTGGTTCTATCCCAGGTGAGCAAGTCAAAACAGTCAGTACAGTCTTGAGACTAGGAGCTAAGTGCTTTAATATTTACCTTATTTTACTGAAAATTGAGTGGGAAAGGGTCATTACAGAGAAGGCAGGATAATAAATGCTCCGATGGAGCGCAGCCCTTCCGAGAAACTTGTAGTAGATAAAGTGCTTGAGTGAGTCGCGCCCGGTCAGGTTTAGCCGTAGAGAATAGTTGCAAAACTAGTCGGTATAGAAAAATGGACCGACAATAAGGTTGGCTTCAGCGAGTGATGCTGAATAGCCCTGTGTTCTCATGGGCTCTTCAGGTCAAAAATTATCCAATCGGATGAAATGTGAAGAGTAAACAATTTCTTGTCCTTAATGTCTTTGCAGAAGAGCCGTATGGTGGTAATCCTGCCGCGGTTTTCCCGGATGCCAGGGAAATTCCTGAGGATCAGCTCCAACTTATTGCTCGACAGCTGAACCTAATAGAGACAGTTTTCGCTTATCCAATTGGTTCGGCTGGGATTGATTATCAGCTGCGCTACTTCACTCCGTTAGAAGAGTTGCCGGTGGCGGGCCATCCAACGATCGCGACATGGGTTGCCCTGGCCAAGCTTGGCTTGATACCAGTTGAAGATTGTTCGACATTCACCCAAAAAACGGGAGCGGGTAATCAGCAAATTTCGATAAGTCGTATCGCTGATACTTTTCTAGTTTCGATGAATCAACCGAAGCCAACTTTTACAGAGGTCTTGGCTGATCGGGAAAAGATCGTGCAGGCGTGTGGTCTCAAACCTCAAGACCTTGACGGCACTCTACCTGTGCAGGGTGTTTCGGTCGGATTAGGGCACATCATAGTCCCGGTAAGAGATCTTAAAACGCTCATGAATGCGAAAATGAATGTCGCTAAACTTCGCCGAGTATGCGCGGATTTCAACATGCGCGAAGCTCAACTGTTCACATTCGAAGCCTTTGATCCGGGTATGGATCTCTATACTCGCAATTTTACGCCGCGGGAGGGTCTCGAAGATCCGGCCTGCGGGAATGGCAACGGAGCTCTAGGAGTGTATCTTGCCGAGACCAAGTATAAGAAACACAGCCAGTTTCAACTTAAGGCTCAACAGGGGCACGGAGTTAATATGCCGTCAGTTATCAATATTGCTGTGGCTAGGGACATACAGGGCAATCCCGAAGTGTCCATTGCGGGCTCGGCACTAGTGATGATCAAAGGCGAGGTGGTGGTATAGCTCGATAGCAATCCCATCAATAGATAAGTATTTAGTGGCCTCAATACGAGCATTATAGTTGCCATTGTGTCGCTAACACCGAGCCTTGAAGAGAGCGATGGACTTATTATTCCGTAAGGAACTGAAGGGCCGCATATCAGTTGAGTTTTCTGATTGCTGCAAGGACTAACCGAGGGGTGAATCATGATGGTTGCACCCCAGTTTCCGACATTCAACAGGTAGTCATTCGATGCTTAGTGGGGAATTTTAATTTTTAGAGTGCTTGAAGCGTTTGGTCGTTTCAGCCGGTCGCAATAATTTGGCTCTGCATCTGTATATGCGCTTCTTATCTTAGGAGTAGAAAAGGTAGATCGAAGGAGCTGCCCTGGCCTAGCTGCCTAACCTTCAAAGCAGCCAAACTTGCCGAGTTAACTGTTTGTTGATTTACGGTGAATAAAAATCGGTAATGGTGCATACTCGCTTGAAGAGGTTGAGCGCCTGAATGCAACTCTTGATGGCGCGAGTTGCGAGCTAGGGTGTTAACTTGTGGAGTCTGTTGATATGTGGAAGTCGCGCATTTTTGTCATCATTTTAACATTTGTCAGTGTGGCGGCAGCGGAGCCACCGCCTACTTCTGCACCACTTAAGGTAGGCCTCATTTTGCCACTTACTGGGCCGCTAGCAGAGTATGGTGTCGCCTTCCAAAATGGCGTTGAACTCGCGCGGGCCGATTCATCGGAAATTCTCTCAAATTGTTCGTTTATTGTTGAGGACTCAAAGTACGATCCAAGGACCGCCGTTGGTTTATTGCAAAAGCTCACCACGCTCACCAAAACTCCAGTCGTTTACAACTGGGGAGGGCCAACCTCCGATGCAATTGCGCCGCTCGCAGATCGCAGTAACGTAGCCCTTTTTGTGTGGTCGGCCGATCCACGAGTGAGCGAAGGCCATTCTCAAGTAGTCAGGTTTTCGAATAGTGGGCTTGATTATGGTAGTACGCTTGCAAGAGCGCTTGTAGCCCGCGGTTTCAAGAAGGTTGGAATAGTGAAGACTGATAATCAATATATTGAGGCTATACTATCTGGCTTGCGCGCTGCGGGCACTACGCTTGTAATTGAAGTAGTGGATAATTATCTGCCCACACATCAAGACTTCAGAGCTACGGTCTCTAAACTAAAAAGGCATTCCTTTGACGCCTTGGGTGTATTTCTTTTGTCTGGTCAGGTTTCAAGCTTTGTAAATCAACTCAAGACGCAGGCAATTGCGATCTCTCTGTTTGGTACCGACTTCTTCGAAAGTATGACGGAAGTTCGACAGTCTAACGGTGGATTAATAGAGGCAGTTTTTGCAAATAATGCGGTCTCCGATCAATTTAGAGCTAAGTACGTGCACAAATTTGATAATGATTTGCAGATTAATCATGCAGCGAACGGCTATGATTTCGCAAATTTTATATGCAAACAACTGGGGGCGCAGCTGGCTGGGCTTTCGCCACAACAAATTATCCAAAAAGTCAGTTCTGTTGGCTCCATCATCGGTGAACAAGGTAAGGCCGTTTTTACCGTCTCTGGTCGTGGCGATAAGTACTTTAAGTTTCCTGTGGTTTTACGGAGGATCGAGGCGGACCGGATCGTTACGGAGAGCGCAGGATAACAATCGCCTAGACGGGACCGAGTAGTGTTAAAAACTATAAGGGTTGAGGTGGTCGCGCCATAACTGGCCTAGTCATTCTGAGTAGAAATAGGGAAAATTATGAAAAATGTATTGTTAGGCTCACTTTTTACCAGCTTGATATTTTTTCATGGGTTAGCGTCTGCAGATGACAAAGTCACAGGTGCTCCACAGTCAAAGGGCATTTTTGTCGTAAATATTGACCAGGGACCACAAGGGACGGCAATGATGCTAACCGACTTAAGCTCATGTATGTTCCAGGAAAATAAGTTTCTTTGCGGTCAATATGCTGATGATGCGTGGCTTAATGGAAAGACAGTTTATATAAATCCAACGCGGGTCAATTCAATATATGCCTTCGCATCTGTTGCTGAGTATAAAGCGGCTATAAATAAATATCAGGGGCGGGACCATTCAGCGCTTATGGATCGAATACTGGGAAAATAGCTGAATTGGGCACGGAACAAACAGATTGCGCCGCTTCAGTACAATTTAACTGTTCTCCCGCTTACCAAATCCGGGACAATCTTCCGTTGGCCGCTCAGGATAGTTAAGTTTCGAAATCAATAATCAAATGTTTTGTAGCGCCTAGCCAAGCTCCTTCAGTCCTCTGGGCACCCATTATAAGGAGGCTATTTCTGCTCACGGTATATAATTAGTGTCATTACCAGTGATCATAGCCCAAATGCTAAGGAACAAGCTGGCCCAAAATAGAGCTGAGGGCAATAAAGCAAACACAAAGATCAACTTCTCATGCATCCGCTGAAGATCACTGGTTTTTGTCACTTTTGCCAGAGCGGTAGAAAATATCAACGCCCCTAGTATAGCTACAATTGGACTATGCATAGACAAGAAAAGTACAAGGTAAGCCGGCAATAGTAAGTATCTTAAGGCGACTAAAGCCCACTCCATAGAGCTTGGCATAGTAGATGGGGTAGATATTGAAAGTAGGGACGTAAGCAATGGCAGCAACAAGAGCGCCAAAACGAGCGATGAAGCAAGTACTCTTTTGACCGAGAATTTAAAAGTATTCACCAGCGTGTTCCTAGGAGATCATTCTTTGTCGAGGCCAGCCACTAAATAGTACGAGGATAAAGCAAGCCCACACGCAAAGCATAGCATCCAGTTCATGCCAACTATGTATATGTGGTCCCAACCAGAACACATATGAATGTCTGGTCCCATGTAGTATGTGGCAAGAATTTCAACCAGTAACAAAATAGCTACAGTGGGTATAGTGATTACCATTTTTTTCCAGTAGCGAGGCATCGCGCTATGGCAGGCAAGCAGTATAGCCAAACCTGGTAATATGCTCAGTATGCCAGTGGGGATAGCACGTAATGTGTTGAATAAAGCACTCGAGGAATTGCAGCTTATTGAGTACCCGATCGATACAACAAATGCTGACGTCGAGAAAATTAAAACAAGCGCACCAATTATGATAGAGGCTATGGTTGTTGCCGGCTTTTTGGTAGCGGCAATTAGTATAGTTATAATTAGGGCCACTAAGGTCGACACAGAAAGGTAGTCGGCATTGTAAATCCGTGAGAGCTGCTGGCCTGAGAGATCTAAGTTGCCCAGTGTGCCAGATGCGCTAGTGAGTGGGTGTGCCATTAAATCAAAAATATGAAGTGAAATTCCAGCTAACAGGCTTGCGATGGCGCCAGCACGCGCGGCATGATCGATTTGTTCGGTTTGAGTTATATGGATTAGTGCAGAGCAGGCAACATAGAATATTACAAGCGGAGAATTGTAGAGTAGCTGTGCCGGCAAGGAGCGTATTAATATCTCAGTTCCGCTTCCCCAGATCCCATAATGAATCCCAAGTAGTGCAGTTGTTAGTGCGGCTGCTGCTATTATTCCTAACCAGCTTCTGTTGATCATATAAGTGATTTTATGTGCGTAAACGAGTTGTGAGTAGCGAATTGTGCAAGCTCCTCCTTAGTTAGGGCCGGAGCGTAAAAAAGCTTGAGTTACAGCTAGTTATGTGGATTCGTCTAATAATCAAACACTTAGCCGATCCAGGTCAGGCAGACTAGGTAACTGCCGGGCAATGAAGTTGGGGCAAGGGGTTGTCCTCCTACCTACAATGCTTGAAGAATTCTTAGCTGATGAAAGCCAAACCAGACACCACTCGCTATCAAATGCCTAGATTCCCAAAGCGCTCAAGCCATATGAGTTGGCTGATTTCTGGGAGTACAGAAAAATGGATCTCTATTTGAGGCGTAGTCCATTGAAGACTTTGGTAGTAAACATGATGTTGGGGAGGGCGCCCAGTCAGGCTTAGCGCCTATTCCTCACGTATAAATGCAGAACCAGTTGGAAACTAAGAATGGGCCCACAATACGGCTGGCTTCTGCCGGCGATGCGGAACAGCTCTGTGTCCTCTGGATCCGCTCAGTTAGGGAATTATGCGGCCCGCTCTATAATAACGACGAACGAATATTATCCAATTGGTGCACTAATAAAACTGTGGACCATGTCACCAGAATGATTCATGACCACAACAATTATTTTATAGTGGCAGTAAATGCTGCCGATCAACCGCTGGCTCTTGGCATTCTCGGAGGACATGAAATACGTGCTTGTTACGTAACTCCAGATGTAGTGGGGAAGGGATTTGGTAAGGCTATTTTATTGGCGTTGGAAGCCGAAGCAAGACGACGGGGTATAGCCAAGCTGGAACTAGGCAGTACTCGTCATGCGCTCGAATTCTATCGACGCAACGGCTATAAGCAGACAAGTGCAGAAGAGCTTTTGCTTCGAGGGGTGATTCCATACATACCAATGGAGAAGATGTTGTAGGCGGAATAACGAAATGCCTCCGAGGCACCCTATTGTAGCTGCTTTAAGCCACCATGCTAGTAGAGGAGCTTAGGTTAGTAGTACCATCCATTCTTTTTTCTTGCCATGTCGGCATTCCCTGTGTAGTAGCCGTACGCTAAGGTCTTTGTTTTCAGGCAGTTGCCTTTCTCGGTCTGCCTGGAAGGTCACACTGCAGCAATGCTCCCCCATACCAGCATTGGTGGGTTTCACTTTAGTGAAACAAAATAGTGGTGTCCTAAGTGTGATAACAGGGGGTTGCAATGACACTTTTTTCGCAAAGTCTCGCCGAACGACTACGTGGTGCGGTAGAAACGCAACAGTATATTGAGAACATTTTAGGTTGCCTTGGGTGCGCTCGAGCAGATCGTGTGGACCCAGATCCGCAAACACTTGGGGCCTTACGGGACGGAAGATTTGAAGTCATAACTGGCCGGGAAGCTATAGCTGAAGCGCGAGGCCAGAATAAGAGGATCTCCGGCGCTCGATTGACTGTTGAAACAAGTTTCACTGCGCTCGTCCAAAAACTTGGAAATCCTGACGATGGCCCTTCAGACAATAAGAGTGCCGCAACTTGGTTTGTCAAGGTCGAAGGCGAGTGGTTTTGCGTTTACGATAACAGGCTTCGCTTCGACGTAAACAATAATGGCACTGGGCTTTCTGTGGCTGAAATTCGCTCCGATCTGAATCTCCCGTGGAGTATCGGGGCTACGGAGAAAGGAGCAAAGCTTTCAGCCTTTATTGATTACCTTAACGCTTCTTAGTTCGTAAACTAAATAGGGTGACTGCTGGGTTAGAGTGCCCCGCATTTCAATCTTTAGTAGGCGAGAAGATCGAATTTCCACGCTACTATCATGATTCTGCTGGCAGCACGTGCGATTTAAGTTCTATATCTGATAAACAACCTTTACTACGAGTGGGCGCTATGTCCGGGAAAGCTAGTCTAAGTGGTGCAAATGTATTTGATGGTAGTGGTGGCCATGAGGCACTTCTTGCAGCAATGGGAATCACCCTAACTGCTCCAGAAGTGCAAGCGTCTCCACCAAGCGAAATTGGCCGTCGCCTCAAAGTTCAAGACAAAGAAGGAATGTTACGCTCTGGTTATGAGATTACAAGTCCTGGCGCTTCGCTCGCCATTGGCTCACGTCGACCAGATGGGCCGAGCGGAATTGTAGTCGACAGTCTTTATGTCGTGACTCAATCTGGAAATGTCTATCATTTCTCTTATCGAGGCGAAGCAGTTGTAAATGATGCGAGCCTAGAAACAGGCGTTCGATGGTTGGTAGAGAAGAAGTCTAGCGGCAGCAGATTTAATGTCGAGCCGGATGTGTCTCATGGCGCTAGTCTTACTGTGGGGCGACCCATGCCGACAAACTTCCCATTTCAAAGCACAGCAATCGTTAAAATAGTAGCTTTAGATGCAGCCTGCACGGCAGAATGACAACTGTAGAGATTTGGGGCAGACTTTCCGAAGTGGCCCCTTGCTGTATTGTTTTTGTATTTTTGTTCTATGAACAACTTAAGCTGAAGGGAAGGCGAGCAATTGTCTTCATGGGTGAGGGGTGCAACTAGTTAGGGAAAAGGTATCCTCCTTTATGCCTGCTTCGCTATACTTAGGTTGAGACCTTGGCAATTTCTTGCGAATTATGCATTGGAAGTTAACTTCTGGTTTTTGGGATGAAAGCCAATATCTTTCTAGTGATTTGTCTTCTTTGCTTTGCCGCTTCCCTGCTAGCGCCAGCCGTGGAATTTGAGAAGTTTCGCTGTTCTGAGAATTGTTTGGCACACCCCACCTTCAATTCGCAGGGAGAGACTCTCTGCACGCCAAAACCTGAAAGTCTTTGGCATAAGGCGACGGGTGATACATACATCGAGGAGGGGTACTCACTGTTTTTATGGGGGTTATTTTATACCCTTTTTTTCGGTCTTATCTTACTTGTGCCAGGCGCCTACGGATGGTTTGCTAACGTTTTCCTTTTTCTGGCGCTCATAGCTAGCCGATCTCAAAAGAGAATTTGGAGATCTGCGAAGTGGCTATTTTTAGGCTTTAGCTTGTTTCTTGCTGTGCTCAGTCTTCCGCTAACGAATTGGTTCACATTACCTCTAGATGAGGGGGGCGTAATGTGTAGTGCTGCTTCATCCCCAATGATCGGATATTGGCTTTGGGTTTTAAGCTTTGTTTTCTTATGTCTGCATTTTGTGGCGATGAAATGGCAACAAAATGGAAATGAATAACAAATGAATCGACATCAAATGTTTTGTGTTTCATTACGCATAAGATATGTCTTCCTACGCTAAACAGTCTAGTGAAGGAGTAACGCTACTCTTGCACCTCCAGCCTCGCGCTAAAAGGGAAGCCCTAGTCGGTGAATACAACGGGCGCCTTAAAATTGCAGTTAAGGCAGCTCCAGTCGACGGAGCTGCTAACGAGGCGCTACTTAGCTTTTTGGCAAAAGTGTTTGGCCTTCCTAAAGGTCGAATTGAGCTAGTTGCGGGCGGCTCCTCACGCGAGAAGCGAATTTTACTTAAAGAGATTACGCTTAGTAGGGTTTTAGATATTATTTCATCTCTCGTAAGTTCTTCGAAAACTTAGGTCAGCAGCACCAATTTTCACTCTGTGTTTGCTTTTCGCGACGCGCTGATTTTATCTAGGGCTTGCCTATAAGCCTTTTCACATAATCCAAGAAAATAGGGAGGTTAGCGCCTGATTTAAGGTGCTTTGCATCGAATGAGGAGTGGTGCGCGACGGGACAGGTTTAAAGCAATTGCTCGTGCTTCTTGGGATTGCGCAAAACTAGGCCTGCCCGCTCAACCTAGCGGGTAGAGCTGCGACGTTATACATCTTATTCCGATCTCCCCATAACATCAGTATGTGCATATCGAGACCAGCAGTTTTGCTTGCTAATCTCATAGTCGTCCTTTCACTCAGCGCAGTAGCTATTGCGCAAAATGCCGCCCCCAAACTTAAATTAGGCCTTACACGATTAGGCTGTACCTCTGGATTTAGTGCTTCACTAAAGGCGCCTGACACTGAAACAGAAGCCAGATGTGATAAGGAAAATCTTGAAAAATTTGTTTCTATACTTGGGACTTTCGGTAAGGTGAGTATGGCCGAGATTAGGGCGGGCTCAGCGATCCAAGATATTGAGATTCTCTCCTTTGATCTGGACAAAGATGGATGCGTAACCTGTAACGACTTCTTTGAATGGAAACGCGCGCTACAAGTCCTCCATAGAATAAAGGATCGAAGTAATGATGGCGCTTATATCAGCCTTGATAGGTGTGCAGAGCCTAGCTAAGGATACAAAGGCGTCGTGGGCTAGATTTTGGGTGGGACCCTGGTCGTAAGCTCCATTGAGCCTTGGCGTTGATAGCGTGGTATGGCCGAGAGTGGAAGGATGGCTAAAATGGTAGCTTGGCAGCGCATGCAGCAGCTTTTTGTATATCTAGAGGGCTCCTTTAGCGCTTTAACAATGATTGCGAGCTTTTTTGCCTTTATCTTCACACTTGGCTTCGCCTTTGGTCGGCGCAGTAAGCGCAGCTTTGTATGGGCCGCCATGTTTCTTGTGCTTTCGATTGCGATATTTTTTATGCGCTCATTTAACGTAACATTTTAGTGTCTGTAGCTGAGCGTGTTGTGCCAGCTGATCCATTCACTTCCTATAGCGCTACCGAAAAATAATTGTCGCGATAATTGGGGCCTCCAAAGCATTGCTGGTGAAAGCTATTGTCGAATGTGCCGCACCATCTCAGGAGCCTGATAGCCCTTAGTGTAACGTACTGGCGTAATATCTATTCCACCGCGTCGTACAAAAAAAGCCGACATGCATAAGAAGTTTGGTTCACAGGCTGTGATCAATTCCGCCGCTAGTTCATCCGCAATCTGCTCATGAAAGCCGCTGCTCGAACGCTTATCGAGAAGCCATCCGATCAGGCTGGACTGATCAATTTGTCTTCCACGGTAGTGGATTTCAATGCTCCCCCAATCTGGTTGCTCAGTTATTGGGCATAAGCTGCGTAAGGCGTTTGAGCCCAAGCGCTCTTCTGTAACCTTATTAAGTGAGCGTATCTTCGAGCTCGCTGGCGCTGCGACAGTTAAGCGATCCTCTATGGGTACTAGGTTATTATAATTTGAGTGACAATCAAAACACGACCATTCTTGGGGTTGATATATCCTCACCTGCTCAGGAGCTAATCCTAGAAGCTGTTCAAGGTGGTTTGATATCTGCGACTGAATCTCATGTGTGTTAGGGAAGCGCGTATTGAAGTACCCTCCCAGGTAAAGCTTTAAACTTTTCGACTCTACCAAATAGGGACAGAGAGTTGAAAAGCGCAACCATAATATCCCTTGCTTTGGTAGTCCGAGCGAATCGAGCCACGAGAATTCGTAACATTTCCAGTCATCGTGCCCAACTAGAGATGAGACTGGGTTTGGCTTGCGTGGCACGCGATACAAGATTGACGAGTCTGGCTTGTCTGGATAGGGAACAGATTTGCCAAGAACTAGGCCCATAAAATAGTCTCCTCGCCTCTTGTTTCGGGTTTTGAAAGTTAACGTATGTCTATGAACTTGTGATATTGCAGATTAAGCTGCCATTGTTGTGGATTTTGTTTAACCAAATCGATGCACCATTGCAGGTCATCTTGTCTGACCGAGCCGTCAGGTTGAAAGGCTGGACTAATGAGGTAATGTTCCGCCTGCAAACTTGTTGCTGGGATTGACATGCCATGTGAGCGAACATACTTGAGCTCGTTGGCTGTGCGCTGCCGAATAGTATGATCGGCGCTCTTGGGGGATACTGTTATCCAATCTAATCCTGTCGGTAACTTTATGGTGCCGTTTGTTTCAACCGCTAGCTTCCAGCCCTGCGCGTGCATTGTTGATATCAAAAGTTTGTCGATCTGTAATCCGGGCTCGCCGCCGGTGAATAGCATCCATCCCTTGCTTGGATTGAGCCGCTCGGCTTCTTGCACTAGTTCATCAATTGAAAATTGGCGAAAGCTCATGAACTCCGTGTCGCAATCAAAGCCGGCATTTGCAACCGTGCAACGTAGATTGCACTGTGAGAAGCGAATAAATACCATCGGTGTGCCGGCGCGCTTTCCCTCGCCCTGCAGAGAGTAGAAGACTTCATTCACAAGATAAGTGCCTGGCTTTTTGTCCGTAAGAACTGGAGAGTCAACTAGTCGCTTCTGTGTGCTGTCTTGGTTTGAAGTCATATCTAAGAGCTTATAGAGCGAAAATTGCGTACTTTGAAAGGTTAGCCTATACAATTTTGACAAACCATAGCGGTAGTTTTGCTAGGTCGACTATCGAAAGCTGCTTTCTAAGCTCCTGCTTGAGTAGGCTAGCGAGCTCAATTCAATCTGATTTCATATACTTATCGGCCTAGGTTGAGCGGCATGGTGGAACTGCCTATACTCTATCGCCAATGATTCTTGTGCTAGCAAACAATATAAGTAGCGATTAACGAAACGCAGATTACCTGGGTAAACCTTTTCAGGTTTCATGCACGTAAAAAGCGGATAGCTTGTACGTCTTATTATATAGACGCTGCTGATTGTAGGTTTAGCCTTATGGGATGGCCTTATGTGGAAGATTGAGAAGAGATTTCGTTTTGAAGCTTCACACCGACTTCCGCATCATGACGGCAAGTGCGCAAGACTTCACGGCCATTCATGGCATGCGTCCATTATTTGTGAGGGGCAGACGCTTGCCGAGCACGGACCAAAGCAAGCTATGCTGCTTGATTATGCTGATCTTTCAAAGGCGGCTGAGAATCTGTGTGACAAATATTTGGATCACTATCATCTGAACGACAGCACTGGACTTGAGAGTCCAACTTCCGAGGCTTTGGCGCGTTGGATATACGATATGCTTAAACCCAACTTGCCGTTGCTGACAGCGGTGGTTATCGAGGAGACTTGTAGCTCCCGCTGTGAGTATAGACCTAATAAATAGGTTTCTGATGTACTCTCTTAGCTCGTTCGGCTCATTTGATTAGATTATTGAGACTATGTGTCGTTTATGGCAAGTGATGTGGTTTTAAGTTACTCAGGCGGTTTAGACTCAACTATTCTGCTGTACCGATTTCTGGCTGAAGGCAAGCGAGTTTCGGCGCTGGGATTTAATTATGGGCAGCGCCATCAACGTGAGACAATCTCTGCCAAAGAAATATGTAGGCGAACTGGGGTAGAGTATAAGCTGGTTGATATTTCTGCACTTAACCCGATTTTTGGCCGTAGCGCCCTTACCAATAGTGAAGTGGCAGTTCCGCATGGCCATTACGCTGATGCGACCATGAAAGCGACAGTCGTCCCTAACAGAAACATGATTTTTCTCTCAATCGCTGGCGCTTACGCGATTTCAATCGGCGCCAAGTATGTTAGCTTCGCCGCTCACGCTGGAGATCATACAATTTATCCTGACTGCCGACCCGAGTTCGCTCAGGCCTTCGACAAGGCACTAGGACTGGCTGATTGGCGCAGGGTTGAGCTGCTGGCGCCTTTCTTGAATTTTTCAAAAGTTGATATCTTAAGATCCGCCACCCAACTCGCTGTTCCGTTGGAGATTACCTGGAGCTGTTACGAAGGGGGCGATGTGCACTGCGGCCTTTGCGGTACTTGTATTGAGCGTAAGGAGGCTTTTAGTTTAGCAGGCCTGAAAGATCCAACAATTTATAGGGAATAGAGCTTGTGTGGCGCTTCGCCCCTTGGAAAACACTATGAAACCAGATCAGCAGGAAACTAAGAATTTTAAGTTTGAGCTTGTGCACATGGATCGGCACTGTCGCGCGCGTGCTGGTGTACTGCACACTCCACATGGCTCAATCGAGACTCCAGTTTTTATGCCTGTGGCAACTCACGGTGCCATAAAGGCACTACAACCAAAGGAACTTAAGGACCTCTCTTTTCAGGTATTACTCTCTAATACCTATCATTTGCACTTGTCGCCGGGGGCAGAACTAATTGCCAAGGCAGGTGGATTACATAAATTCATGGGTTGGGATCGGGCAATCTTGACTGACTCAGGCGGTTTTCAGGTATTTTCCTTGCAAAAGAACTCAATTACAGATGAGGGCGCAAATTTTAAGGGCCCGGACGGTGAAAACATTTTTCTTAGTCCAGAGAAGTCGATTGAGATTCAGCAACTGCTGGGATCGGATATCATGATGGCTTTTGACGAGTGTATACCGTTCCCAACAACTGAGGGGTACGTTCAAAAATCATTGAAGCGAACACACTCCTGGCTCAAGCGCTGTGTTGAGGCCTGGACCAATAAAAACCAAGCCCTCTTTGGCATTGTCCAAGGCGGTACTTACAAGAAGTATCGCAAGTTGTCGATTGATGCAGTAACTGACTTTAAGCTACCAGGCTATGCTATTGGTGGAGTCTCCATTGGCGAGGGAAAGGAGCTCATCCGTGAGGTTGTGGAGTATACGGCTCCGCTACTGCCGGAGGATAAGCCGCGCTACTTGATGGGTGTTGGCATGCCAGAAGATCTTTTTATGCTATGGGAAAATGGGGTTGATATGAGTGACTGCACGATCCCCACTAAATTTGGACGAAATGGCACGCTGTTCACAAATCGCGGCAAGATTAGAATTGACCACAAGAGTTATCGCAGAGATTTTTTTCCAATCGAACCTAATCTAAAGGATTATGTAAATTCGACTTTTACTCGTGCCTATTTGAAGCACTTATTTGATTCAAACGAGATGCTTGGGCAGATACTCGCTACCGCGCATAACCTGGCTTTCTATAAGTCGCTAGCAGTACGTGCGCGTGAAGCCATTCTTGAAGATAGATTTTTAGACTTCAAGCGGGACTTTCTGGCCGGCTATCGTCAATAGTCGCTTAATTGAGGCGCTACTTCGATTTTTACTGAAGACCGCGCGCGACTAATGTTTCCAAATGTGGCAGGGCAAGCTGATATAGAGCTTGGCGCTGCTCACCGGCCCCAGCATGGAACTTGAGACGATGCAGAAGCACAAAAGGCAGAATGAATTTGAGGTCATCCTCATTAACAAAGTCACGCCCGCTAACTAAGGCCCAAGCCTTGGCGGCTGCTTGCAGCATAAGTGCGGCGCGAGTGGATGCGCCAAACTGCAAAAGTTGATTGCCGCGTGTAGCTTGCACGATATTTACGATTGCCTCACGTACATTCGGATGCACGTATACCTGCTCCACCGCGCGCCGCGCTGATAGCACCTGACTGCGTGTGCATACTGCCTCAAGGGTGTCAGCGTTATGCACGATATTGCTATGCTCTTCCAAGATTTTGTACTCGGTTGCGGCATCTACGTACGACATCGGAATGCGAAACAGGAAGCGGTCTAGCTGCACGAGTGGAAGGGGATACGTACCTGCGATATCTAGCGGGTTCTGCGTACCTATCACGAAGAATAATTCATCAAGCTTGTAGGTGGCATTATCTATGGTGACTTGCTTCTCCGCCATACACTCTAGAAATGCAGCCTGCACTTTAGGGCCAGTGCGGTTAATCTCGTCGGCCAAAACGACATGAGCGAAAACTGGGCCATGTAAGAAGCGGAACTGTCCTGTTTTTGGTTCAAAAATATTCACTCCCAACACGTCGCCAGGAAGCATATCTGGCGTGAACTGAACACGTCTAAATGGAAGTATGTAATCAGGAACATCGGGTTGTCCATCGCGTCCAATTAGGCGACCCAGAGCTTTGGTCAAGGTAGTCTTGCCAGAGCCAGGATAGTCCTCTAGCAGCACATGCCCATCAGCTACTAAAGCTGCGACAACCAATTGGATCGTATCTTCTCGCCCAAGAATAACCTTCCGCAGACCATCGCAAAGAGATTTAACGGTCTTCCCTGCGTTTTCAATTATGTCCGTTGTCATTGGTCCTATCCTTATTCACCCTTACTTCAAATCAACTGAGTACACTTCTTCTGATAATTTGTTGACCGCCTCGATTAGGTCTGCAGCTCGCACTTTGATGTCAATTACACCAGGGGTGGAAGAGAAAAAGTGCAAAGACACATCTACTGGAGATCTCTCATAGTCGATTGAATACTGTAGGTCCCGCCTATTATCAAGTTGGAAGGGGCCCTTGCCTAGAGCATCAATTATTTCATCGTCTCCCGCAACGAAATTGACAGGTAGGCGTAATCCATAGTTGCGAATGCTAGGACGCGAGAGCGTAAAGGCTTGGTCGACCAAGGCTATATACTCATCGCTGCTGGCGGATACATTTTGGCTGGCAATTAGGAGGGCATGTAGGCGTAGTAGAGTGTCATATTTGGGGCGAGTTTTGTTTGTCACGTCATTTAGAAGCCCCAGTCCAGAAGCGGTTTGGCCATTCTGGAGATAGTTTTCAGCCAGAAAAGTTTGGTAGTAGAGAATTGAGTCTGGTCGCTCTTCCTTGTTCTCGGCGGCTGATATTCTTTTCTCGAGCAGTGTAGCTGGCAGGGCACTTAATACAGCGCCTAGGGTGGGGTACTCTAAAAGGCTATCTGTATTGCGTACATAAAGGTCTTCTAGATCATTCAATTTCTCAATTAGCACTTGGCGTGCGCGTCGCATCATCCACCACGACTTTATAGAAAGCTGAACTCGTTGCTTAAGAAGATATAAGCGCTCAGCGATTGATCGCGGCAAGGTCGAGCCGAGTGCGTTGGCCTTTGCGCCTAGCGCTTGCGATAGCGAGACTAAGGCAGCAGCCTCCAAGTCCTCCTTGTCAGTGCCAATTTTGCCGAACCATTGTCGATATTCTAGCGCCTTGCCGAGCCTATCTATCGCCTCATCTAGGTGCCCAGTATGTAGCGCCACTCGGCCGCGGATCAGATCTACAAGCGCACGGTGTTCCTCCCCGTTTCTAAGTGGGTATTGGGCGATGCAGCTTTCAAAGTTGTCCATTGCTCCGCGCGCGCCATTTAAGTTCATTTCTTCAATGTACAGCAGCGCAAGGTTAAGTGAGGGTAGTACATGTTCACAACCATCCGGCATACTAGTTGCTCGAATCCAGGAGCTTTCGGCTTTGTCTTCTTGAAATGTTTCCTTGTAAACCTCCCCTGAGTTGTTGAGAGGGGTAGCTGGCTGCCCAAGTTTTCCTAAAGAGAGCTCCTCCGCAATCGCATCGCGAAACACCTTGAGTGCTCCTTGGCGATCCCCCTTCATAGAGAGGAGAATGCCTAACATATTTAGAGATCGTCCTGCCTCATCCCCAACCAGTATCCCGAGCCTTGCCACACGAATGGCCTCATCTAGGTTACCTAATTTCATGAGTACCCAAGCTCGAGTTCCTGAGTACCAGGGAGCGGTGTATCCCCAGCCAGTAAACTCGTCCAAGACCTTGAGCGAACCTTCATAGTCGTCAAGGTTTAAGCGAATCTGTGAGAGCAAATAAAGTAGGTGAGAATGTTGGGCCTGATAGCGATACTCCTTATAGGGAGGCGAGCCATTTTTCTCTGTGAATATATCAAGTGCGCGCTTGATGTACTTAAGCGCTAGACGGTAGTGCCCAACGTGGACCAAATAGTATCCAGCCATCAATGAGTGCGCCTCGATTGATTTAGGATCTTTGTCTAGGGCCTTAAGAATTTTTGTTCTCGCGTCTAGTAGGCGTTCATCCTGCAGGAGCACAGTGGCTTCAAGTAGTAACTCCTCAGGCGATTTATCTTTATCGAGAACTTCCTCGTCCTGTGATTGGTCTGGGACATCGAAAGGGTCGAATGGATCGTGCACGTCGGCGTGCGCTGGCGCCATGCACAGTAAAAATGCAAGGACCGCTAGGAGGTTGCGAATGAATTGAGAAATCACCAACTTCCTCCACTAATATAATGGAAAACTGAAGCTGGGTTTAGGTTTGCCAGGATACGACGCCAACGAGGTAAAGCTTGAAGAGCTTGCAAATCAGCTTGCATGTGCTTTGTGATAGCGTCGCCATCTGAGTCGTTTGATGTGTGACTATAGGCGACTTTCTGCTGCAAAGTATTGAGAGAAAGTGTCTCTAGGGAGAGCTCTTGGATCAAGCGCTGCTTGAATTCGGCGCGTGTTTCACCTGGTTGACGGCGCAAGCCTAAGTCAAAAAGACTGGCGGATAGAGCAGTGTATGCCCAGCGCGTACGTGTGTTTGTTTGAGACGCTAATTTCCAGCGCAGCCTTAAATATACTTTTAGTGCTCCCAATAAGACTAGCAACAGAAGTGCCGCAAGTCCCATGCTGCGCATTGATGGCAGAGGAATTTCAGGCTTTGTTTCTGATGCCTCACCCTTAAGGATGTCCTTTGGTAAAATATCCTCGCCTGGCTCTAGTAGAGTCATTAACTCTTCTAGCACTTTCATATCAACTTGGGTGTCGGCATGACTCTCGACTTGTTCGGGTTGAATGTCGATGGGGATCCAGCCATAGCCCTGCACAAACGCCTCAGCCCAGGCATGTCGATCGCTCATGCGTAAGAGTGTGTGGCCGTCCTTGGCTTGGCTAAGATCGGTCAAATAGCCAGTGCCAATTCGGGCCGGGATGCCGAGCGATCTAAGCATGTAAGTTATGGCGTGCGCGAAATGAACACAGTATCCCCGATGATCGCCAAAAAGAAATGGCGCTACAGGGTCATCCTCAGGCTTGGTCTCATGATTTGGGGTAAGAGTATAAATAGCGGTCTTATTGAGGAATTGAATAATTGCGACCGTTTTTTCAATTGGTTGATTGAAATTCTTGGTCACTTCTTGCGCTAATTGCGCATAGCGTGGGTCAGGATGAGTAAGCAAATAATGCGCACGCGTCGCGGCAGACCAGGCTGGATTGCCAACTGGGGCCTGGGCTAAATCTGTGAGCTTAAAAGCCGGTACCATTGAATAGGCTCGAAAAGCAGCCTTAAACCTTGCTGGATTGGGGTTTCGCACGGGATCTATTGTTATTGGGTAATCGACTGCAAAGCCTAGCTTGTGATCAGTGAGCAGGTACACCGATTGGCGAAGAGGGACTCGCGTGCCAAGAGAGGTGTCTTCTTCGCCCCGAAATGTTTCAGATGGACTGGTGCCTGGGACATCTTGGTCGAAGTCCCTGCTAGCCATCACCATCTCCCGTCCATTAAATGAGGATAGCGCACTTTCGCGCAGATATAGCATGGGGATCCATGGATTTTCCTTATAGTCGCCATCTAGACGCAGGAGAGCGGCAGGTTGATTTGTGCTACCGAGAGCTGAATGAAAACCAAGCGGGCTCATGCCTTCTTGAGAGTCTTCGCCTACTCCGTTGCCGGTCATCGTCTTGGCAAGTTGCGTGTAGTGACGGTTGGTGCTCCCAGCAATTAGAGCGACAGTGAGTGCTACAAAAAGGAATATCAATATTGCTGCCAAAGGGCGTGGGTTGCCACGTACTTGGGAAATTTTGCGGCCTGACCCGGCAATTGGCGTAGCAGCGAAATATAGGTAAAGCGAGATAGCGCTGAAAGAAATAACACCAATTGATATTAGCATCGTGACCGGTTCGACCCCGAACCACCACGCTAAGGTATTGACC
Source organism: Oligoflexia bacterium (assembly GCA_019694465.1). Lineage (GTDB taxonomy): Bacteria > Bdellovibrionota_C > UBA2361 > UBA2361 > JAFLCA01 > JAIBBV01. The sequence continues at coordinate 27,431 of JAIBBV010000026.1, forward strand.
ATCTGCGGTGAGTCGAAATGGAAGTTGCGATGGCCTGCAAATAGCCAAATAGACAACATAAGCAGAGCGCCTGCCTCAAGTGTTAGGGTATGTCGGAAGCGGAAGAACCCCCAGGCTGCTATGGCAGCGAGTACAAAGCTAGCAAGAGCTAGATATCCATGCAGCGAAAAGGCATAGCTATAAAAGGAAGGAGTCTCTCCTAGCGCAGCGATGCGGGAGAGTGTCTCCAGAAACAAACTAGCTGTTAAGGTGAGGACAGCAATTAGCGTAAAAAATCCGCGCGAGAGTAAGGTGCTCGTCGCTAGAAAGCTCCCTGCGATTGTTCCAGCGGTGGTTGCCAGGCACAGAATTGAAACGGGGGTGCCCAGTTCGTTTAAGGAATTGAGGCTAAAGACCAGTGAAGCGAGGAAGCAGGAGCGGAAGAGGATAATTGCTGTTAGTCCACTCCAAAGCCTAAAGTTTGCTGTGGGATGCGCAGCATTATTCATGAAAACACCTCCCAAGCCCGTTGCAAGCAAAGGCGAGTAAGGAGAGTCTCGCCTTCTCTTGAGGTTGCTGGACTTGCTGAGGCAGGTGCACTAAAAAACCAGCGCCTAATACTAGAGTTAGCCTCGAGCGCCCGAGCGTCTTCAAGTGAGCTAAATCCACCCAGTGCGAAAGTAGGAATTATTTGTTGCTGTTCTAAAAATTGCCCTAATAACTCACAGCGCTTAATAAGTATTGGGTTTGCAAGGGAGCTGCGTGGGGTAAAAATTAAGACGCGGCGTATGAAGCCGTCGCCAATTGTGGTCCTACAGGACTCCAAAAAGCGCGAGAATGCGTCAATAGCCTGAGACTCTGCTCGTACGCTGTCCCAGGTAGAGTCGATGAGGATCTCCTCGGCCTCGGAGCGAGTTCTGGCTAGCGCCCGTTCCCCCATTCCATCACAGCCGAGTAGAGCTTCGAGTCTCAGTTCTTCAAGTGTTTCAAGGTAATTTAGGGCTGCGCTGCAGGCGTCGTCATCCGCTGGGCCTGCAAGGACGTATACTACTACTTGGCCTTCGGGAGTCATGGAGTTTTCTGCGTGCCGCGATACAAGCTCGCCAGCACGTGCGAAAATTTTCCAAACAATTTTTTTCAATCCATCTGAGGGATGGTAGCGCTTAAGGTCTAACGGATCGCCCATCCGTTGGCGCGAGTCTTGATATAGGTCTCCTGGACGTTCGCTGGAGCTTAGAACAGGAAAAGATCTTCCGCTATGTGGCTGTGGGGTAACTCGAAGAGTTGATGCCTCTGATGGTGGTAGTACGCTCCAGTTGACATAACTTAGGCCTAGGCGATCTTCCAATGTAAGGTGAAAGCAGCGAATCCGCCAAAGTCCTCGATGCGGGAACATGATTGTTTCAGCAAGCGTGCGAGGCGCGTCGCTGCTCCCGGTTATCCGGTGCTCCATGCTTGGCAGAGCTTCTTGGTCAAATTCAGCACTGACCTTCAGGGAAAAAAATGGAAGAATTGATACAGGCGTAGTGCGAATAATTACACGGCAAGGTGTGCCGGCAGTGATCACTGAGCCATCAGTATCTGGCGGGTAGGCCTGCATGCTGACGCTGCGTCTGAGGCGTAAAGCTTGGGTTAGAGTCATGATGCCAAAGCCGGATAAACTAATCAGCAAGGAATAAGAAAGGACTGATGCTACGATGTCATTGTCAGAGCGGACTGGCCCAACTACGAAAACTGTAGCTAACAGCAATAATAGAAAGCCACGTGCCGAAAATAGCAGTGGAACTTGCACGATCAGGCCCAATAGGGTTCGCCGCGCGGGCGCGCCTTCGAACCTAAGTGCTGCAGATAGAGCAGTAGAGGGCATGTTTCCGCCAATCTATACGCTGAGCCTGTATTATAGAGCCTGCATTAGTTACTAAGGTACGCTAATGCGATTTGCGCGAAATGCGAGATTCGAAGCCAACCCCAATTCTCGGTCTTCGAGGGTGGTGTCTCGTCTGCCTACGCGCTCTAAGTCTATCGGGATTCGGTAGGTCTTACAAATAGGTCGAATTTCGGAATAGACGCCATCATTCCAGATTGGAGCGAGGTCCCGTGTTGTGTATCGGGCCATATTAGAGCGCTCAGCAAGACTAGGCCCAGACCAGGGCCGCTATCTATAGTTTCTAAGCAGGCTTTTGGGTAATCGCCCCGCGCTGCAAAGACAGCCTCCAGGCTATCGCCTGGTTGACATGTGGTGCCTATTCAGAACGTTCTTAGGCGTTTAGAAGGTTATTTCTAATTGCGTAACGCACTAGGTCAGCTGTGCTTGAAAAGCCAAGTTTCTTGATAACACGCGCGCGGTGCGTTTCGACTGTGCGTGGGCTTATTAAAAGCTGCTTTGCGATAATACGGTTCGGCTGTCCATCGGCAAGCAGGAAAAAGACCTGACGCTCAGGCTTGCTAAGCTTATGCAGTGGATCGTCCTTGGATGACTTTTGGTCTGTGTCGACAGCTTGGACCATTGAGCTGAATTGTTGCGGGATAGCGATATTGCCGGAGCGAATCTTTTCTAAAGCACTCAAAAAGTCAGAGTAGGGAGCACTTTTTAGAATATATCCGACGGCACCGGAGCTTAGAGCTTGTTGAACTTTCTGAGGATCTTCGTACATAGTGAGGAAGGCGACCTTGCAGTTCAAGTTGTTGCGTTTGATGTGAAACAATACCTCTAGGCCACTTTTGCCAGGCAGCCCTATGTCGACCAGGACTAAATCCGGCTGCTTTGATTCAATTAGCTTGAGAGTGGAATCAACGTCACGCGCTTCTCCCACTACTTTATATTGTTGTGACTCTTCTATGACCTTCCGTAGTGCATGACGCACTAGATCGTGGTCCTCCGTAATTACTATGGAGAGTGGGGACTGTTGGGATTGAGACTTTAGTGCACTACTAGCTTGCATAACTTCGCATTACAATGACCTTAACTGCGCGACCCTACAAGCGGATTATCGCCTGAAGTGCCGTTGCTGGGTAGTATAGCGCGAAGAAATTTCTTAAAAAGATCGAAGTTTGGTATAGTTGCTCGGCCTTGTAAGGGAAATCCGGAGTTTTTCGTAGATTTTCGTTTAGCGGTGAGCTTACATCATGCAGCCAATTAAAATACGTAGTGAACTTAAGGATCGCTTATACCGCCGACGCTACTTGGTCCCCAACGCCGTAACCCTCGGCAATATGTTCTGTGGATTTCTTACGGTCATTTATGCGGCATCTGGGCGCTTTGAGAAGGCAGTTATCGCTATCGCCGTCGCGATCCTCCTTGATGGTTTGGATGGCCGAGTCGCGCGTCGCCTAAATGCTACTTCCCGCTTTGGCGTTGAGTTTGATTCCTTCTCCGATTTAGTTTCCTTTGGCATTGCCCCGGCCTTGCTCATGTACTACTGGTGCTTTTTGAATGGGGCAGATGAGTTTGGCGTAGCGATGACATTTGTATACGCGCTGTGCGCTGCCTCAAGATTGGCCCGTTTCAATATTTCTGCTGAAAATTTACAGAGCTTTGTTGGCTTGCCAACTCCCGGTGCAGCAGGCGCCGTCGCTGCTATCGTTAATTGTGCTCCTTGGGCTCAAAACTCATGGTGGGCGGAAATTCTCGGCACGTGTGTGATGTTGGGATTAGCCTACCTGATGGTTTCGCGCGTCGAATTTTTCAGCATTAAGCGTATGAAGTTGAAGGGTCTCAGGCTGTTTGCCCGCGTCGCTCTGGGGCTGCTAATCGCCTTGATTTGGTACAACTCACGAATAGGGTTTTTAGTACTGGCCTTTGGGTACGTTGGAAGTGGAATGGTAGCGCTGCTCCTTCAGCGATTAAGGCCCGCAGCCCCTATTAATGCGGCCCCAGGCAGCGAACGCTTAACTCAAATAAAATAGCGAGGTCTTGAAGATTGCGGCCACTACGCGCTCTTCCCGGCTTAGAAGGCTATCAGCGTTCTGGCTGCCACTCACGTACGCGTAGGTTTTTCTGATGAATACCTCATTGGCGCCGGGTCCAGTTGATGTGCACGTGCATATGCTTGGAACTGGAGCTGAGGGGAGTGGGTGCTTTCTCCGGCTAACTGGTCATTATGCATGGTTGGGCCGTTTAATAGCGCGAGACCTAGGTGTCCCCCTATCGGCGTTGAGGGAGGGGTTGGAGTCAGCCTTACTTCCACGCGTAATTAAATACATTACTGCTAGTCGCCTATCTCACGTAGTGCTACTTGCGCATGAGCTGCCGCACGATGATCTTGGTCGAGCCATGCCTGATCTTGCATCTTTCTTTGTCCCCAATCGCTACGTGCTGAAGTTGGCCCGCCAATACCCTCAAATATTGCCGGGAGTTGCGATCCATCCCGCGCGGCCCGACGCGATGGAGGAGCTAGAGCGTTGCCTTGAAGGCGGAGCAGCCTTGCTTAAGATTTTACCTAACTGTCAGAACATTAATTGTTCCGAAGAGCGTTTTGCTCCGTTTTGGCAACGCATGGCTCAAGCTGGCTTGCCCTTGTTAGCTCATACTGGCGGCGAACTTAGTGTGCCAGTGCTACGTAAAGAGTATGCGGACCCAAGTTATTTGCGTTTACCGCTGGAGTGTGGAGTTAAGGTGATCGCGGCTCATGCCGGTTCGCGAAGTTTACTGTGGGACCGCGACTACACAAACACATTCTTGGACATGCTTGAGCGTTATCCAACATTATATGGGGATAATAGTGGAATGCAGACCCCGCTTCGTTCGCGTTACTTGCGTAGACTACTTGAGCCGGCCGTGATGGGACGAATTGTTCATGGAAGCGACTTCCCAATTCCCATCTCTGGGCGCTGGGTGGCTTGGCAGGGGATGCTGGCGGCAGCGGACGCCAAGGCTGCAAGTCAGATCGAATCGCCGCTAGAGCGCGATTTGTTTATTAAGGAGCGCATGGGATTTTCCTCCCAGACGTTTACACGGGCGTGGCAGGTCTTGCGCGCTAAGCAGCCCTAGGTGAGTTCAATTCAAGAGTATAGATGTTAATTGGTAGCACGTTGAGCCACACTCTATCTCGGCTCATCTTATGACGCTGATACATAGACTTGAAGAATGAATCTAGCTCCTGCATTCGACGCTTGTGATTCGGATGCGCGACTACTTTGCCAAGCGAGCGAAGACCGATGTACTCGTAATAAGTCATCTTTGTTTCAGGGTTACTGAGGCGCTCAAGTTTGGCAAAAATTTCTTCTACTGTTGATAGACTAAAATTCAGAAATGGCAGCGCACACACGATCGTATTGTAGCGACGATCTTCTGGGAGGTCCTGCACCGGACCCTGGAAGAAGGTGATGCGTTCACGATGCCTCAAAAAGTTAGGGTTGTCCTTAAGGCGATCCTTAAGGGCGGCCATAAAGCGAGGGTTAATTTCGCACAATGTTAGATGGTCACCCTCGACCATGTCCTCCAGAATTTTAACGGTAACCGGACCTGTGCCGGGGCCGAGCTCGAGGATATTCTGAGGCGTACGACTTTTTCGTAGAGGATTTGTCAGTGCGCGGGCGGCCCAAGGGGAACTTGGGAAGCAAGTTCCGGTAGTTTGGAACTCTCGCAGGAACTCTTTGACGAAGACTACATTGTCCTTAATCATAGCAACCTAACACTCACCACATCGGACCTTATAAGCATTAGCTATAGGTCCTATATCTTTATATAATCGAGCGATTCCGGCTATGCCGCAAGACCAGCGACCGTTACCTAACCTCTTCTCTAGTGCTCCTACCGTGCGCCGATGTCAACCCTCTCCGATGAGCTACATTGAGATAAGTCGGGCAGGGCGCAAAAGCCATGGCTGCCCTCTCCGTGGTAGCCAGGCTAATGTAAGTACATATACAGTTATGGGGTGTGGACAATTCGATGTAGCCTCCTGTAACTCTTAGAGTTAATTTGCTTAAATTAGGGCACTACTTTTTGCTTCTCGCGGGGAACGCTTATGACTTCAGCAGGCCAGCTTTGGAATAAATTCAAGCAATACTACTTACATATCCCGGAACGCGGTTTTGGGCTCGACATCAGTCGCATTAATTTCCCAGAGGGCTTCCTAAGTAGCATGAATGATCGGGCCCAGCGTGCCCTAACCGCGATGGAGGGCTTGGAGGCTGGTCACATCGCAAACCCAGATGAGAAGCGCATGGTTGGCCACTATTGGCTACGCAATTCAAAACTTGCGCCCGATGCAGATATTAAAAACAGCATTGATTCTACTCTTGTCGCAATCAAGAAATTTGCAGAAGAGGTGCATAATGGATCTTTGGCACCAGCTAAGGGCAGTTCATTCGCTTATTTGTTAGTGGTCGGAATCGGGGGCTCGGCGTTGGGTCCGCAGTTTGTGACGCAAGCGCTTGGTAGTAGTCGCGACAAGTTGCAGATCTTTTTCTTCGACAACACCGATCCAGACGGCATGCAGCAAGTGCTTTCGAAGATTCCTGATTTGAAGCGCACATTGTGTGTCGTGATCTCGAAATCTGGCGGAACTAAGGAGACTCGCAACGGGCAGTTAATAGCCAAGGCCGCTTTTGAAGCTGCTGGTGCCAGCGTTTCCAAGCATTTTGTGGCAGTGACAGGCGAGGGGAGCGAACTCGACCACACCGCTAAGAAGGAAGGCTGGCTGGCGCGTTTTCCGATGTGGGATTGGGTTGGTGGGCGCACTAGTGAGATGAGTGCTGTGGGTCTGCTACCTGCGGCTCTGCAGGGGTTTGATATCACGTCTATGTTGCGCGGTGCTGCTGACATGGACCAACTTACTCGTAACAAAGAGGTAAGCAAAAATCCGGCCGCACTTTTAGCATTGATGTGGTACCACGCCGGAGCGGGGCGTGGCTTAAAGGATATGGTTATTTTGCCATATAAGGATCGACTAGAGCTTTTTAGTCGTTACCTACAGCAGTTGGTGATGGAGAGTCTAGGCAAGGAGAAGGATCTAGCCGGCGAAGTAGTGAATCAGGGAATTGCTGTATATGGCAACAAAGGCTCAACCGACCAGCATGCCTATGTGCAGCAACTTCGAGAAGGACTCAATAATTTCTTTGCTGTCTTTATCGAGGTCCTTAAAGATCGCTCGCCTCAAACGACTGGCTCAGTCACAAATGCTTACACTTACAATGTCGAGCCAGGAGTTAACTCTGGCGATTATCTTGGAGGGTTCTACTTAGGCACGCGCAGCGCTTTGTTTGAGAATAAGCGCGAGAGTGTATCGATAACAGTGGATGAGGTTAGCGCCTACTCAGTCGGGCAGCTAATTGCCCTCTTTGAGCGCGCGGTGGGGCTGTATGCATCATTAATAAATATTAACGCCTATCATCAACCTGGCGTGGAAGCGGGCAAAAAGGCGGCTGCTCTGGTGCTACAGGTCCAGGCTAAAGTGCTCGCTGTATTACAGCGGGAGAAAGGGCCGCTTACTGTTGAAGCGATAGCTGAGGCGATTGGCGATCAGGATAGTAGTGAAACTATCTTTAAGATCTTGCGTCGTTTGGCTGCTAATGGACGGGTGAAGGAGGGCGGTGGGCAGGGAGTGTTTGATGTTGCATATTCAGCAGTATAGTTGGGGCTTTATCCCGTTCGTTCGTCGCTGCCACAATTGATAACCAACCTGAAATGCTGATCTAGAGGAAATAGACCGTGATTACTGTGCTTTTGATTATCGCGGTGATGGTGGTCTTGTTTTTGACCGAGCACATTCCATTGGATCTTACGGCGCTTGTTGGTCTGTTGGCTCTTTTGCTATCTGGGTACCTGACACCTGAAGAAGCGCTGGTGGGCTTTTCCTCGCCTACGACTATAACTCTAGTTTCGATGTTTGTTTTAAGCGCGGCGCTGAGAGAAACCGGAGTTGCTGATCGCGCAGCGCACCTGGTGCATCGCTGGGTTGGTCAATCCGAGCAGCGTTGTGTCGCAGCTGTAATTCTACTGGGAGTGGTTTTCTCTAGCTTTATGGCCAACGTGGCCGCGGTGGCGTTGCTGTTGCCCAGTGTGTTGGCTTTGGCGCAACGCGCACGAGTTGCCCCATCGCGGCTTTTGATTCCGCTTTCCTTCGCTGTGTTGTTAGGGGGTATGACTACTATCATCGGCACATCTCCAAACCTCTTAGCTGCGCAACTTCTGCGTGAGCGTGGCCTTGAGAGCTTTCATTTCTTCGACTTTACTCCAGTTGGTCTAGGAGTTGCGTTGTGTGGAGGAATTTTTCTGTGGCTCTTTGGGTGGCGCATGCTGCCGGTTTATCAGTCACATGTGCATACTGGGCCACGTGATAATTTGCCTAAGCTCTACCGCCTATATGAGCGCGTGTTCTCCGTGCGAGTGCCACATGCCTCGAAGCTTTGTGGCAAGAGTCTCAGTATGTTGCGCTTCGCTTCCGCGCTTGGATCTCAAGTAATTGCGATCGTTAGAGGTGGTCGTAAGCGACTTGCCCCGCGTGGAACCGATGTGCTGGAGGGGGGCGACCTGCTAGTTGTGGCTGGTCAGTTGTCGGACTTGGAGGAACTTAAGCAATTCAGCCACACAGACTTAAAGCGTGCAGTAATCGCAGGAGCGGAGCAGGATTTAGATGAGGTGCGAGTCCTGGGCGAGGTCGAGGTTGTTTCAGAGAACGTAGCTTCGGAACTCGAGTCATTGGAGGTGGGGATTGTTGAGGTTGTTTTGTCACCACGATCATCTTTGATCGGACGCACCATTCGCGAAGCAAATTTTAGAGAGCAATATGGCTTCCAAGTCCTTGGAATTTGGCGCGCTGGCGAGCCCATGCGTGCTAGACTGGGAAATATTCAATTGCAGTTCGGGGATGCGTTGTTATTACAAGGGCCTCGACTAAGAATTCCACTTCTGGCAAGCGATAGAGATTTCGTTGTGCTTTCTGAATCTGAACCTCCCGCAGTGCGTCGCTACGGGGCTGTACTCACCGTGGCAGCGTTTGTGTTGATGGTTGCCTTGAGCGTAAGTGGGTACATGCATATTGAGATAGCGGCGCTACTAGCAACTGCTCTGGTGTTGCTTGCGCGTGTGCTTCCAATGCAGCAAGTTTATCGTGAAATTGAGTGGCGCATAGTTGTTTTCGTTAGCGCACTGCTACCACTTGGCGTGGCTGTGCAGCGCAGCGGTTTGGCAGATGAAGGAGCGCGCCTAGTTTTGGGCCTGACAGGCGGAGCCTCCCCCTGGATGGCATTGGTTCTTCTTGCGCTTCTCGCCAGCGCCATTAGTCAGCTATTTGATGCCGCGCCGGCGGTGGTGTTGCTAGCTCCCATAGTTTTTCAGGTCGCTACGGCCCTCAAAGTCAACCCACATCCGTTGATGCTGGCCGTGGCACTTGGAGCCTCGATAGCATTTTTGACGCCCTTCAGTCACAAAGCACACCTATTGGTTATGCATCCTGGCGGGTACAAGTCTGCTGACTATTGGAAGATTGGACTATTAATGACTGTGCTGACGTTCGCTGTTCTGGCACTGCTTGTTCCTATCTTTATGCCATTCTATTCCTAGGGAAGCGCTGAATAAGCGCCTTGTCGCTAGGGATTAGAGTCTATTGGTGAGCCGATGATCGCCAGTTAAAAAGCTACAAGCGTATCCACTGTGATACACTGAGGATTTTTCAGGCAGCTCCACAAAGCTACAGCCTATAATCGAATTTTGCAGCAGAAGACGCCCGTTAAGTGCTTCCCTAGATATTTGGGGACGGTTGATGGTATGTTTCACTTGCGCACGATGCACCGAATATATTTCAAAGGCTTCGTGTTGATCCTAGTTTTTTCTTGTGTGTGCCCGTAGCTCAGCTGGATAGAGCGTCGGCCTCCGAAGCCGAAGGTCGGAAGTTCGAATCTTCTCGGGCACGTTTTTGGGGTTAGAAGCTCTGTGATTGAACCTCATCCGCTAGTTGTGCATTTCCCTATTGGGCTCTTAGTTGCCGCTTGTTTCTTTCTAATTGGCTTCCTCACTACTAAGCGGCCGCTTTTTCAGAATATCTTCGTACAGACTTTTTTCCTTGGCCTATGCGGCTTGCTAGCCGCGCTACTCACAGGCTTGGCTCAGGAGGATGAGCTTATACAGAATAAAGCCATTCATGAGCTACTCGAACTTCATGAGACCATGGGCTACGTGGCTTTGGTTTGTTTTGTGTTGCTGTTCATATGGAAGCTTAAGCGGCGATCAATCATGAAGCACGCAGAGCTTTTGGCGTACGTTGTTTTGTACATGATTTCTGTGGGCGTGTTGGCCTATGGAGCACATTGCGGTGGGCAAATGGTTTATTTGCATGGTGCTGGAGTCGAGCCAATGCAGGCTAGCATTAAGGCCGAGGGGTTCGTTCCCCCCGAAGATTGATTCAATTCAGAGATTTGACAGGGTCCGCTGTTTGTCGTGGATTCAGCACCGAACATTTCGGCAAGCGCCAGGTAGCAAACGGCTGCTACCTGGCCTCGGTGTTTTAGTCTCTGCAGTCAACGAATATTCGCCCTTGGCATTGATTTGACGGGTTAGAGCTATTTAAGCAGTTCCAAATCACAGCGTAGTCGCGTCGCCCTGGCGATGTAAGCGAGGCAGAGCTTGTCGTGTAAGCTGTTATTGGAACTGACGGAAAGCCATTTGGGATTGTAGGAAGTAGGGCGGCTGGGCTTAGTCCTGCGCTGGCAGGCACTACTACGGCTACAAGCCTGCTTGTGTCGTTCCCAGTTTGAGCTACGCCAGCCAGCACACAAGATGATCTATTGCTGATTGTAAAGGTATGCGGCGGGTTTTGTGTCTGTGGAATCGACGAGCTGACATAAAGTGTGTAGGGGATATCAAACTGGTACAGCTCGCCAATCGGATCGGGTGGCGTCCCTTGCGGACCCTGGTTTCCCTGTTGCCCCTGTGGGCCGGCGGGACCGGCTGGTCCTTGAGCGCCAGTCAGGCCGATTGGCCCAGGAGCACCTGTCGTGCCAGTAGCGCCCCGAGGGCCAATAGGCCCCGCAGCACCCGTTGCTCCCACAGCTCCGGTTGGACCAGTGGGGCCAGTCGCTCCTGGTGTGCCGTTTATGTTGTTAACAATAGTGGTTACCTTTGAGTCCAAGTCATCAGGAGTGAGAATTTCACCAACGTAATAATAGCGACCAAGCGGGGTTTTCTTCGGGCACTTGTTTTTGTCTTTTACGAACACAATGTTTGCAACTATCAGTGGATAATTCGTTGAGTAACCGCGCTTTTTTAGCTGACACACTGAGATAGCTTGTGCAGAAGGTGCAATAGTCGTTACTGCAAAGCAAAGCCAGCAAAAATATTTCAATATTCTTCCGGGGCTTAGGTGCAGCTTGGCTCGCAAATGCGATCTTAGATTGGCACGCTCTAATAATGTGGGCTGCGACACGCTACAACTCGCGTTTGCTTGTATTTTTGGATTGCCTCTAGTGTAGGATCCAAGTTGCGGAATGTTGGCTAACGTTAAATGGAAATGGAAGGCATCAAGTGTGCGGCCCATACATAATCCCCTGACAGTAATTTCGTTTTTGTTCGCCAGATGGTCAGGGGTGGGAGCACCATCATGAAAATGCTTTTTGCTCACTTACGTTATGGTCAGCTCGCCTTAACGTGTATCATGTGGTTGCCAGCAATCGATCTAAAAATTGCTACTTGTCTTGAGTTGTTAGAGTCCACAATCCCTACGTTGGTTGACTAGCACCGGTGGTTATGGAGAATGCATAGATGGTGTTCTAGCTGTATATCTTCATGAAACTTCCTCCCCTTAATCCCATAACTGTGCTCGATCCGTCTGCACGTGGACCAATTTGTGTCGGTGATGTCCCTGCTAATCATGACCCATACCAGGGACTTGAGATCGTGACAGGCTGTGAGCACCCTGACTCTCAGATCCGGCGCATAGCTGAGTCAGTGCGAACGCAGCAGGGAAACGCAGCAAGGTCCACCATTGTTGTCCCGGAAGGCCATCTTGTGGGTGCTGATCCTGGTCGCATGACCGAGCTTGAGCAGCTTGCTCTGCCACGCTTTGGAGAAAACTCTATATTTTTATTGATGGACCGACCTGGGGCGGCCGTGTATCAGTCTGCTGTTCGTGGTTTGCGAGAAGGTGTAATTGAGGGCCTCGCTACATTCTCTGACGCCATTCATGGTGGCATGGATAATTATAGAGAAATGCTGGTAGGGCTAGATGACGCGCATCGTGCGCACCTTGGAGCTGCGATTGATCTACCCGAGGGAGGCATACTGCTTGAGACTGGCGCGGGACGCGATTTGTCACGCTTGATGGAGCTGCAGCGTGTCGCATTGGCGCGTGGCGGAAGACTAATCTGTCATGATATTCCGCCAGCGGCAGCGCGTTGGGCTGCAGGCGAAGAGCGGCTGAGTGGTGTCCCGTATCTTGCTCTACCTAGCAATATTGAGTTCTTTTCGCCAGCTCTGGGTGTCTTCGGCGCTCCGATAGTTATGACCCTACAGAACACCATATCGTCGATGAGCTTTGGTGCGGTCCGGCACCTTGCTGAAAACGCGAGGCGAATTGACGCAACCCGCATAGTTGTTAGCCAGATGGTTGGAATGGCGGACCAGTCAAACTTCTACCCTGATCAGCTCCGCCCAAACGACCCAATGTTTTTGCGGTGCGTTCAGGCGAACATTCCAGCTATGCTAGCTAATGCTGGTGTTGCGAGTAGTGGACTACTTGGAGATCTACTTATCTTTTGTGCCACGCAGCAGGCTTTGACAACGTATAGGCTTTTGACGGCCGAGATTGCCCATCGTTGGTTGCGGAGCATCGCGAGCGAGGGGAATGGCTTTCGCTACGGCATGAATTACGTAGTAGTAACCGAGCGTGAGCTACGCGGCCCTGAAGTGCAGACTTATCTTGCTGGGTTCCAGCCAGCAGCTGCCAGCTTTTATGGCACTCTTTTCAACTCTCTCAGTATTGGACCCTTTGGTTGCCGCTTCGCTTTTGATGAGCGGCTTGAGCGCGGGGCGCTGACACTTAAAAGTATGGAAAGCGTGTGTGTCTTGGATAAATCCAGACCTTGTCGAGTGCCAGAAGCGCGAACGCCAAATACTAGAATTATTGCCGCCAAGGGGGAGGCGCAAGTATTTTCAGCGTCTGTGCGACAACAATGGTTAAGTGCTAGGCAGGCGGCTGTCTTGGCAGCGATTGCCAGCGGTGAAGCTCCGAACCCCCAAATATTTGAATATTCGCAAGTTACTACCGCGTTTCAAGTCGGCGCCAGGTTTACGCTTGGGTTTGTATTTGACTACCTCGGGAAGCAACTTGGTATCCCAAGCTTTGAGCACTGGAGTACGGGGCAAGCGCGGCAACAATACGAGAGAGCCTTCTTACGTTACTCTTAACGCAAAAATACATCGGCTTATACGTAGCTTTGTCGCCTGCTCTGATATGCGTTCGGCAGAATGACTCTAGCCTATTGTTTTTTTTAGGAGATCCGCAGTGCGGCAGTACGCTCCAGATGCTGCGCTAAATTCCGACGATTCGCTTAGCCTTAAGCGTTGCACCACTTCGGCAAGTGCGGTGCGTTGTTTGTCCATTTTGCTGGGATCATTTAGCAGTTCAGTAAGCTCCTGAGCTAGTCGTTGGGGAGTAAGTCCTTCCTGTACGATTTCCGGAACACTGCCTGGGCGCACTATGTTTACAGGCGAGTACTCCCTAATTTGCACTAGTCTCTTAACAATAAAAGCGGTGGTGGCTGACGCTTGATAAAACATAATAAAAGGCAGTCCCAAAAATGCAGCCTGCAGGTTAGACGTGCCTGATTTAAGCAGGCCGACTTTCGCAAAGCGCATTACCTCCAGTGCTGAGCGGGTAGATACTTTCAGTGGGCAGTCATATGGAATAAGTGCCTTAATCTGCTGTGCGTTAAGTGAGGGCGCAATTGCCATAACGCAGCTCAGATTGGAAGTTTGTGTGCTAATTCTTGTTGCGGTAGCACAAGCGATCGGCAGCAGCCTTTTTATTTCCTGCATGCGGCTGCCAGGTAAAATCGCCACAATTTGTTGGGAAGGGGCTATCCCAATTTCAGTGCAAAATTGGGTGCGCTCAAGCGCCGAGCTTGGGCGTGCCACAATTTCTTCTTCAAAAGGATGTCCTACAAATTTTGCGCGTTGATATCCGTGTCTCAAAAAGAAGTCGACTTCGAAGGGGAATATGCATGCCGCACAATCAACGCTGCGTATGAAATCTTTTACTCTACCGCTGCGCCAAGCCCAGAGTTTTGGGGGAATGAAGTAAAATGTTTTGATCCCAATCGCCTTGGCGTAGCGGGCTAAACGCAAATTGAAGTCTGGATAATCAACCAAAACTAGCGCATCGGGGCGTTCATTTTGTAACACTAGTTTAAGTTTGTTAAACGAGGCGCGTATTTGCGAAAAAGCCTGTAAAACTGGGAAAAAACCCATCACTGATGCGCTTTTCTCGCTGTCCACGATCGTTTCAACACCAACCTCTCTAAGTCGCGATCCTCCCATGCCGAAAAAGTGACTGGAGGGCTCAATGGCGCGATAAGCGCGTACGAGTTTTGCGGCATGTTCGTCCCCTGAGAGTTCGCCAGCACTAATAAGAATTCGCTGTCTCATGATTTAATATGTTGTATTTGTTCAGTTATTTTGCAAATCGCCAGGGCTAGCGAGATAATTAAACGCGATTATATTCCCTGTGAGCTAAACAAGTGGCCGGACAAAATATTTTCACAAATTCTCCCCTTGGTGTGTTGACACATTTTCAAAGCTTTTGCTACACTCCACTTCCCTTTTGAAGAGGTCGTTCTTCAGCAAATTCACGGGATTGAGTTTAATAGCTCACCGGTAAGCAAAAGTGCCGGTTGCCTGTTTTTGGTCTGAAGTACGCCGGGGGCCATGAAAATCGAGTCTGATCGTAGGATTTCGATTCTCCTCTGGACAATTTGGTTATGGGTAGAAGCTACACAGCTAAATGTAGAGCAAGGTGATTTGAATCGAGTGCCGAAGTAGTCGAGTCATTAATTTGATTCGCGCTTCGATATTTGTGCAGGACAATATGTTTTCGTTTGCTGCTGATTAATTCAGCAGCGCTCTTCCACTAACGTTGGGTTCCAATTGAATTCGATG
>JAIBBV010000026.1:45000-47230 GCA_019694465.1 Oligoflexia bacterium
CAAAGGCTATGAGTACGTTCCTGAGTACCACGGGGCACTTGGAATCCTGTGGGAAGCTGGGTGGACCATCTATCCAAGCCTAAACACTACCCGATGACCGATAGCGAACTAGTACCGCGAGGGAAAGGTGAAAAGAACCCCGATGAGGGGTGTGAAATAGATCCTGAAACCGCACATTTACAAGCAGTCGAAGCACTATGCCCGCAAGGGAAACGTGCGACGGCGTACCTTTTGCATCATGAGTCAGCGAGTTACGTTTACGTGGCGTTAGGTTAAGCCGCAAGGTGGAGCCGTAGCGAAAGCGAGTCTTAAAAGGGCGTTTAGTCACGTGAAGTAGACCCGAAGCCCGAGTGATCTATCCATGACCAGGTTGAAGCCAGGGTAACACCTGGTGGAGGACCGAACTGTTGGGAGTTGAAAATCCTTCGGATGAGTTGTGGATAGGAGTGAAAGGCTAATCAAACCGGGCGATAGCTGGTTCTCCTCGAAATATATTTAGGTATAGTCTCGGACTATATATCTATTGGGGGTAAAGCACTGATTGGACTAGGGGCCCTACCAGGCTACCAAACCCAGCTAGTCTCTGAATACCAATAGAGTCAGAATCCGGGAATCAGTCAGTGGGTGATAAGGTCCATTGGCGAGAGGGAAAGACCCCAGACCAGCAGCTAAGGTCCCAAAATAGATGCTCAGTGGAGAAGGATGTGGGAGGACATAGCCAACTAGGAGGTTGGCTTAGAAGCAGCCATCCTTTAAAGAAAGCGTAATAGCTCACTAGTCAAGTCAGCCCGCGCCAAAAATTTAACGGGGCTAAGCATCTTACCGAAGCTCTGGATTCAAATAGTCTTCGGACTATTGGAGTGGTAGAGGAGCGTTGTCTGCCGCATCGAAGCATGACCGAGAGGACATGTGGAGCGCAGTCAAGCGAGTATGCTGATATGAGTAACGACAAGACGGGCGAGAAACCCGTCCGCCGAAAACCCAAGGTTTCCTGGGCCAGGATCATCCTCCCAGGGTTAGTCGGGACCTAAGACGAGGCCGAACGGAGTAGTCGATGGATAACGGGTTAATATTCCCGTACCGATTTTTTACGTTTTAGCGATGGAGAGACGGAGAAGGGTAGGTTAGCCGGATATTGGATACCGGTGAAAGTGTGTAGGTAGCTAGAGTTGGTAAATCCGCTTTAGCGTTAATCTGAGACACGAGACGAGTGAAGGGGCAACCCGGAACAGAGTAACTAAGCCCAAGCTTCCAAGAAAATCTTCTAAGTGAGTAAAAAATCGCCCGTACCGGAAACCGACACAGGTGGGTGGGTAGAGTATACCAAGGCGCTTGAGAAAACTATCGTTAAGGAACTTAACACATTACCACCGTAACTTCGGGATAAGGTGGGCCTTCAATTGTTAGAGGATTTACTCCTCGAAGCATATGAGGGTTGCAAATAGCAGGGGGTAGCGACTGTTTAACAAAAACACAGGACTCTGCAAAATCGAAAGATGAAGTATAGGGTCTGACGCCTGCCCGGTGCTGGAAGGTTAAGGTGAATCGTCAGCGCAAGCAAAGCGATGAGCCGAAGCCCCAGTAAACGGCGGCCGTAACTATAACGGTCCTAAGGTAGCGAAATTCCTTGTCGGGTAAGTTCCGACCTGCACGAATGGCGTAACGACTTCCCCATAGTCTCAACGATAGACTCAGTGAAATTGATTTCTCGGTAAAAAAGCCGAGTAGCCGCGGAAAGACGAAAAGACCCCGTGCACCTTTACTATATCTTTGCTTTGATGCCGGGAACTGTATGTGTAGGATAGGTGGGAGCCTTCGAAGCTTGGGCGCTAGCTCAGGTGGAGGCACCCTTGAAATACCACCCTTACAGTTTCTGGTTTCTAACTGAGGGGAGTAATCCTCCCCCAAAACAGAGCATGGTGGGTAGTTTGACTGGGGCGGTCGCCTCCCAAAGAGTAACGGAGGCGCGCAATGGTAGGTTTAGCGTGCTTGGAAACCACGCGTTAAGTGTAATGGCACAAACCTGCTTGACTGTGAGAGGGACACCTCGAACAGAGACGAAAGTCGGCCATAGTGATCCGGTGGTTCTGTATGGAAGGGCCATCGCTCAACGAATAAAAGGTACGCCGGGGATAACAGGCTTATCTCTCCCAAGAGTTCACATCGACGGGGAGGTTTGGCACCTCGATGTCGGCTCATCACATCCTGGGGCTGGAGTCGGTCCCAAGGG
>JAIBBV010000027.1 GCA_019694465.1 Oligoflexia bacterium
GAGACGAGATCAGCGTGGGGACGATAGCGGACCGTATCGCGCGGCGGTATGTCGCGCGGTTCGCCGCCGCCCGGGACTTTCACTCCCTTGCGGGCCGGGCGGGTAGCCTTGGTGAAGGTACCGATACCCAGCAAGAACAACCCATCCGACTCCAACATGACATATGCCATGGCCGTGAGAACTGCGTCTACCGCCCTGCGGGCTTCCGCTTGGGAGTAGCCGCCTTCGGCGACCAGATCCGCCACGAGAGTGGACCGGTTCGCCATAAGCCTCTTTGATGACATGCTGCATTCTCCGAAATTGCGCCCTGGGATCCTCGGGTGCGCGAGGTCGACAACACTACGTCGCCGATGCTTTAGCTCTGGCAAGCTTAGCTTTTGCCAAAGTTTAAGCATCAGCGACAAAAAACCTTTACTTCACCACTTATCGCCTCAGAGTTAAGAATGCCTGTAGCGCTGAAGCGATATGGTGAAGAACTCTCAACTACCCGATTACAAAGGATGCAAATGCACTTAGTTCTGACAACTTTCTACTGTCAAAGCGTGAACGACTTCGTTCAATTTCTGTTGCTTAAGGATTTGCCTTACACAGCGAGAACAACTTTAAGACTATTCTCGTAGGGATATTTAAAGAACTACTAGAGCGGGGGGTAAGCTTAGCTAGCCACGATTATCAAGGCAAGTTAAAGCACATTTATCTTGGTAAATGGATCTTCTGATTGCACCTGCGCGCACAACATAGCAAAATTTTGTCAGCCAGATCAGCTGAGTAGGACTGCCTGTGCGCGTGAGCACGTCTTTACCACCTGAGTTTCACATTCCTTTTTCTAAACACAATTAAATACTCACAAGTAGGTTCCTAATGGTCCTCCACCAATAGTGACCGATATCGAGAGTTGGGCGTAATTAGCTGATATCGCAAACAAATCTCGCCAGTGCTGCACAAGCAGCAGCGCGCCAATCAAAAAATGCAACATTATTGCAGCAACTGACCCATAACCTTTTCATCCGAGGTGTACTTTTACGCAGTAGGTTTGGGCTTGCTCCTTTTTCGTTGCTTGCCAAGTTTTGTCTGAACTTTGTGCGCTAATGTACTTGTTTCGAACGGCACATCATGGCCCTGCCAGGATCGCGCCGACAGTGCACGAGTGCTCTCGCAAAAAGATTATTCGAGCAGGTTTTTACGGCTTTTCATGGTGTCCCATGCTAAGAATACAAGTCCGTTTATTGTGTACTATTTCTTCCCTTTTTATTTTAAGCATTGTTCCTGCGCTTGCAGATGAGCACTGCGTGCCCGGCGAAATTATTCCTGGAGAGTTCTTAGTAAAGGCAGACCCCGGCCATTCTCTACTGCAAGCACAAGCGCTTGCCCAAGCTTCAGGATTTGAGCGGCATAGCCTAGGCTCAACCAGTAGTGGTGCGACATGGGAGCACTGGGTACAGAAGCAGTCTAGTAAGTTAGCCCTTAATGTTCAGGCTTTAACAAGCTCGGGGCTGATCGTCGAGCCAAACCGCAAAGTGTGTGCGTTTCAAGCGGTCCCCCCTACATTTAAATTCAAGGGCTTTGTTAGACCACGCGGCGCTTCTATGCCCAGATTTCCAAAAGCGATCGCGTACAACAAATCCAATTCGCTCCATTTATATAATTCTTTTGGTCTTGGCACAGTGTTGAATTGGGATTTGCCCTTCAACATTGACTATGGTTATCACGTTCAGCTACTGGACTTACAAGGGGCGGGGTTTCCAGAGCTAGGAGTAGGAACATATTCCTACAGCAACAATTTTATTCCCGGGGTAGGTGGGTTCACGACAGATGGTTATTACATTAAGGGAGTTAAGCTTGCCACCACAGGTGTTTTGAAAAGTGTCGTTAGCGACCCACTTGGCGCCTCCCGCGACCTGTTCAATGAACCAAACTTTACAGACTTCAATGCCGATGGTGTCCCTGATTACATCGCAGTGTTCCACAACAAGAATGCGAATGACTGGGAGATTATCAAACTTGGTCCAAATGTGCCCTCAGTTGTGGCAGCCTTTCAAAACTATCCGCGACTAGGGGATCTCAACGGAGATGGATTGCTGGATGTTGTTACTACTGTTAGGAGCGAGACCGTCGTGAATTATCAGCACTTTGGCTACACGACATATGATGTTTATTACAATAGCAATGGGAGCTTTCCTTTGCTCCCCAACTACTCATTTACCGCGCAAGAAGGTGAGTACGACTTTGAATCAGTTAAACTTTACTTTACTGACTTTAATGCAGACGGAAAGCTGGATATACTTACGGTTCTGGATCAGGCCCTTCATCCTGGGAAAATTGTAGTCCATCAAAATAATACAAGCGGGTTTGGCTCGGCCTATTACACCTTCAATTCTGGTAACGCTAAAATTGATCTTACGAATACCGATCAAGATTTCAATGGCGATGGCATAAAGGATCTATTGTTTGCCCATCATGGTGTCAATTCCGATAGTAGCACTATCTACATCGGGATTACGGCGCCGTCTGGAAGTGGGGCTATCTATCCAACTTCAAATTCTTTCTTCGCGTCCGGCAAGCCGTTGCGTGGATTATCCTTTGAAGATTATGACGGGGACGGGGTGCCTGATATTCTTGCAAGTTCAGAGACCGAGATGTTGCTTTTCGATCGAAATACCGGAGCGACGCTGCCATCCTTTGACCGCATTGTCCTCGATCAGCAGTTGAATGGGGACGAGCTTGTAGGGCACGGTTTTCATGGCGCCCCGCGCGCGTTTGATCCGCTAGCGGTGAATTTCGTGCACATTACTCTAACGTCATTCGCTGGTTCTACCTATTCGACGTACTCAGACATGCAGGGACAATTCTCATTCAGCGAATTGCCCGGGGGAAATTATGTGCTGACGGCCGAAAGAGCTGGTTTTGAATTTGCGCCGCAGGTTGTGAACATTAACCAGGATCTAGAGGGGGCCACACTACGCATGTTTGTGCTTCCGCCACCCGCGCCTCAGCCGGTATCGCTGCCCTCTGAAGCGCCGAACGATCCAGGATTCGCGCGTCTTTGGGGTCTGTATAACGCTGGGCAAGAGCAGGGAATTCCAGGTGTTGACATCAAGGCCTTGCAAGCTTGGGGCATTTCGCAAGGTGACCCTAACTTAGTAGTCGCAGAAATTGATGAAGGTATAGATTATAATCACCCAGATCTTAAGCCGAACATTCTCCTAAATAATGGAGAGATTCCGGGAAACGGAATCGACGATGATGGTAACACATATGTTGATGATTATTATGGGTACAACAGTGTTGATGCCAATGGGGAGCCTTTAGATGTTGGGGGCCACGGTACGCATGTGGCTGGAACTATTGGAGCGCTGGGAAATAATTCCCTCGGAGTAGTGGGAGTTGCGCCGAAAGTTAAGCTTCTGCCGGTAAAAGTGCTCGGAGTGAATGGAGGTAGCGTCGTACAAGTCATTCAGGGGCTATACTATATCAAAAATAGAAAGCTACACGGAGATAACATTCGGGTAATAAATGCATCTCTTGGTGGCGGTGGAACTTGTATTCAGGCTTATCTAGATATTCTAAATGATTTGAATGCGCTTGGAATTGTCTTTGTCGCTGCTGCTGGGAATGATGGCTCGGATAACGATCAGAATTCGGTCGTTCCGGCAAACTGTGATGCTCCAAATGTAATTACCGTGGCAAATCTTACTAGAACTGGCGTACTCGCCCAGAGTTCAAACTTTGGACATACAACAGTCGATTTAGGTGCGCCAGGCTCCTCAATATTGAGTACTTATCCAAACGGGACCTATCAGATCTTAAATGGAACATCTATGGCCTCCCCGCACGTGGCCGGAGCGGCCGCGCTGCTGTTGTCCTCGGAGCCAGGACTAACTCCGGCGCAAGTTAGAAGTAGATTGCTTTCAACGGTGACACCGCTTGCACAGCTTAATGGCAAGTTGGTTGCCGCTGGTATGCTCGACATTTATGCAGCTCTTCAGGCGGTTCCAGCTTTAACACCTACCCCAGGTGCAGGGGGCAGCGAAAATCCTTCAGCTACACCCACGCCTAGTTCTGATAGCAGTGAAGTTGTTCAGTTTAAGGAGGATGTGGGTAGGGTGTTGAGCGCACTTTCTTCTGAGACAAGAAAAATATTGCGCACGGGAATGATAAGCCCGAAATCACGCAGTAAAATAACTAGGTATATTGCAAAGTTGAATCGATTTGCCTCCTCTGCGGCTGCTAGTTCTGCGACACCGGAGCTTACAACAAGAAGGGTGCGATCTCTAAAATCGAGCTACGAGCGGGCTTTGCTGAGTAGGGGAGCAAGTAATATTAGGAGCAACTTTAGGAAATCGGCAAATCGGCTTGCGAAGTTGCGAATAAATGTTGGGTTGTAGAGTGTCAGTGCTAAGTAAGATCGGGAGCTATGCAGAGTCCCACTTTACTAAAGTCCTAGAGCGGGTAACAAAATGAAGTTGGCCAGTGTGTTATACACTACGGTAATTTAAATCGCACAGGCTCAACACCAGGAAGAGAAGGAAGCTCTATCATACTACCTGACTTAACTATTCTGCGCCCGTCCCAGTTTTCGCCATCAACGGTAAACCCATTTAGTGACCCACTCCCTTCCCCATCGATGATTGAATATTCAACCTCGGGTTCGTCTATTCGCCCAATCCGAACTATACGCATATGGATTGGGTCAAGTAGTTCTGCAGCTCGACCATAAATCATTATGCCATCAGGCCCCGGTGAAGTCCCTATAGCTACACATCCTCCAGTTTCAAGATTCCAGAGGGCACTCTCAATTCGAGCGCCGGTTGATACCGCTTGTCTAGTTTTTAGTAGTGGGGGAAGCAGTCGCCCTGCAGGAACCTTTACCAATGGAGCAAGGAGCTCGTCATTTGGATTTGTACTTACTAGACCAACGCACAAGATATCTCCCGCCCGTAATTGCACTCCCTCCGGTGGGATTACGCTAATTTCTGTTTCCGATAGGACATGCCCAGGATTAGTAGGTCGGCGCGCAGGCTCCTTTGCCAATAAGCATGCACCCTCCCACTCGAGCAGCACATGCTGCTTACTAACAAACTTAGAAGCCGCTCCATGGTCTCTCCCAAGTATTGGTGCGTAATCCTGCTGGTTTGCTAATGGCGCGAGCATGCGTTGGAATAGTAATCCATCGTGAACAAGTGTTAGAATTCTTGTGGCGGGTTCGCGAATAGCTTGGGTAATAGCTAGACTCACATTAGTAGCTAACTGCTCGTGTTGAGTTGGTCTTCGTATATGGCTGCCATCAACAATGATCGCTAGCCCCTTGCCTAAACTATCGCCAAGCTTCAAAAGAGTTTGGTTTACTCCGCCCAATATAAGATCATTTGCAACGTCTTGAGAGGTTTGGTTGTTACTCCTTCTAATCTCATACTTTATTGCATTCGCGCTTTCGGCAGGCAGCAATTCAGCCATATAGCGCAGCAGCATTTCTTCGACATATACTCGTAGTAGGTATGTTACATGTTTGTCTGCGTCATTTTTTAGAACTTCTGGTAGTTTACGTGAAAATTCGACATCATCTTGTCGTACTACTATTGTCTGTAAGTCTTCCCAGCCTGAATTATTTGCACAAATTTGTTGTACCCACTCAGATATTTGTGGGGAGGCCTGTTGCAGAGCAGCTCCCAAGTCCCTTACTTGCTTTGCAAGTGAGGAAATGTGGTTTTTAAGTGGTACCATTTCGGCTGTTGCGGCCAGGCCGGTTAGGCGCTCCGATAGCGTGTTGGCCCATTCTGTCGCCCCCTGTAATATGGGCCGGTTTTCCGGGCCTGATGTGTGACTAGTTCCCATGGCGGCTTGCATAACATCCTTATTTCGCTAAGTTTATTCTCCACGCACTTGCTCCACCTATGCTATTATGGGCGGGCCAATAAAAATGTGCGATAAGCACAGCCAAGCTCTACCCGCTATCCATCGCAACCCGTTATCGAGGTGATGGAAGCAGGAATTATCGCGACGGGGTGGGTGGTAGTGCGGCAGGTGGGCTACGGTGATACCTTGCCTCAGCGGCTCACAATACGAAGCTGGCTCTGTCTTCAGTATTAATAAGAGCGCTTCTATATTTTTGGCGCGTCGCAATTGAGCCATGGGCTTTAGCAGCTGGTTTGTATGGCGAACAAAAGCGAAGCCGAGATCGCATTATCGTGTTATACGATCTATTTCTTAGATTGCTGGGATCGCGTAAGTGTGATTGAGAAAGAATCTCTAGCTTTTTATCCCGTCATCTGGCCCCCGCAAGGCCAGCCTCAGCGCATCTGACACCACTGAAATATCTTTTACGCGATCAAGAATTCCCTGAATGAGGTGCTCTGCTTGGACTGACTGTAAAAAATCAATATGCAGGAGACACAGTCGGCAAAGTTGATTCACGTGGCCAGGAGCAGTTCTTACAAGATTCTCTTCCGCAGCTGCAAACAGGGCATCAGTTTTTAGGATAAATGCTTCGCCCAACGCCGCAACTTTCAAACGGGCCTCTTGCATAGTCAGCCCTGCTAGCTTCGCAATCGCCTGTGAAAGCTCAGTTGGAGGACAAAGCCGTTCAGGTCTATCGTCACTAGCAGGCGGCGCGCCGGTTAGTTCACGAATCCTATCTCGGTATTCCACTGTTTCTAGGATTTCTCTTATGGTCCGTGTACTGATCATGCTAACTCGCGCCTGTGCTGCTAGGAGGGAGGCGCGAGGGTGCTTGGGTACACTTTTGATTAGCTCGGCAGCAGCCGTTGATAGAATATTCAGCTCTCCCTGTAGATCGGCTTGTGAGTGTGCCACCTCAGCTTGAGCCATCCTAAGCCTAAACAGGGCATCTGCCATTTCGATATTCTCAACAACTGCCGCTATCCCGCGCTCCAGTAAGCTTTCTGCCTCTGGAAAGCGCTCAAGGCACAAAAGACATCTAGCGTGGGTGACATAATAAGCAGTGCTGCGTCGAATGTCTGAGTGTACTTCCCAAAGATCACCGCTTGAGGTCTCCCAGGCACCAAAGGTTGCTGCTGCAGCTTCAACTAGTGGAAGAGCCAAGGCCGGCTGACCTCTTTCCAAATATACTTGTGCATGTAGCAGCTTTGCCCAAGCGCTTTCTGTTTTAGCAACTTCGCCGCTTAGACTTGTTAACAAGCTGCGTGCAGTAAAAATGGAGGCTTCGGCAGCCTCTGGGGCATCATCTGCTAACTGCGCATTTGCAAGAGTGCAGTGAAGCATGGCGCGTTCAAGGGGGAAGTCGAGCTCTTTCGCAGCGTCAGCAACTTGGTTGCCAACCTCGAGAGCGACCTTCGCTTGATCTGCAATTAGCAGGCTTTCAGTTAGCAAGATTCCAACTTTTAGCGCATCTGCTGGATTTACTTGGATTAGCCCTGGCAGTTCTTGTTCAATGTCAGCGGAAAGATCTAGCCCACGATCCAAGTCGCCCTTATGAAGGAGTTGCCGCATTATGTGGCATTTAAACTGTAAACAAAGGGGATCCTGTTTGGCCGGTTCAACTGAAATAATTTCTATTCGGTTGCGTAATACAGGCAGTAAGAATCGGATAGCGGAGTCGAATTCGAAACTCATTTCAGCCACTACCGCAGCATCAATCACATCGGCTGGCTCTGGCGATGTCATTGCCTTGACGAGTGAACCAAGACCGGCTCGTTCTTCTGCCGAAAGAGGTGCTCCCTGCGGTGAGTCCACTTCAGCTGGGTCTTGATCGCCAGTGTTGGGTTCTGAGCGGTTATCTTGGGATGGCATATGACTCTCCGCTAGCATTATGCGCAGCAACATCGGTGCTGTCACATTTCGCTACAGGCCAATTGTGAGGCCCACTGCACATTCGCTAGAAAAGTGGCCGAAGCCCAATGCAAGATAAATACCCTCGTGTTATTAGCTAGTTAGCGTGGTGGGTCGAGTCGCGAGCTACTTCCAGCTAAATTTTCTTAACCATAATTCTTCTGACGCATTGGTTTTTATGGTCAGCAGTGAGCTACAAAACTTTGCGGAACTCGTATAACCAGTAGGAAGAGGTAGTGTTATTGTGGTGTCCCCAACAGCAGTATCAAGTCAAAGCGGTGCTGAGTCACCTTGGCCAGCTGTGTCAAGAGTTTCTAGCACAGAGGTGGTTAATGCTACAGCGCTAGCTACAAATCTATCGCCGCTAGAGCAGGCCCTGGGGAGTGCAGATAGAACTCAACTATCAATGCAAGCGCCGGACTTTGTAGCGTACTTGAAGAGCAAGCCAATTTTGGAAGGTTCTTTTGGCGAACACCCACTAGAGAAGCTTGATGAAAGTCGAACTTTCACGCTCAGTGATGGTCAGCAGGCGCTTGCTCTTCGCATAAGAACGTTAGCGCCATCGGCCCTTGCTGAAACTGGTGCCTTGATTGCTGTGCTCGACGAGTTAAATCAGCTTCCCGAAGTTGGGGCAGTATTGCCCAAGGTCTTGGGGCTTGCTGTACAAGATGGACTTCTGTACGCCGTTGTTGATGATTTTAGTCGCAATGAAGATTGGCAGTACGTTGGAGGAGCACGCGAGTCGCAGTGGAGTGCGCTAAAGGAAAAGCATGCAGATTTGGCCGCTACCTTTGAAGCGACCTTCAGTCCCACCGTAATTGCACGGATGGAAGAGTCAAATTGCATCGATACAAAGGGTGTTGGCTTTGATAACCTAATGATCGATGCATCTGGAGCCCTAAAATATCAAATCGACTTTTCAAGTCCGCAGCATTTTATTGATTCGGTTGCCCATGGTGAGGTCTTCAACATTAGCGGCCTTGGTCCAGATTCATTCACATTAAAAGGCCGGGTCCGGGCGCCAAGTCTTGGCACCGCTCCGGGAGCTAGTCATGATTTTGTCTATCCAATGTACATAGTGAGTGATGGACGAGATTTGGATCTTGTCTCTTATCCTGATGATGTGCGCCGTTACGCCGATATAGCCCAGGGCGGTAGGTCCTTTATTTCATACAGCGAACGTCCATGCGATCCATCTCCAAGCGAACTGTCGCGCGACAACTTGTCTCAGCCTAAGTCGGTTGAGGAAGCGCTTATTTGGGCCGGTCGAAGGTATAACAGTGAGCGAGGAGTACGTCTTTCTCCAGATGAGAGCTCGATTGGATACGAGACGGCCATAGTATTTGCTGTGCTTCAAGCTAAAGATGGGACCCAGCTTTTAGCTTGGTGCCCCGTGCGAGGAGAACATATCGAAGTATCGCTAACCCCAGGGTATGAGGCCCTAAAAACGGCGTTCCCTGAATATGATCCAATTTTATTCCAAAGCATTCATACGCATCAGCTGTTGCCTTACTCTTTGCCCACTGTTCAACATTCAGTTGATCAGCGCTCCGCTGTCTACGGGTTACTGCCCAAACTTCCAGAATATGACAAGCCACATGATGGCTGTGCATGGCTGCAGAATGGAGCGGCAGTACTGGATGAAGTTGTATACATCCGTAAAGAGGGCTTAGTTGTCCCACCTAAGAGTGGGCAGCATGCAACGTTGACGGGAACTGGGACAGCAGTAGGGTGCGAAACGCTGCCACTATTTATAAATGGAACGCGTTTCCCGAATGGGCCAACTCAGGTCGATAAGCAGCTAATGATACAGGCAGTAAGAGATCTTGAAACTCTAAAGAATGAGCCAAGTGTTGTCAGGGCTGTTGCAGGAAACCTCTTGGAGGCAGTTACTACTGGTAATTGCATAGTTGGCAGTTGCAGAATCGCCAACTAATAGTGGTGAAATTCAGATAGGTCCATTAGCTATTCACAAAACCACACAATTTGGTGGACTGCTGCGAAGTGGTCTTAACTACACTCAATAGTACCTGGCTTTTCGCGAAAATTGCATAGCCGTTGCCGATAGGGCCACACCATTTGCCAGGGGCGATGGAGGTATTTTGGATCCGAGGCGAGGCAATTGGCTGAACACATCAATGTCTGTGATCGCCATGGCGTGGAAGCTTTAACTCTTGACCAGTGTATAGTAGTTCCAGTACTTGCTCGGCAGCGTGCTGACGGGCTGCTGCTTCAGTCGCTCCCTGGCCCTGGGCCAGCACTTGTTTGCCCAGTCGAATGCGACAATACCACCATGGTTCTGAAGCTGAACGTTGCGAAGCATGAGGCTCATAAGTAGGTTTGAAGGTCCCCAATGACATCAACGTGTCAGCGAGCTCGGCTACAAAATCATGTGGACGCAACCAAGCTACGTTTGCTTGCTGCGCCTTAGCTTCGAGAGCTTCGCTAGGTTCAGCAGATCTCCATAATTCGAGTGCTGCTTGCCATCCAAACTTCAAAAAATAGGCGCCAAACATTGCCCTCAAGACTAGGATGTTACTGTGGCTATCCAATGTTTTGCCGGATTTCCTCAGACGTAAGTCAATATCCAAGCGTGTAGCCAGATCGCGCTGATATGCTAGCCCGGAGAATTCAATTTGATGACTAACAGCAAATGAATGCGTTGGAATTGGAGCTTGGCGACAGAGTTTGGCAAGTGGTGCCAGGCGGATCGCGCTTAGTCCAATTGCAACCAGGTTGGGGTGCCTTCCAATAATTGCTCCTGATTCCTGCGCTGTGAAGTTAGAGAATTCAGAATGTGGACGGCTCGAATTAGCAATGCGATTAAGGGTCGCAAGCCGGTCAGGCTCGGCCTGGAAGTAGAAACGTAGCTCGCCACTATTCTTGGCAATTGTCAGAAGAGTTTTGACGACAGCATCAATTCCAGCATCCAAGAATATAGCGCCGCACAGGCCTTCAAACATATCAGCGGCAGAAAAAGGCGTGCCACGGGTAACTGGAGTTGATTGGCGAATTTTGCTAACCGAATCTCCTAATCCAGTATTCATAAAGTAAGCTCGGTACGTGGCATTTGATCCTGCTACACCGCGAAATTCAGTGTGGATCCCAGGCGCAGAGGCTATCAGTTGGTCAATCGCTAACCAAAGCGCTGAATCGCCTACCAGGTCTAAGCCCATAGAGTGCTTTGTTAGCCAGCGCTCCTTTCTGTCACCAACACCTAGGGCCGCTTCAAGCCAACCGAGATCGCTGAAGCGATGGCCAATAACATCTTGTACTCGCTGCAAGTCAGGATCGTTAGCGGTAGATAGCTGGCCGTTAACTGGCTTAAGTTGAGCCCCGTTGTCGCTTGGTCGCTCACCAGAGTGGTCTCTCCTGCCATTATCTAGTGGGTCATGATGATGCATACTGCAAAAATTTGGGTCAACGACTTCTAGAGGGCATGCAGAATTTGGACCTCAATACGCTCTTAAATTGCCACGCTCCATGTATTGTGGCTTGCAGTACGCCGCAAGGCGAACTGTCATAAACTTTCGTACGGCCCCCAATTATAGTTATTCGTAGGAAGTAGAAAAGTTAAACTAGCCTCAAATAAAATATTTAGAGATTGCCACCTAATATTTATGAGGCAGCAGCCTTAAGCTCAAACAGCGGCTCAGAAACTACTGATAGCCTGTGACATACCCGATATTGCTGAGATTGATCGCACATGGAAACGCACCTATGCATTGCAGCATCTGGTGATGTGCCTCATTTATTCTGAAGGGAATGATTACCTTAGCTTTTATGCTTTATAAATATGAGCGGCAGTAAGCAGGCCTAATGTGCTACTAGGTTTGCCTGTTTGCATACACGCTGGCCCAAAAGTGCACTGACCCGTCAGTCGTTGAGTCGCGAATCGCGCCCCAATCTGTTGCGCTTCCAGCGCCAGCAAGATTCTCGTATGAGACAATGTTGCACACTGCACGATAGTCAAATCGATCATCTGGAAGATTGTGCAATAGGATTGCCAGCTGTCTAACAAAGAAATCTCTTTCCTCGAAGGAGATGCTATTGGCACTTACATGATGGCTACCCGCCACAACAGATGCTAACGCCAAAATTCTTTCGTGGTGAGTGCGAGTTGCGCTTGGGTCTCGAATTGGCCTTAACTCCTCTATCGTTGACCAGTGAAGTTTGGGTATGGCAGCCCTTTCGAGGCTCCATCCCATATAGACGCCTACACTTTCTATCGCCCGTATCGCGTCTGGATCTTCAGCGATCTGACCTAGCTTGAGGTGCTTATCGGTATAGGAAATAGTGGAAGCAATTACATGTGCGACTTGAATTCCACGCGCGACACGTTCCAAATGTAGGCGCTGTGCCTCAAAACGCTGGTAGTCGGGCAAAATCGTATTAGCAAAATTTGCCTCGGGTGGCGATTGTTTGCATGATTTCGCTGCTGCCACGATTGCCTCGGCTTCGGCGATCGATTGCACGCCTTGCCTTTCAAGTCTCTCAACGAGTATATCGGCCACTCTTCCAAGGTCGAACAGGCAGTTCCGAGTATCCCGACGAACTCGTTCGCCCTCTGAATCTGTTTCCCCGCCAACTTTAACACCGGACCCTAGCTGGCGCCCGCCATGGTTTAGACCGCGCAGTGCCTCGATGTTGTTGCGCCTGCGACTTTCTGCGTTCACTGCTGGGTCTACTGCACCACTAAGTTGTCTCGACTTTGCTAAAAGCGCCAGGAGGCTAGTATTTGATAGGTCTCTGACTGAATAACGCAATTCATCAATGGCAAAGAGACGAGTTAACTCTTCAACGCTACCTTCAGTAATGCAAGTTAGTGTTTTAGTCAGCGCTGCATCGCAGCTAAGCCCGTCTTTGCGGGCCCTCGCAAAGCGAGCCTCAAGAGTTAGGCCTGCTTCAAATTCATAGCTGCCAACAATTGTTCCGTTGGAAACATTAGCCTTGAATGTCTTTAACCTTTCAGGAGCTGAAGGACCAAGCACACCTAAACAGTAGTCAATGAGAGACAGATATACTGACTGCCCATTCAAATTATGTCCCAACTCAAGCGAGCCAGATTCTAGATATGAGCAGGCGATACTCCTATCAAATCCTATTACAGCATGTAAGGCCGCTAAGCCTTCCGTCCATAGCGCGCCGTGGCCAATGGAGGCAATTTGCTGCAATGTATTACCAAGACTGTGTCGCGCCTTAAGCCTGGCGATAATTGCATCTGCATTTACTGTCATCGGCTCCGAAAATGTATCTCTAAAAGCACATAGGCCATCCGTGAGGGCTTGCTTGAGTTGAGCGACGCGTCCCTGAGTGTATGCGATAAATTCAGAATCAGATATTCCAAGTAGAGCTTGGAATTTATGGAGATCGTGTGGCGGAAACTGCAAGACTAGTCCAAGTGCAAGGTATTGCTCGTCGCTGGCTGAGCGATCTAGAAGCATATCCACTGTGAGAAGATAATCCTTCAACAAGGCTGAAGCGTCTGCTTGGCAGATTCGGGCGAACCCTAACACCATGCTTTTTTCGGCCGCTGATAGATGTGGATTGGAGTTGAGAGCTTTAACAGCCTCTACACGAAAGTCGGAGACGTCAAGGTTTTCTAATTGAGTAATAGTCTCTCTTCCAGTAAAGCGGTAGGCAACAATTTCATCCCAGGCCTTTCTTAGCTGCCAGTTGACGGCCTCCGTTAGCTTAATGCAAGCGTCGGCTGCTGATTCGGCACGACGAATACTTAAGAAGGACTGTGGATTGGGCGGATCTGCTACTACTGCAAAAAGGCGATGCAGTTCTTCATGGCGCTGTATGACCTTGGCTGCTTCTGAGACGACGTCGTCTGCCACCAGAATATATCCAGCGCTGGCCTGCCCGACCGTGCTTGAAGATTGGAAGAATAGGTCCTGGAGTACGGCTTTTGGGCCTCTGACTACCAATTCAAGGGGCGAATAGGCCACCTCAAGGCCATTAGAAACTGCGAAAGCCGAGCGAAGTCTTTGTGTATGTCCATCGAGGCCATCGACAAATTCACGCCCAGTGCGAGCAGCAGCTTTTGACAGACGATCAGCCCAGCGATCGATTGAGGAAGCTGTGGCGTCATCAACCTCTACATCTCCTAGTGCGTTAGCAATAACGCACAATATGTGTTCGCGAATTCTGGCTTGATCGCTAGTCTGGAAGGCGCTGGGGTGCTCAAAAAAAGCTTCAGCTGTTGCTGCTATAGCTTGAGCACGCTGAATGCGGGTAACAAGCTCTGGTGAAACTTGAAGGGTAGCTAATAGCGAATGAGCATTAAGGCCGCAATTCGCACTGGAGGGCGATGATTCATCCGCCAAATCTTGGCGTACAGATTGAGCCGAGCTAACCACTTGCTCGGGTCTCACAACGTTAGACCGCACAACAACACTCCCACACTAGGAGCGCGCCTCTGGAGCGCACTCTGCTTACACCTTGAACCTATTAGGTATTATGCCGAAGCTGGGGTAGGGGTGATTTAAGCCAGCTTTGTAATTGTGAAATGGTTTCCGTGGCTTAAGGGAATTGTTCGGCCACCGACGCTACAGTTGACTTCCGGGGCGGTTACTTTGAACTCTCAAAGCTAGAGAATCCTTTAACTTTGCAATAGGGTTGTCGCCCCTATCTTGGAGAGCAACCAATGAGTATGTCCACTGCACCCTCACTTGGATCTGCCAGTGGTTCGACCAGTCTGTCGCAGAGGTAAATTTTTGACGGAGTGCTATCTAGATCGTAGTACCAGGCGTTCCCACCTTCAGCCATAGGTACAGAAACTTGAATACAGAAGCAGACAGCTAATGGATCGATTTGCGCGTCCTTGGATGCTGCCGGATCGTAAATCTCCTCGCTAAGGGCTGGCACTGCAAACAGGCAAGTAAGGCAGAAAATGGGAGTCACTATGTACAGCATGTTTTTCATAAGAACCAGAACCAAATTGAGTAGAGTGCATCCGGAAACCAGCTCTAAAATATACTCCAAGATTGCCAGACCCATAAAATGGGGCTAGCGATATGAGGCCAACCGCATTCGCCGGATTCTCGGATAGCCTCTGATTCTTAGCTAACTCTTATCGAAGAGTGGCGCTACTCTGCTCCCGGCGATTTGTCACTTTCGCATCTGAATTACGAAAATTTACTAGGTCCGAAATGATAAGTCTTGGAGCGAGCTACTAGAAAATATCACAATTTTCTGCAAAGCAGGTTGTCTGTGCGCATAGAGGAGAAAAGAGTGGGTAACAAGAAATGGTGGATTGTCTAGCTTTGCTTGTAGTCGGCGCCAGTAAAGTGAACCGGGGCATCCGCGTTAGGCGCTCTAGGCAGGCATTAGGGCAAAGGCTGAAATTAATCAAATCCGGCTGGGATATACTGGAATTTTGTCCATTCAGAAAGTGGATCTAAGCGCTTGGCGAGGGCGGCGTGCCGCTCAAAGACCGATGAGTCTAAGGCTTGCACTGGGTAGCTATTCAGGCCAGACAGCAGTACTTCTATGCGAGAAATTGAGTCAAAAAATTCTTGTTCCTCTACCTTGTGGAGGCGGACAGCAGACTGCATTTCTTGGGCAGTATTTAAGGCGTCTTGCAGTGATACTGAATCTCCAACAAACGCGAAAACATCCAAAGTTGCTCTCATCCCGGCGATGCTGAGTGAATTTTCTTGAACTTTGTCCGAGATTGCTTTCATTCCTAGGGCATCAGCAATGACTACGCCCTGGAAGCCAAGTTCCTCGCGCAAGATCTCGCTCAGAATCTTTCTCGATGTGGTCGCGGGCTCTTTGGGATCGACCTTTGGGAGTAGCAAGTGTGCTGTCATGATAGCGGGAACTCCAGCCTCGATCAGTGCCTTGAATGGTTGCAATTCATGCTCACGAAGTTCCTCGAGTGTCCTTTGTACAACTGGAAGCGCAAAATGCGAATCCTGTGCTGCGGCGCCGTGGCCTGGAAAGTGCTTCGCTACAGGTGCTATGCCATTCATCATAAGGCCGCTGGCAAACTCAAGCGCATGGACACACACTTCATCACGGCGAGAGCTAAAGGCACGTTGCTGAATAACCGGAGATCCCTCGTCAATGTCAGCCACCGGAGCGCAGCTCATGTTTACACCTAGCGATTTAAGCTCAAGTGCCATAGCCTGTGCCACCTCGCGGCAGGAATTTGCATATGCCCTGGCATAGGGGAAACGGGTTATAGGCTGCGGCGGTCGAACCACGCGTCCACCTTCGTGATCGATCGAAACAATTAGACTTTCGCGTCCGATGGCGTTGCGAATATCAGTCAGCAGCCTTTCATATAGCGCGAGCCACTCAGAATAGCTTTTACGGAAGGCAAAGTTTCTGGCACGTAACATGATGCCGCAGGGTTGAAGTTGCTCTAAGGCCTTTGCTTCTTCAAATGTTAGTTGTGTGCCTTGTGGCTCAACTAGTAGGCGCTGCCCGAAAGTACTAAGTTTATCTAGCTCTCGATTTAACTTCACCATGCTGTTTACTTTAGCACTCAAAGCTCTAAACACAAGATCGCGTCGCACAGGCTTGGAATTCGAATGCTGCAATTTGGTAAGTACAAGTGACCAAGATATGGAACTAGCGCTGAACTCGTGCAGCAAAATGTAATGGTTCACGAGTTAATCCAAACCTATACATACTGTCCGCTACCACTTGGGCTTCAGATATAGTTTGGTCAGAGAGTTCTATCTTTACTTGCTCCAGGCTTGGAGCTGAAAAGTTTGCCTCAATAATCTCCATTGAATGAATGGCTGCAAGATCAAATCCGCTCGTGGACGCGAACCACTCGTCTACTTGGCTACGATGGGTGGCGTTATAGTAGTGTGCTTCACGAATGGCAGTAAGCAGTAGCTTCACTTCATCGGCACGAGATAGGAGGACTGAATTTTTTAGTGTCAAAAAGCCAGAATGCCTAGCCCTATTTATAATTCTCGCGCCGTAGCGCCTCTGAAGTATGGTAGTTACTGGTTCCCAGGTGGAAACTGCGTCCAGCAGACCATTCCCAAATGCTAATACCTGCTCAGGTGGTTTCATATTTATTAGCGTAACATCTTTGGGCATGATGCCATGCTCGGAGAGTATGTGAAGGAGGTACGGATGTGCGCCGCTGCCAAGTGGAACACCGATGCGCTTCCCGCGCAGCCCATAAAGGTCACTTGCGCTAGCTTTGGTGGCAAGCGTGGCCTGATTAAAATCTACTATCCTGGCCACTACGCTCCAGTTTTGATCAGCAGCTAACAAACTGACGGTCGGCACAACTCCTATTACGATCCCATCTAGCTCGCCTTGTAGAGCGGCTTCATTCATTTGTGGGCCCAAGCTGTAGGTTTTAAGGTCTAACTTTAGTCCCAGCTGCTTGGCGATATCGGTACGGGCGAGCACTTCCATTACTTGCCCAGCTGTAGCCCAGGTGGTTATCCAGCCGATGCGAAGTGGTGGCGCTATGTTCGATTGCTGGAGACTAGTTGGCTGACAAGACGAGAGAAATAGAGCCGCTATAAGAACAATTATATGTTTCATAAATTATGCCGCTAGTTGTTCCATAGTGCTAGCATCACTAAGCCACTTTCTAAGCAGGAGCCGACGTTCAAACTGCTGTGGGTCAGTCCGGCTTTTCAGAGTATTAGCGAAGGTAAAAATAATGTCATGACTTTTGGCACTCATGATGTGCACTCGCCCCGCCACGGCAAGTGCCTCATCAATGTCGTGTGTCACCAAAACTGTGGTAAGCCCATGTCGTTCGACTATTGCGCGAAGATCGTCCTGGAGCCTTTCGCGTATCAAGGGATCGAGATGCGCAAAAGGCTCGTCCAGCAAGAGGAGCTGAGCATGTGATGCAATGGCACGTGCCAGGGCTGCGCGCTGGCGTTGTCCACCTGATACTTCATGTGGGTAGTGATGGTATAGACTCTCTAGCCCGAACAAACTGAGGTAGTAACGTGCTACTTGGGGACATCTTCTTGGGGGAGGTAGGGCTCTTCGTACTTGATCGCCGAGACTGAACCACGGGAAGAGAGCCGCCTCCTGTGCGACGTAAGCGATATGAAGTTTGGCATGACAAGGGCTGCTATTAATTCTGCCTTGTGTTGGAACTAGGATGCGCGCCAGCAATTTGAGAAAAGTGCTTTTACCGCAGCCGCTCGGTCCTAAGATGGCATGAATCGAACCAGTCTCAGCGTGCAGAGTTAGGTTGCGCAGAATATCTGCAGACCCAGCATAGTTGAAACTTAGCCTTGATATGTTGAGTGTTGCTCCACTACATTTCGCTACTTTGCTTGGGGCCGCCATCTGCTCAGAGTGAGGCATGGCGCGGGGAATTTTTCTCTGCTGCTGCCAAGGCAGTCCAAGGGCGGAAATAAGCCTAACTCCAAGCACACATAGCATGCCGGTCAGTGATGTTAATGCCATGTAGACAATAACGTTATCAAGGCGCAAGAGCTGCCTGTTTAGCTCAATTTGATAACCCAGCCCGGAGTTTACCCCAAGCATTTCTGCCGCAACAACGCACATCCAAGCGATGCCCGTGGCTACCTCCACTCCCACTAATAGATGTGGCAAGGTGCTGGGAAATGTTATCCAGCGCAATTTCTCGCAGGGTGTCCAACGTAGCAGCCTGGCAGTGTCGATATATGCTTGTGGGACAGCTTGAATTCCAAACTGTATGGCTGAATAGAGCGGGAAGAAGGCGCCCATGAAAATTATTGCTTTGGCAGCGCGGTCGTTGGGGCCGAATAGCACAAGTGCAATTGGCAGCCATGCAATCGGCGGCACCGGTCTTAGCGCCTCTACAAATGGTGCGATCACATTTAGACGTTTGGGCATCATTAGGCTTAGTGCAACTAGTGGGATTGAAGCTGCAAATGCGAGCAGCACTGCGATGATGACGCGCAACAAGCTTGCCCAAGCGTCGCCAATCAGCTCTCCCTTCTTAGCTAGGATCAGCGCCGCATCCAGGCATGCCATTGGGGAGGGCAATAGTGGATTCTGAACTATTTTGCTGACTGCAAACCATAGGACAACCGCAGTGGCTGTTGCCAAGACCATGCGGAAAAGGGGTAGGGCAGCTTTTCCTAATACTATGTCGTAATACCTAGACATATTTTGATGTGGCCTAATATATGGCAATAAAACAGCATATGATATACTGTCGTCGTATTACGACAACACAGATAGGATGGCGGCATGCTAGATTCACTCTTTCGTAAGTTTGGACTAGGGAATTCAGAGGCGCAGGTATATTCGGAATTGCTTCAAGCTGGAGCTCTCACGGCTGGTGCGTTGGCCAAGCGCCTCAAAATCCCGCGTTCATCATTGTATGGATTCCTGGCAAACCTTAGTGAGATTGGCTTAGTCAAGCAAAGTGAGAGACACGCAGTGAAGTTTTGGCGCGCAGAAGCACCGGAAAGAATTTCTACTCTGCTTGATTCACAGATAACCAGTTGGGAGAGCGCGAAAGAGCAATTTGCAGGGCTGCTACCGCAGCTTAAGTCTAAGGAGGCGCGCGACTTTGTCGCCCCAAAATTCTCATTCTATGAGGGAGCGCAAGGAGTACGGCAGATCTTGGAGGACGTGCTCTTATATCGTGATATTTCTACGGAGTGTTTTTGGCCTGCTAAGGAAATGATGGAAATGCTTGGTTATGATTACATGGAGCAGCACAATTTGCGTCGTATCCGTCAGGGCATATTTATTCGCTCCATTTGGATGCCAGGAAAGATGGTGGATGTTTCAAGGCACATATTTTTGGGGGTGGGAAAGCCATTTAAGCGCGAAATTCGCATAGCACCACAGGGAGTTGATTGTGCCATGGGGTACTGGGCTTATCACAATAAAGTTGGATTCATTTCTTCACGTAAGGAGAGCTTTGGTTTTATTGTAGAGAGTTTGGAATTACGGCAGTTGCTCAAGACCCAGTTTGATTTGCTGTGGCAGCTGTCGAAGGTGCATGCGGTTGATCTTAAGCTCACCGAAAAGTTTCTAGATAAGATTTAAGGTGATCGTTGTGCCTCTTGCCTGCAAAGTGGGCGCAGCTGGCTATTTCTTAGAGCAGCGAAAAGGACTTTTCATTTTTGTCTCGAAGTGGGACAAGTCTTTCTCGCACTTTGTTGGCAGCTGGCAAATAAGCCTCGCTGGTTCTTATGAACCAATCATAGGTCATGCGTGGGGGAGGCATGTGCGCTGATTTAGAATTTGAGAGTTCTGGTAATTGAAGAGGATGTGCCAGCAGTTCCCTAAAACTGTTACACTCATTTTGATGCTTCAAGTATTCGCTCATACAATTCGATACTACCATATTTAGTACAGAACTGTCGAAAGTCACTAGAATTGGTATCAACTGCACCGACTTTCACAAGTGCCAATACATCGCCAAAATCCTTGGATTCCCTATGTGGCTGGGCAGAGCGCAGGGCATGTAGTTTCATTGCTATTAAATGTTGAATGGAAGCAGTCTGGCACTTAGCCCCTGCGTGATCAAACATCACGGCATCTGCACGTGCTATGTCGAAGGTCTCGTCACTGACTAACATGAAATCAATTGGCCAGGCCGCGATAGTTGGTGGGTTGGCAATAACAAATGCCGCAGTTTCCTGCCGGATAGAGTAGTTTAACTTTTTAAGCAAACCTAACCAAAATTCCTTATCAGTAATTTTTACCATCAGGTCGATGTCGCCTGTAGTACGAGAAATCCCATGCGCGTTAACCGCGTGACCGCCTATCACAATAAAGCTGACTCCGTTGGCAGCGGCTTCGCTGCTTATAGTCCGAAGGATTTCCATGGCCAGATAATAAATGACTTATGAAGGAAGGGGAAGCCAGCGAGCTAGGCGCGCGGTAACCCCTAACGAGGACAAACTTTAATGTTTCCTAAGCGACCCCCTTTCTCTTCAGGCAGGGCAGGGGCATTGATCGCTTTGCTACTACCAATACCGCCAAAAAGCAGCATTCTTCTGTTGCTATCCCACTTGTGGTGTCATGATACGTGCGTATGTCTGCAAATAGGATTTTTTTTGGCACTAGTTCCTGGAACTATCCAGGCTGGAAGGGCCTAGTCTATAAGCGTACCTACAAAAGCAAAGCGGAGTTCAGTCGCTCAGCACTGGAGGAGTATTCACACTTCCCAGCCTTTACATGCGTGGGAGTAGATCACGCATTTTATAGGCCGCCACCACTTGAGCAGCTTCAGGGTTATGTTAAGCAGACTCCCGATACATTTCGCTGGCTTTGCAAGGTATGGGAGCGCATCACAATTCCAAAGTATCCTACCCACCCTCGTTATGGCGAAAATCGCGGCAAGGTAAATCCAGATTTTTTGAATGCCGAGCTCTTTTCTCAGGAAGTCCTAGCTAGCTATGCGGCGGACATGTCAGTGCAAAAGCGTACTGGTCCTTTTATTTTTCAGTTCCCCACAATTAACCAGAAGGTGTTGAAGCGCGAAGAGTTCTTTGAGCGATTGGCTGCCTTTCTGCAGCACATTCCCAGAGAGTTTCAGTATGCAGTTGAGATTCGCAATCGTGAGTATCTATCAACTGAGTATTTCAAGCTTCTGAATGAATTTGAACATGTCACGCATTGCTTTAATCATTGGTACATTATGCCAGCGCTTATCGATCAGATGCGCTGTGCTGCTGAGGCTGGTGGTATTCGAGCGCCATTTTATGTAGCAAGGGCACTTACCCCTTTGGGTGTTAAGTACGAGGAGGCCGTGAAATTGTTTTCGCCTTACGACACTATCAAACAAGAAAATCAGACGATGCGAGCCGACTTGGCGCGACTAGTGCACAGAGCGTTAGAAACTCAGCGCTCAGCCTATGTTTTGGTAAATAACAGAGCGGAAGGTTGTGCCCCACTGACGATTATGGCGGTTCAGGCGAGCCTTGCCGAGGGTAAATAGGGAGAGACAGAGGTGTAGGTAGCTGCGTGTGGCTAGTGCAGTTGATTGTTAGTCAGCTTGGCTAGCCGCTATCACCTAACTACTTGGTCTTGCTGCCTATATTGAACCGCCCCAGGATAAAGAAGCCCCCGGAGTTAGCCGATAATACAAATAGAGGGGGCGGGCTTTTAGGGGGATCAAAACTATGCGCATTCTAGTTGTCGAAGATGAGAAAAGCAGCAGCAAGCTGCTTGGAGAGGTCCTGAAGCCTTACGGCACCGTTGTAGCAAGCGATACATCTGAAGACGGGTTTGAGCTCTTTATGACCGCGCTCGAGGCTGGCGAGCCGTTCGATGTAATCTGTTTAGACGTTGGGCTACCAGGGCTAGACGGGATTGAGCTACTCGATGAAATCCGTAATATCGAGGAAGAAAAGGGCATTATTGGTGAGGCCGGGAGTAAAATTTTTGTTATCTCCGGAGCCTGCGATCTTAATACGTTCGCCGATGCTTCCGAAGCAGGCTGTACTACTTTTTTATGTAAGCCAATTAATACTCAAAAACTTCTGAGTGAGTTAAGGCGCTTTAAGCTTGTTGAAAAGTAGACCTAGCGCTACTCCGGCTTTGTAATTGCACAGCTCATTTTTTCTTTCAAAACTGCAGCTGTAAATGGCTTTACGATGCACTCAGAATGCCCGTTATGCGCCAGGTGCTCGGCAAGTTGCTTGTGAGCCTGAGGTGCTACCACTAAGAATGGGATCGATTTTAAATGTTCATGCTGACGCGCTAGTTCAAGCAGCGAAGCATGCTCAGCCGTTTGCATTTCCCAGTCACTGATTACAAATGAAAAGTGGGAGTTCTCAAGTTGCGCCAAAGCTTGCTCAGCATTTTCTGCTTCGGTGACATTTTCAAACCCTAGCTTGAGCAGGCAATTTTTTACTATGCGGCGCATACTGCTCAAGTCATCTACGACAAGGATGGGCATATTACGGTCAATATCTTTAAGCGGATCCATGGGGCATTGTCCTCTTATTCAAGTGCGCATGGAAAATTGTAGAAATTCACCATTGTTAGTTCGCTTCAGCGGATTGTTGATCCGGGAATCCGCTGTTCCAATTGCTTTTTTTAGCGTGTTCTTTCCAAGCGTCTTCTTTACTGCTTGGAGCTCCACTTTGCTCTTTGTGTTGGCAATATTCAGGCTGTTTTGATTTACCGGAGTGCTTTGGATGGGCCGGAGTTCGGCACAGCACATCACCAGGCTGGGCAATGTATGTGAGCCAATACTTGGCTTTTTTAATATCTTGAGCGTGGAAAACTTCTTCAAGTTTTCCATCTGAACCTATGCGATAGACAATAAATGGCGACTTCCAGTCCATAGCTTTATAGTTTGAATTAATTAGTTATTCGTAGTTGATATTGAAAACCATTTCGCCGAGCTCGGCTTTTATCTTCTTCATCTCAAGATCTTCGAAGATTGCATTTATTGCTTCGGCGGTTATTGGCTTTACTACCAAGGCTTGAGCTCCCACATTGTGTAACTCAAGCTCATCCTCAGTTGAGCGGTGCTTCGCTACAAGAAAAATTGGCAGTTGCTTGGTGCTATATTTCTCGCGTATGCGACGAGCAAACTCGAACCCACTCATGCCCGGCATCACTACGGATACGAACATCATGCATGGAGCCTGACGCGAAAATTTCATGTCTAACTGGAGAAATGCTTGCTTGCTATCTACTGCTGTGACTATGCCGTAGCCCCTCTCACTCATAACTTTTGTGATGGCAGCCTGAGTTTCAGGCTCGGGATCCACGATTAGCAACGTGCCCTTGGCAGGCTGCTGTGGCTTTTGCTGGTTATTCGACATGCTCTTCCCCTACGTTCCAAAGCGGGCGCAGAACTCCGCCGTACTACGGCCGGATAATGGAAGTAATCGGCAGGAAGTGCCTGAAACCTAAAGCTTCCTGCTCCTAATCGAGGCGTCTTAGGGAAGTATAATGATTTCTGATAGTTACCCAGAAGGATGGGGACCAATTCACCTTGATTGATCACTAACTTTTGCTTCTGGTGGAGGTTGGCACGAAAGCCCTTTTGTCGTTATCCGCTACGATTACATTTTTCCCCCAGCTATGGCGCAGCCCCTGTGGTCCTTGGTCATATGGGAAACGCCCTTCTTCATTCGGATCATAGGTAACGCTGGTGATGTAAAATAGATGAGCCTCAGAAGATAGCACCTTACAGCCATGTAGTACGCCTGGAGGAATGCGAACACAGACGCTTAACACTTCCGGTCCATACTTTGCGCTATCGCCCATTTTGAACACGAGCTTTTTCTTAAAAGTTGGACTCTCTGGCCTGTTATCAAATAGTACGGTCTGAATCTTTCCAATTGGAACGTACCACCAGTCAAATTGAATGTGGTGGTAGTGCCAGGCTTTAACCACGCCACGCTGCATTCTGCTATGGCTCCATTGGCCGAAATGTCCGCCAGCAAAAAGGGGATCACTGGTCCTAATGATTTCACGGAAAAACCCACGTTGATCACCGTGAGTCTTCAACAGCTTTAGCTCAACACCAGTTATGGCGTCCTTAAGAGGGAAGGGCGGAGTGTAAGTAGCAAGTGCGTCGATCATCTATCACCCAGAAAATTTAGCAGTGGCGCGCATAAGTCTATCCATAATGGCGCGGCCGAGTCCAATCTCTTTACACGTATCAACCACGATAAGCTCGAGGCCAGCCTGGTCAAGTTCGCGTAAGCAGGCAAATAGTTTAGCTGCCACCTCCTCAAGCCTTCCTGATTTACTTAATACTCGAACTTCTTTGTAGTTGGTTTCTAGTGACTGCGATTGCTTAAAGCAAATAAGACCGACTTTGCTTGGATAGGATTGTGGCTCCCTTTGGCCACGCAGTATGGTCGGTGTGCGTGGTGAGTAATGCTCCTTTAGTAACCCTGGGCTAAGTACTGGTCCTAAACTATGTTGCTCACGGACTTTTATGTCGGGGAATATGGAGCGCAGCTGCTCGAGACTAATTCCACCGGGGCGCAGCAGTGTTACTGGATCGCTACATAAATCTATGATGGTCGACTCCAGTC
This sequence comes from Oligoflexia bacterium, assembly GCA_019694465.1. Lineage (GTDB taxonomy): Bacteria > Bdellovibrionota_C > UBA2361 > UBA2361 > JAFLCA01 > JAIBBV01. Next base: position 24,774 of record JAIBBV010000027.1, read on the forward strand.
CAATTTCACTGCTGCCGCCGTCAAGAATTATCCTAACTTTTCCGCGCAGGCCCTCCTCAACATGCGCAGCTGTTGTTGGGCTGATATAATTAGATGGATTTGCGCTTGGGGCGGCGATCGGCACTCCGGCTGCCTTAATTAGCGCAAGAGCTACGGGGTGATTCGGAATACGTACAGCGACAGTTGCAAGGCCAGCGCAAACTGAAGGGGCAACTTGTTCTGTGCGAGGTAGTACAACTGAAAGTGGGCCGGGCCAAAAGCCGCGCAGCAGTTGTAGGCGTTGCTCTATTTTCGATGCGGGAGGGATGGTGGCTACGCCTGCGATGGATTCAAAGTCAGCAATATGTACGATTAGCGGGTTGTGTGCGGGGCGACCCTTGGCGGCAAAAATCTTCTGCACCGCGACTTCGTCGAAGGCGTTGGCTCCCAATCCATAAACTGTCTCCGTAGGGAACGCGACAAGTTCACTCTCGCGAATCAGTTTCGCTGCCTCTTGAATAGAATTTTGATCAGCAGGCCTAATCATGCGACGGAGGGGAGTGCGTCCTTTTCGGCTTCAATTTTTGTGAAGAGAATTTGTGGCTCCTTAATCAGCCGCCCCGCCGCTAAGGGGTCGGTAGCCTGTGCCCAGCCACACTCTTCCTTGGACAAGCCAAGCATTTCTTGAATCTTGGCGGCGCTAAACGGCATATACGGGGCGAATGCTATCGCAAAGTACTTAATTGCGTGTAGGCCGTAGGCCAAAGTCACAGCAGTTGTTTCCATGTCTGACTTACGTGTGACCCAAGGAGCCTTTTCATCGGCGTACTTATTGGCTGCACGAGCCAACTCCATCAGAGTTTCAAGGCCAGATTTAAACTCAAACTGTTCCAGGCACTGCGTTAGGCGTGCGTGAGTAGTCTGTATCGCCTTTGCAAAATTGCGATCCACATCGGTCACCTTAGCTTCTGGGAATGCTGGCACGTGTGGGCCACAGTACTTAAGTGTGAACGATGTGATTCTATGCACAAAATTGCCGAGTACATTAGCAAGCTCGGAGTTGTTACGCTGAATCATGTCTTCTGGCTTATAGACGGTACGTGCCCGCTCCGGAGCTATAGCTGTTAGGTAGTAGCGCAGCACGTCCGGATTTGAGCCGGAAGCAACATAGTCTTCGATCCACACGGCAGTGTTTCGCGACTTAGAGATTTTCTCCACTTCCTTGCCTGGAAATTGTATATTTAGGAACTGGTTAACAATAACGCCACGCGGAAGCTTGTAGGAACGCTCGGCGCTCAACATTGCGATCCAGATCACGCAGTGAAATATGGTATTGTCTTCACCAATGAAGTGATAAATTTCCGTGTCGTCCGACTTCCACCAATCTGCGAAGCGTGCTTCATCGCCGTCGAGGCGCGCACAGAGCTCCATAGTATTAGAAATGTAGCCAATTGGTGCGTCGAACCAAACGTACAGCACCTTCCCTTTTGCGTCAGCATCAGGCAGTGGCACAGGAATACCCCATGTTAGGTCGCGAGTCATGGAGCGCTTCACTAAGCCAGTAGATAAAAGGCCGCGCACGTAATTCTTGGTTTGCTCACGCACTGTAGCTGATTCGAGCCAAGTCGAAACTTCCTTTTCAAAGCGCGAGAGATCGAGAAACCAATGCGAACTCTCCTTGACTGAGGCCGGCGTGCCAGACATAACGCTACGTGCGTCGATCAGTGTATCTACATCGAGCATCTTTCCGCAGTTTTCGCACTGATCTCCGTTCTGTTCAGGGGTTTTGCAAAAGGCACAGGTCCCCTTAACAAAGCGGTCGGGGAGAAACATATTCTTGCTGTCGTCGAAGAATTGCTTGGCGGTTCTCTTCTCAAAATAGCCTTGTTCATACAGCTTCAAGAAGAACTTCTGGCTAGTTGATGCATGCTGCGGTGTGCGGCTAGTACTGCCGTATACGTCAAAGTGGATTCCCAGACCTTCGAAAGCCTTAAGCTGTCTCTGGCTATAGTGCTGAGCTGTGTCAGCTGGGGTACGGCCCTCCTTTTGGGCGCTTAAAATGATTGCTACGCCATGATCGTCAGAGCCGCACACAAAACGGGCATCAACTCCTGCAAGTCGCAGGTAGCGTACGTAAATGTCAGCTGGTAAGTAGGCTCCGGCGATATGGCCAACATGTGGGCATCCATTGGAATAGGGCAGGGCAGCGGTTACCAATACACGGCGCTGCTTGGAAATTGTACTCGTCATATGACACTCACATTGTGGTTAGCGGGAATCCCATCATAAAGACTCCTTTGGCTTTATTTATAGCGGTTACAAGAAAAAATGTCCTAAACGTCGCTTAATCGAGGCTCTTCGAAAATGGGTTCCTTTAGTGGAAGGCCTTCAGGCTCCCAATTTTAGCCATTGCGACCGTAATTTGTCATCCCTCCCGGGGACAGCAGGCTTAAATTATTGAAACAGTTTGCACCACAACAATCTTTGCGGTGGGTATAGCTGGAGACTTGATTAGATTTCCATCAGATTGGCAAATTAGCGGCTAGGGCCGCATCAGCCCTTCTGCAGTAGCTTTGGTGCAACTGGTCAATACTTGATCTAGCGAGTTTATGGCCTTGAGGGCAGGGGTTCCCTCGCTTAGAGCGGCAGAAAATTGGGTGTCGAACCGGTCTATGCATGGAGGATCAATTAAGCGCGGTCCTAGAAGAGCTGGTGCCTCTGCTAGCCCCGGGTCTTGCTCAGGAGACATTTCCCAGCGTTTAAGTGCCAAACGTCCCAGACTGGAGCCAGCGCAAAACGAATGCTTAGCGGAAGCGTAAAAACAGGCGGTTCGTTCGACCTTTGTGTAAGCGAAGCATTCACGAATAAGATCACTGCAGGGCTGTGCAAAGCTTGGGCTCGCCGCGATTAGGCTACAAAGCGTGAGCAATAAGAATTGTTTCATGGCGTCCCTTTCTTCACTCGATAAGTAAAGCCATGGTACTATAGCGCAATTCGAGCTACTAAGCTTACACAAGTATGCAGAGTGCATTGCCGATGCAAAACACTAGTGATTTCAAGCAACTAACATTAAGCCCTGCTAGCCAGGCCTTTGCTGGCCCCAGACTTCCCTTTTTCCGTGAGGGAACCTTATGAGCTGCTATAGCTGTGGATCGCCTCGAGGTGAATCCTTCAAACTTTGTCCAGAATGTATAGCGAAGCGAAAGCTTGAGCGAGCCAATGTGCGGGCTGAGGCACTAGGGCGCTATCGAAATTCAAAGCCGGATCAGGTGGAGCGGGTCATTGATAGTGCTTGGGCCAAAGTTTTAGCCATAATCGCTTTAGCCGGTTTTCTTTTTGTTTATCTGCTAAAGAATGGACCGCTGAGCCACTATGGATCACTGGCTTCGCTTCTTTTCGCGGGCATGCTTTCTTGCTTTGCAATCGCAACATTTGTGTGGGCCCTTTTGTGGACGAAGATGGTTATTTTCGACACGATGTGGGCCATCGCATCACTTCTAATCCCTTGCTTAGTTTATCGCTACGTTTACTTGCGCTGGGATGAGTCTGATACCCGTAAATACTTTTTTACGCACGCAGCAACTTTAATAACGACTGTGATCCTGTGCTATGCGTTATCGGTCAAGCTTGATATCAGCATGTACGATACAGCGCGTCTTTACCATTTCTACACTAGTGGACAGAACCCAGTACTCACACCAGAGGGCATTTTGGCGCAGCATGATGAGTACGCCAACGAGACTGAGAATGTGAATCAATACCTTGATGAGCCATAGTGCGCTTTTGTAGGCTTAAGCTGCGGTTCTCTATACGTTACTAATTTGTGCCTGCTGGCTTCGGCCTAGGTTTGCCTAGCTTGTGGATTTTTTACTTTGTGCTGCCACAGGCGTTCCAGGTTGATGCACTTGGAGCCCTAGCGTGGTCACGGCGGCCAAGATACCACCAGTACTCGTGAGCGATAAAGGAGGCCAACCTTGCTGGCCATCCGCTGGGCGCTGAGTGCCACAGGCGGGGTAGTAAAATATGTCTTACCCGCGCCCCAAATCCATCTAAAAGCCAACGCGACTGGCCAAGCATTGGATAGAGCAACTCTGCTTGTGGCCCAAGCATATCTCGGATTTGAAAAAGTGATTGAGTAGAGCGCCGAACGCGAGAGATATAATCTCGCACCGTACCAATATCGAAGACCCAAACTTTTGCCTCACTGAGCGCAACTTTTTTCCCCATGCTCCTGGCAATTCCAGCCATGGCAAGGTCCTCTGCTACTGATTGTGGGCAGCCACCTAAGCTACGCATCCATTCTGGTCTCCAGGCCCAGAAGCATCCAGTAATTATGCCTTCCGGAGTCCGCCCAATTCCATTTGGCTGCGGGATCAGTATGGATCTCCAAAAGCTAATTTGCTCTTTGTTGCGTGGCAGGCTTTCTCTTATAAGACTGCTGACTGCGACATATTCGTGGGCTTGCTGACTGATGAACCTCGCATGAGCCTCCTTGAACATCAAAGCCACAGAATTTGGTTCAACAAAGGTATCTGCATCCAAGCACATACAAATCTTATGGCCTGCGCTGTAGGCAAAATCATTGCCGATCGATAGGGCATTGGCCTTACCTGGAGTATTAGTGTTGACCAGTAAGATCTGGGCATTGCCGAAGTTTGCTTTGTAGGAGAATGAATCTGCTTGGCGATCTCTGATGATTGGTACGCGCACATATCCGGCATCAGAAATACCGCTGAGTAGCGACTGAATAACTTCACGGCTTGAATCTGTGCAGGCATTGGTAACGATAACAAGCTGCATGTGTACTGAACTTCCTATGTTAGCGCGATTCAGAACTCGCAGCACGCTAGGCAGTAGGCGTGCTTCATTGTGCACCGGCATTACTAATGTGAAAGCTGATTCGTCCGCTCGTATGCCAGTAAGCTTGTGCCAAGCTAAATCGCGCTCCGTACGAGTTGCTCCACGCCAGCGCGTGGCGCCACTCTTTTGCAGAGTGGGTAGTTCGTGTAATCCCCGGGAGGGGAGCGCTTGAGCGCAAAACTCGTTCTCGAAGTTGTGGGGAACAACTTCGGCTAATGAAGGAGGTAGTGAGGCTTGGGCGAGCAAACTTGTTACCTATTCCAATACTAAAGTCTTTCAATCAAGTGCCAGGCAAATTTAACGCAATTGATGAGCTGCTAAATGGCACTGCAAGACTCTATCTTAAGAGTAGGAGATTTCTAAATCCGCTTAGGCCTACCAAGGGAATTTTGATGCAAGATTATTAAGTACAGTTTGCCTAAGTGCCTGATTCTTGGTTCACATAGCTTTCTGTCGCACATCGCAGGCTTTGCTCTCCATAACCCAAGAGAGCGTAATAGGTGAAATGAATAAATTCGCTAGATGAGTACACTAGCAACCAAAGCGTGAGAGCTTTTTATTTTGGCCATGTATAGTGCGTGTGGGCTGTACTTAGGAATACTGTGTTGTGCCGTCATTAGAGCCTAATTCGAGTCCAATTCGAGCTGCCGTAGACCTCGTTACCTCAACGCCTTCTGTAGACACTGTCCTTGAAGCACTGACTGATCCTAGTAACGTTCGTCCAATTGTACCTGGAGTGCCTGAGGAAGTATTTCGTACTTGCGATGTGACGGCTAAGCGACTCGCTACATTTTGTCAGCTTGTTGCCTCAAGTACTTCAGCTCCTATTGCTGATATTAAATTTGAGGTTGTGCCTAGTGACATTACAGGGATATTCACAGCGGAGCCGTCGACTAAAACTATCACAATCGGACTTGGGGTAGACAATGCAACTGCTCTGCGCCGGCTTGCGGGGCTTGATATTGCTGCAGCGCATGAAATCGGCCACTTAGTTGACATGCATCTTGCAGCCTCTACAAGTTTTCGTCTAGGTGAGGGGCAGTTCCTTTCGCGAATCGTGAATCAGTTAGGCATACGAGATGATTCAGATTCAAGCTACAGCATAGTAGAACATGCCCTTACTGAGATGTTAGTTGATGGAATCGGCGCCCAGATTAACTTGAGGTATGGGGTACCCAGCATCGATGTTGAGGGGGCTAACGCGAGGCTCGTGCATATAGCAAAGGGGCTAGATGCCCTGAGCCAGGAGGCAATGCCGGAGCAGGGGCCTTTTGAAAAAGAGGTCCTTCTGGCCCTGCGCGGTATCGCACGTGCCGATGCTTTGGCAAGTCTTGGGACAGAGGTTGGACTTGGAGCGGGAGGGCTTGATTTTATCGAAAAAGCGCGAGCAAGGGCGGAAAACGAGTTGGCGATAGCCTGTCAGAGAACAGGTCAATCATTAACGCCGGAGCTCAGGGATGACATTCTGCAGACGTTTGCACGTGCTTACGAAGTCGGCTTTCGTCTTGATCTCAACGCAAGCGCAGAGCAGGCCAGGGGAACTTTAGCGCAAGCGTTTACAAATCGTGGAATCGAGATTTTAGCGGAAGCCGGACTCACTCCAGAAAAACGTGCCCTTGAAGTTGGGCTAATATTTGCCAGTGCGCAGGGGATGGCTCTGGATGACGAAGCGCTAGTGTCAATTGGGGTAGGGATTTTGTCTGCCGCGGCAAGTCCTAACGGGAGAATCGATGGGGACATGCTCCCAGCCTTAGGGCGAGTGATAGATGTGCGACTTAGCACCGGTCAGACCATCGGAATGCTGATTAAGGGGCAACAAAGTCCTGAATAGGTCACGCTGAGATACGAATTTGTCCAGTTTAGTCCTCGTACTTTTGGTTATTAGCTCAGGGGTGACTCGGCTAGGGCGCATTTGCCTGACACAACTCGGTTAGAACTCCCTGTGTACTTTTTGGATGAAGAAAGGCGATCCGTGTGTGGTGCGCGCCGGGGCGCGGCTTCTCATCTATGAGTCGGATTCCGGCAGCCTTTAGCCTTGCAAGCTCAACTTCTATATTTGGAACTCGATAGCAAATGTGGTGTAAGCCTGGGCCACGTTCGCGCAAGAATTTAGCAAGTGTACTGTCGGAGTCTGTTGCTGCCAGTAGTTCAATCTTTGTATTTGCAAGAGAGACAAATGCAACTTCCACTTTTTGAGAGGGAACTAGCTCTCGGATATCCAATGCAAAGCCAAATGTATCTCGATAATACGATATTGAAGCTTCAAGATTTTCCACTGCGATTCCAATGTGGTCTAACGGGAAGGGTAGAGCTTTCATGTCGCTAGCTTCTCATAGTGCATAGATTGGCGCGAGAGGGTGCTATTGGCACATCAGGGGCTCTTCGGTGTTTAGACTCAACATGAACTCAGAATTTGGCTCCACGGTCGGTTGGTCGTTGAGCTGAGACACGTCAGTCTCCCATGACAGGCCATTGTCCCTGAGGCCACCAGCTAAGTCAGTGGCAGTGCTTACGAGGGACTCAGTGATTTTCTCTAGGGTAACATCAGTCTTGATGTCCATGAATGACTTGTCTGACAGTGGACGAGCGCTCGCTACATCCGCAAGTGCATCAAGCGCTGTATAGGTATTCTCTTCTGGCGCTGGCGCATCGCTAGCTGGATCATCTACAGGGACCAGGTCCGCGCGGTGCTGAATTTCAGAAATGGATTTGAGATTTGGGTAAGCTAAATATCCAAGACAGAATAGCGCAGCTAGACAAAGCGCTGCTCCGACCTGAAAAACAGGTGCTTGATCTAGCACCTGTTTGAGTTTGCTGGTTGGTTCACTAGGTCTTTTCTTTCCAACAATTATGGAAGGTTGTTTCTCCTCTTGTTGGCTGACACTAGAAGCGGCGAGGTCCTGAGCGGCAAGTTCGGCCAGCTTTGCAAAGGAGGTGGCGAAGTCCCCGCTCTCGGGACCATTTATTTTTGATGGTCTTTTGGGGTTGTTGTCGTTGCTCACTCTAATCAACCAGATAACCTACTTGTCTGCATAGGTTTTATCGGAAGGACTGAGCGGATTCTCAAGTTGATAAAAGGAGTGGTAAGGGTGGGGAAATTGGGCCTAATTGTTAATCCCAGTATTGGCCCATAGTCGTCGGTTAGGGGAAATTTATCGCGGAGACCGCGGAGATGGCGGCCAGATTTTAATGTTATGCCTAGTGCTAGGTTGTTATTACACAGAGCTGAGTTGCTCTGCTGTTTTTGTGTCTCTGCGATTTTATTGATTGAATCCGATCCGCATAGGCAATGCTCAAAAGCTACCCCAAGTTTTATAAAATAATATCAACACTTATCGGCTGCACTCTGCGGATATCAGGATCGCTTACCCGCCATAAAAAAAGCAGGGGCCCCTTTCAGAGCCCCTGCTTTTTGTGGGACAGCCCACCCTCGTTTCCGGGGGTATGGCTTGTGCCAGGCGAGAACTACATCATTCCGCCCATGCCTCCCATTCCGCCCATACCGCCAGCGGCATGGCCATGGTCCTTCTCTTCCTTTGGCTTATCAGCGATGACAGCCTCAGTTGTGAGCATCAGACCTGCTACGGATGCTGCATTCTGAAGGGCAGTACGAACGACCTTGGTCGGGTCGATAATACCGGACTTCATAAGGTCCTCGTATGTGTCTGTAGCTGCATTGTACCCGAAGGCGCCTTTGCCCTCGCGAACCTTAGACACAACAACTGCAGGCTCAGCACCAGCATTCGAAGCGATTGTGCGAATCGGAGCCTCAAGTGCCTCGCGCACTATCTTAACACCGAATGACATCTCGTCATCTTCAATCTTAAGCTTCTCCAGCTTCTCAGTCGCGCGGATTAGAGCGATACCACCGCCAGGAACAATGCCTTCCTCAACAGCGGCACGAGTTGCATGTAATGCATCCTCAACGCGAGCCTTCTTTTCCTTCATTTCGACTTCAGTGGCAGCCCCGACGTGGATTACTGCAACACCGCCGACGAGCTTAGCAAGACGCTCTTGGAGCTTCTCGCGGTCGTAGTCGGAGGTGGTATCCTCGATCTGAGCGCGAATCTGACTTACGCGAGCCTTGATTGCATCGCGCTTACCAGCACCATCAATGATGGTGGTGTTGTCTTTGTCGATCGTGATGCGCTTAGCACGGCCAAGCTGTTGCAAGGTGAGGTTCTCAAGCTTAACGCCAAGATCCTCTGTGATGCATTCGCCATCGGTAAGGATAGCAATGTCTTCCAACATGGCCTTGCGACGATCTCCGAAGCCAGGAGCCTTAACAGCTGCTACTTGGAGTGTGCCACGAATCTTGTTGACCACCAAAGTTGCCAACGCTTCGCCTTCGACTTCCTCAGCGATGATCAAGAGTGAGCGACCAGACTTGGCCACCTGCTCAAGCACTGGGAGCAAGTCCTTCATGCTGGAGATCTTCTTCTCGTTGATCAAGATAACCGGGTTATCAAGCTCGCAAACCATCTTGTCCGGATTTGTGACGAAGTATGGTGAAAGGTAGCCGCGATCAAATTGCATGCCTTCTACGACTTCGAGAGTTGTCTCCAAGCCCTTGGCCTCTTCAACTGTGATTACGCCTTCTTTGCCAACCTTCTCCATGGCCTCAGCGATGATGTTTCCGATCTCAGCATCAGCGTTTGCGGAGATTGTGCCAACTTGCGCAATTTCATCACGACCCTTAGTTGCACGGCTTTGCTCCTTGAGCGACTCGATGGCGGACTTCACCGCGATATCGATTCCGCGCTTGAGGCACATTGGATCATGTCCGGCGGCAACAAGCTTCAAGCCTTCGCGATAGATAGCATCAGCAAGCACTGTCGCTGTTGTGGTTCCGTCGCCGGCGATATCAGATGTCTTGGAAGCAACTTCCTTAACCATCTGTGCGCCCATGTTCTCAAACTTGCCTTCGAGCTCGACTTCCTTAGCGACGGTTACGCCGTCCTTGGTTATTGTGGGAGCGCCGAAGCTCTTCTCGATAACCACATTGCGGCCACGGGGGCCCATGGTTACGCGAACTGCGTCTGCTAGTGTCTTAACGCCCTTGAGGATTTCCTCGCGAGCATCAAGGCTAAACTTCAAAATCTTAGCCATGGTTAATACTCTCCTTAGTTGATTAAACTTTCCGTTAAGCTTTAAGCCTCGAGGACTCCAAGCACATCGTCCTCACGCATGATGAGGTACTCGCTGCCATCGACCTTGATCTCTGTTCCAGAATACTTACCGAACAGAATGCGATCCCCTTCCTTAAGGTCTAATGGACGAACAGTGCCGTCCTCTTGAACCCGGCCCTTACCGACCGCAATCACGCGGCCCTGCTGTGGCTTCTCTTTAGCTGTCTCCGGAATATAAAGTCCGGAAGCTGTCTTCTCTTCGCCTTCAAGGCGCTCAACAATCAAACGATCTTGTAATGGTCTGATTTTCTTGAAGTTTTTGTTACTCATTCGCTCTAGTCCTCCAAAAAATCGAATAGCGAGGGATATTACCCCAAAAAGCGTCCTTTATATGTGCACGGTTCTCGAGCTTTTCAAGGGCATACCGTGAAAAAATTTGACTGCCTTTCTCGGGCGGCGGGAGTGTAGTATTTGTGCCGACTTAAAGCAAACTTGGGGCGCTTTGTTCCGAACAGCTTAAGACCCTAGAAAAGGCAGCACATGGCCCGTAAAAAGGCGCGTTTTGAGACTCTCGTAACTGGGGATACGATTGGGCTAATCGCGACTTCGTCTCCGAGCGAAGCTGCCCGCTTTGAGCGTGGGGTAGAGTGGATTAAGGGGCAAGGCTTTAAGGTTAAGGTAGCGCTGGATCCCTGCGCACAGTACGGAAAACACGATTTTTTGTTTTCAAGTGATAGTCCTGAGCAGCGTATCAAGGCACTTAAGGAATTATTCGCCGATCCCCAGGTTCGCTTTATAATGGCAGTGCGTGGTGCGTATGGCTCGATGGAGCTGCTAAAAAAACTTCCATTCGCCTCATTACGCCGCAATCCTAAGCCCTTCGTTGGTTTTTCCGACACCACGGCGTTACTTGTTTCTCTGAATCAGAGGGCTGGCATTCCTACTATTCACGGCCCGTCGCTAGAATCTATAGCCAAGATTGGAAGCGATCCAAAAGTCGAAGAGAATATTCGGCGTTTGTTGGCGTATCTAGGTGGCTCGGACCTCCCTCCTTTTGAAGGCCATCAGCTGCAGCCGCTTGGCAAGCGCGATCGAGCCAAGGGCAAGATCTTGGCTGGCAACTTGTCTGTGTTGACGGGGCTACTTGGCACACCATTTGCTCCAAAGTTTGCAGGGCACATACTATTTATTGAAGAGGCCGGTGAGAGTCCCTTTCGAGTTCATCGCATGCTCTTACAGCTTAAGCTTGCGGGTGCATTCAGTAAGTTAAGAGGCGTTGTTTTCGGGGTGCTTGATACTTGCGTGCATCCACGTGGGCTAGGGCCAAGTGTTCAGGATGTTATCTCCGATATTTTTCGAGGTGAGACTTGCCCGGTGTTCCTTGGAGCTCCTTTCGGGCATGGGACGTTGAATCGCTTTTTGCCAATTGGTGTAGAAGGAAGCATAAAAGCTGGAATGCTTGAGCTTACGGGCCGCTGATGCCAGTAGCTGTGCTGCCAGCGGGGCTAATCTGGGCCCCGCTACTCTTCCTATAAATTTCCTAGAACGCCCTAACGAGTCTTGAACCTGTGGGCTGCTTTGTCCTACAGTATCGAGGCGATTAGGACCTAATCTTTATAAGATTGCTTCTAGGGAAGCACTGAACAAGTGCCCTCTGCTGCAAAGTTGGATTCTGTGAGTGCTTAGAATTTAGTGGGCTTTGTTGACGGATCGCTGCGCTTTCAAGTCACTCGTAGCCGTTAATAAGCGATAAACTAGTATGCCAGCAGTTCCCGGCAAATCTCTGCGCCAAATTAACCCGGAAATTTTCGGCGAGGTCTCAACTTATTTGCGGCAGGGGGCTGAGGATGGAGTATTTCCAGGTGCCGTGCTGTTGGTTGGGCGTGCTGGTCAGGTCCTACACCGCGAAAGTGTTGGTGTGCGATCGCTTGAAGGGGAGCAGGCCCAGAATTTAACCCACCCTGATCTTGTTTATGACGTAGCTGGTCTAACCCAAATTATGGTTACTGCTTCATTGATGATGAAGCTGGTCGAAGCAGAGCAGGTGAGGCTAGAGGATCGAGTATCTCGTTATATCCAGAGCTTTGGAGTTCTTGGCAAATCTCCTATTACAGTTGCGCAAGTCTTGAGCCATCGCTCAGGTTTGCCCAGTTGGATGCCATTCTATGAGGATCTACTGCGAGAGAATGCCGGCGCGCGGATGGGGATCTTAACCAGTAAAGGTGCGCGTGAGTTTATTTACAATCAGATTAATCGAGCCGAATTAGACTTCGAGCCTGGTAGCAAGCAAATTTACTCGGATGTGGGGTTTATCCTGCTTGGCCATTTAGTTGAAATTCTGACAGGCACAAGCTTTGAGCGCGCTGCCCAGCGCTTAGTCTTCCAACCACTAGGTTTAAAGAGCACGAGCTTTATTGACTTGTCTTTGGTGAAGCGGCGTGGAATCGCACCGGTTGCAACAATGATTGCTCCTACTGAGCAGTGTAGTTGGCGTAAGCGCATGTTGTGCGGTGAAGTGCATGATGACAATGCTTGGGCGATGGGAGGAATCTCTGGTCACTCAGGGTTGTTCTCGAATGCAGCCGATATTCATCGCTTTGCCACTGAGATGCTAGATGCTGCGCGCGGGCAAAGCACGTTCGTCCCGAAGAATGTTGTACGTCTTTTTTGGGCCCCAACCGTGGAAGGTCAGGCCACTGGATGGCGTTTTGGCTGGGATTCCCCGAGCGACGAAAATGAAATGGTAGATGTCGGATTTGGTAAGTACGCAGTTGGGATGAATGGCCTGACTGGCTGTTCGTTGTGGATTGATCCGGAGATGGGGCTCGACATTGTATTCCTGTGTAATCGAGTTCACCCCACCAGCAATAACAAGAAGATCCGCGGCTTCAGACCTGGCCTGCACAGCGCAATCCTTAAAGCTGTGCGCTCTTTGTAGCTACGCTCAATCTTAAATCTAGATTTTCACATTTTAAGGTGAAGAGGACCTATGTGGGATAAATTGGCTCAAGTTGAAGAGCGTTTTGAGGAACTAGGCGAGAAGCTATCGTCGCCGGAAACAATTAAAGATCGTGCTCTATTTCAGAAGCTTTCCAAGGAACACGCTGACATGCGTGAAATTGTTGAGACCTTCAGGGCTTATCGAGAAGCGAAAGAGGAGCTTGCAGGAAGCATGGCTATCATTGAGGCCGGCGAAGAGGCGGAGCTCGTCGAGATCGCGCAAGAAGAGGTGCAGCTTTTAAAGGGTGAACTGGAAGCGTTTGAGAAGAAGCTAAAAGTTCTGCTGGTGCCCAAAGATCCCAATGACGACAAGAACGTGATCATGGAAATTCGTGCCGGCGCCGGTGGCGATGAGGCTGGCATTTTTGTGGGCGATTTGCTGCGAATGTATACGCGCTATATCGAAGCGCGTGGCTGGCGCATTGAGCTACTAAGCGTGAGCGATGCGGGCGCAGGTGGCTTTAAGGAAGTGATTGCGATGGTCACTGGGCGAGGCGCCTATTCACGCTTTAAGTTTGAGCGTGGTGTTCACCGCGTGCAGCGTGTGCCTAAGACAGAGGCAGCTGGGCGCATTCATACTTCTACCGTTACCGTAGCGGTACTTCCGGAGGCGGAAGAGGTTGAGATTCAAATTGATCAAAAGGATCTGCGCATTGACGTTTATCGTTCAAGTGGTCCAGGTGGTCAGAGCGTTAATACTACTGACTCAGCCGTGCGCATAACGCATATTCCAACCGGTATTGTTGTGGCCATGCAGGATGAGAAATCACAGATTAAGAACCGTGAGAAGGCCATGCGCGTTCTAAGAGCTCGTTTGTACGAAAAGAAATGTGAAGAACAGGAAGCTGCTCGGCGCGCCGATCGCCGCAGCCAGGTTGGAACTGGCGATCGATCAGAAAAGGTGCGTACTTACAATTTCCCGCAGTCGCGGCTAACCGATCATCGCATTGGGCTATCTTTGTACAATCTTTCCTCGATTTTGGAAGGGGATCTCGATCCGGTAATTGAACCTTTAATCGCCAACGCCCAGGCTGAGGCACTGCAAGGCGAGGGGGCTGCGCCTAGGTCACAAGCAGCTGAGGACGACGAGGCATGACCCTAAAAGAGGCGCTGATCAAGGGCGCCGAAGTTTTGCGTACGTATTCAGAGTCCCCCCGGCTGGATGCTGATATCCTCATGAGCTTCATGTTGGGAGTACCCAAGATTAAGCTCTTTTCAGAGTGGCATAGAGTTTTAAGCGCTGACGAACAAGCCAAATTTTTTGACTTTATAGAGAGGCGCCGTAAGCATGAGCCAGTAGCCTATATAACTGGGACAAAGGAATTCTTTGCGCGAGACTTCGTTGTCAGCCCAAGTGTGCTTGTGCCACGGCCAGACACAGAGCTTTTGGTGGAAAAGGCGCTTGAATTGGCTGCCAACATGCAGCAGCCGCGAATAGTAGATCTTGGTACTGGCTCTGGCTGCATTATAGTTTCTGTAATTGCTTGCTTACGAGCAAAAGGCGTTACTGCGAGTGGAGTGGCGGTTGATGTGAGCGCCGCAGCGCTGGCAGTAGCAAAGGAAAATGCTTCACGCCATGATTGCTTAGAAATGATTGAGTTCGTGCAGGGCTCATGGCTAGACGGTGTGCATGGACCATCTGATCTGATACTTTCTAATCCCCCCTACATTGCAGAATCTGACAGAAGAATTAGTAAAGAACTCAACTTTGAGCCGCGCCAGGCGCTTTTTTCTGGGCCAACTGGATTAGAATGTGTTCTGCATCTTCTGGAAAGTGTGCCAGATTACTTAAAGCCTGGCGGCGCCTTTCTATGCGAGACTGGCGCAGGACAACATCAGGATATTGAGCGAGCCTTGTCTGCGCGTCATCGGCCTGGATATCACAGTGAATATTTTCGCGACCTAGCAGGAAATGAGCGACTGGTTGCTCTTTTCAAGGAACCTTTAAAGTAATGCCATGCTGCAAAACTTGCCGAGCTCAGTTTGAAGGAGAGGGCGCGCTTTGCCCTAAATGCTTAGGGCTTGTGTTGGACCTAAGTCGCGAAGGATTGAATGAGGCGCTTAATCAACCACACAGGAATACATGTCTTAAAATTCTGACCGCCGTATGTGGTCTGATGTTTATGGTTGTGGCTTGGCTTGTGATGCAATACCCAAGCGCAGAATTGGTAGACATTTTTGCTTTTGCCGCTGTGTTTGGCCTTCTAATTTGTGGTCTGGCCTTTGAGTCGATTTTTAGAAGTGATGATGGGCAAAAATGGGAGCCACGTAGATTTCCCTATCGCTACCGCATGAATTATCCAACGTTCACTTCACCGGAGGCCATTATTTCGGTAGCTTTGGCGTTACTTGTATTTTTCGCGCATATGCTTGTGCGATCCCATACTATTTTCCACTTTTTTCAATCCAGGTAGTTAGCGCGCTTTGCATCTAAATTTGCCTGAGCCGAGCGCGAGCTGAAGCGGTGCTTGACCGACCTGGACGACGCGGATAATCAAGCGCTACGAGAAGTTCGTAAGAAAATCTGGGAGCGCAGCCCGATGTCGATAGTCCAGAGCTGGTTACAACTAATTAGTTCTTCTCGCTTTTGTCCCTCACAGCTTGGGTTCTTAATAGAAATACCTAGCGTTGAAAGATCGCTTCAGAGCGTAAAGGATCAGTTTGCCCAAGGCGATAATTTTAATGCGGGTAATTTGAAGTGTTTAGTGAGAGTTACGCCGCGAGATGGATGGAAACATAAGTGTTCTCCTCACGGAGAAACACGCAAGTGTTGCTACAAATCTTTATCATGAGATGCCTAGATGATTGAGCGCATAGCAGATAAGAGCAGAATTCTGCACGTAATGCGTGGCTTCACACTGTTGGAAGTCCTTGTCGCTCTTTGCCTGCTAGGCATGTTAACCGCCACCGCCGTCCCCTGGGTTACAAAAATGAAGGGTTCGTTTGATCGAAGAAACGCACGGCAAGGATTTGAATTTGACATAAGACGTGCCCGCTCAGAAGCGCTCTCGAAGGGGGTGCGGGTTGTAATTACTGTCGCTGCAAATCATAAGAGCTATACGATAGGACGAGACGTGCTGCCCTACGATACAGCGAATGGAAACCCAGATACTGTGCTTTCAGTCACTGATTTGCCTGACAACGTAACCCTATCTTTTTCTGGTAGTGGGACTGACGCCAATAAGCTCATTTTTACTTCGAGAGGTTTCCTTTCCGACATTGCTGGGAATCGCAACACATCTCAAAAGGTAGCGACGCTTTCGTACGATGGAGGCGCATTTGCAACTGTGACGGTATATCCCGTTGGAGTGGCAGATTTTAGTTGAGAGAGTTTTCAATGGTTGTAAGAAGAAGGAATGCTAACGACGAGCTTGGTCATGAAAATGATCAAGGCTTTGCGCTGATGGAAACGCTCGTTGGTATAGTCTTGTTTGCGATTGTGGGGTTGGCCTTTGCAAATTCCATCATCGTTGGCTACAAATTGCGGCAGCGCATGTTACATCGTTCCACCGCCTTACAAGTGGCCTCCGATGAGTGGAGCGTCAGGCACGTTTGCGGGCGAGTAATTTAGTTGCTGGAACAACAACTACTACAATTACCAAGAACAGAATGCGCTTTCAGCAGGTAGTGACCATCACCTCTACCGCAGCGGGTGGCTTTGACATTTCTGTAGTGGTAACCGACTTGAATTCTAAGATTGGCGGTTCGATTCAGTTACAAAACACACTTATTCCATATGGGAGCACGTAGCAGATGATGAGTAAGTGCAACCGTAGTGGTGAATTGGGCTCGATGCTGCTGGAGATCTTGGTATCACTGGGCATTACTAGTGTGATTTTGGCAGCGGTAGTTAACGCAGTTACAGAAACAGCTCGGCAAGCTAAGGATAATGAAGTTATCTCCCGCACAAATGAAGTGGCCAGGGCTATTCTTGATACGATCGCCTTCGACGTGCGTCTAGTCGGAGCTGGAATGCCGATGGGCCAAGCAGCTTTCCCTATGGAGTCCTATACACCTGTCACGCCACCAGGAATTCAATGGTCGAGTACAACTTCAGCTACTGCCCAGGTGAGGCTGGGGGATGCGGCCTGGCCAATTTTGCCGGGCTCCGATGCTACACATCTTTACCTTAGGCTAAATGAGCGTGGCATCGAGACTGTGCTGGCGAATGACTATGACCCGGGCTCAGGCTCGCTTACCTTCACAGTGCTCGACGTAAGCGATTTCGTAGTCGGTGATGTGGTCTACATTTCTGATCGCAGAGAAAATGGATCTGCTGGTTTGCGTGGTTTGGTAGCTAGCGTGAACACGGGCGCAAAGCAAATAACTATATCTGGCACGAGCGGACCAAATTATCCTAGCGGAACAATTTTTGGTGCCGGTAGTTCAGTAAATAGGGTTTCAACTGTTTCGTATGTTTCAGTTGGTGGCGCGACTGGAATTCAGATGGCGATAAGCGATTATGATTCTACGCTAAGGACGATTTACCCAAACAGTAGCTTCAGTCTGGTGTATAAGAATCGCACTTCTGGAACTGCCATGACCATGCCGACAACGGCGGATGACCTGTGTAATTTTCTACCGCCTGTACCGGCAACAGGAATAGGCTCAGACCCTTGCGGAGTCGCGCAATCGACAACGGTGCCATCCACCAACAAAGACATTACCGACCTGGCTTCAATTGTGATTACGGTAAGCGTAAATAGCAAGAAACCGCTCACCACTGGTTCAATTTACACAGCAACGGCTACGCAAGAAGTGAGTCTGAGAAATTTTTTAATTAGCTATTAGTAGAGGTACTCGATATGCAGTTCAAAAATCGAAGAAGAGGCACTTCTGCTGGATTCACCTTACCCTCGGTCGTAATATTTCTAGTTATATGCACTACTGTCCTGGTTGGCTGGGCAAAATATTCGATGTCCACCACGCGCACTGTTGGTGCTGATAGAATAAGAACAACAACTTACAATCAGGCCGAAAAGGGGCTGAACGTGGCTGTATCTTGGCTGCGTGATCATTCAACAGAGATGTTTTCACTCTTCACGCAAGCGAACTTTTGCAATAACTTTACCCGCAGCGCTAGTCCGGCATTCAGCACCAATGATCCAAGTACCGGTAGTTTCGCTGTTCCTAGTCGAATCCGTTGGGTTGCGGCCAATACTTCATCCCCACTTCTCACAAACAGCGCAGCATTAGGGACTACAAGTTTTCAAAGTGTGGGGGCGTTTAACACAGTTAGTTCATTTAACGCGCTAAATTTTGGAGGCGATTCAGTAAAAATTACACTTGTTGATGCTTTGCCTGTAACAACTACTGCCACTACCACCTGTCCTGGTATTACCACCGACTTTTACCCGGTATTTAGAATTGATTCCATGACGGGCAATCAGTCTGGTTCTAGGGTGTTTGGCTATGTAAGCGGAGATATGCAGCAAAGCGGCGGCCTGCCAGGCTTCCAGGGCGAGACAACAATTAGCCAAGCTCAGGACTGTGCCTCCTTTAATTTTACTGGCCCACCGCCTGCTAATGTCGCTACCGCCCAGCAACGTGCGCAGTGCATGATTGCCTCGCAAGGTAATATTTCTTTTGCCAACAACGCTGAAGTTTATGGAACAGCGACGGCAGGCGGCAGTATCACCACTGGTCACGTGTGTGGCACTATCCCATCAATCCCGTGCACGCCGACTAACGGTAGCCCAAATACTAGCGTGTCCGATCCCTTCGCCGGGCGCAGCAATCCATTTGCAGCAGGCAATTGGTGCTCATCGCATGCTTCAGCAGGCCCTTTGGTTCCTACATGTGGATCGGCTGTGCCAATGAGCCCTCCGGCTAATGGCGCATGCAACACCAGCTTTATTCTCCCCAATAATTGCAGCGTAGTTCTTGGCGCTGGCACATATTATATCAACGGGACATTGAGCTTCGGTAATAATGCAGCACTCAGGCTACCTTCCCTGGCTACGCTAGGAAGTGGAAAGGTGATCATTCACTTCTCGTCGGTTCCAGTATCTGGTGGTTGGTCGACCATTAATGCGAACAATACTGTGAACACAACTGCTCCGCCTTCGCGCATGGAGCTAAACTATTGGGGGAATCAGCAATTAAAGCTCAATGGTAATTCAAATTTCGCGATGGCTTTCTGGGCTCCTAACGCACTTGTGCAGCTTCAAGGTAACACCAATTACTATGGGGCGTTGTTAGCCAAGACATTAAACAATACTGGAAGTGCCAATATGATCTACGACGAGTCGATGGGCTTTAACCCTGTGACTACTGATGTGACATACGCGATACGAAATGTGGAAGAGACTTATCGCTAGGATTGTTTCGCCGTACAAGTCGGATATTAATTGCTTAATTGCTGGGCGTTAGCGTGCGCCTGTAGAGCGGCTTAATACGATGTCTCCGAGCTTTGGCCTGGATCGTGGCTGGCGGACTTGATAGCTGCAAGTTGTGCGCGCAGCGCGGCTAGCACCCGCCCAAGTAGGGCTATAGCCCAGGCGCTAAGCGCAAGGGCGCAAGCCAATGACGCTGCAGCGGTCATTAATGGCGATAAAGTCAGAGTTCCATCAAAGGATCTAGTGAATACAAATAATTGCCAAAGTGTAAGCAGCGTAATTGAGCGTGCTGGCGATGGTTCAGGAGTATCTGTGAGCCAGGCAGTCAGTCGCAGGCTGACGCCCAGAATCAGGGTTACGGCATAGCCAAGCGCAAGCGCGTGCAGCGCGGCATCTGCTGTACTAAAGGAAGCCAGCAAGATTCCAACAATCGCCCAGCAATGCGAGAGAATAAAAGTTAACCCAAGCGGCTCCTGCCAGTGTTTTAGTGCAGAAAAAAAACCAGTACCGATCGCAAATGAGGCAATTGCGCCTAGGGCGAGCGCACAGAATAAACTTGTGAGCTGCCCCAGGAGCGCCGCGCCTGAGCTGATAATTAACACAAGCGTCATTGCATTTTGCGCTGGGCTGGCACGTTTCCCGCCAAGCACTCCAGCTATAAATTGCTGCGATGTGGCGAGGACGATGGGAACTATGCCAAGCCAAAAGAGCAGCAGTGAATCGCTTGAGTCGGCTAGGTCCCAGAAGGGACCACAGCTAAGTATGGTCAGTCCCAAGGCGCTAAAAAAGCCGACGCGCAAATGGATCTCAAGCGATGTCTTAGGTAGCTGCAGCAGCACAGCAGCTAAGACCGTAAAGCAATTAGCCGAAAGAAGCAGCTTTGGGATCAGCGCATGGGGCATTAGCACAAATAGCACAGCAGCTAGAATGCTTCCTGGCAAAGTTAAGGCCACCCATCTTGGTAGCATCTCGCCAGTTTCAAATATGCGGGGAGCCGACTGAATATAGAATCCTAGAATAAATGGCACCAGGAAGAAGTATATCTGTACCAGTGCATGCAGGTTGCGCGTGCTTTGGTAGGCAGAGTGGGCTTGAATGATTCCACTGCGCATTAGCCACAACGGCACTCCAAGAAGTAAAGAGCCAAACAAAGCAGCGCACACTCCTAACAGGAAAAACTTGTCGATCACCACAACTGAAAACATTCGACGGAATGGACAGCTAGCGAAGGCTGCTGCTTGGGGACGCTTTTTGGAAATCGATACGAGTGCCACGTGCGCTGATATTAAAGATAGGTATGTCTTTTATTGAGCATAGCATATCTTCGCTGCCAAGCAACGCCGGCTGCAATGCCATGCCGCGTGAGCTGCGCGGCATGGCGCTAACTTTCTATCGTCCAATCTTATCTATTACACGCTGTTCGGTTTCGTTCTTCGAGAACAGAATTTGGGAGAGCGTGCTTAGGGCCTGTTTAGCGCGATCATAACGAAGCTGCAGAATCATTTGGAGACCATGCAGTGAGGTTTTGGCGGAGAGGCCCAAGCTCTTTAGGAAGGATTTAAAGCCGGGGGACTTCTCGTCGGTGAAGGAAAATGCCTTAAGCAGATTTGCCTCGGCTTTGTCTAAGGCGCTTCCTGCCACTTGCGCCGTTTTCTCCCAGCGCCCATCGCCGCCAGAGTTCGGGTCGTTAATTAGCGGATAGCTTGTAGAACTAGAGTTCACTTGGTTCATATGTATTCCTCCAATAATTTCAGCGTCCTTCACTCCCTGGAGGAGTTAGGCCTACGCCTTAGTCACTAATAACCAATCGCCAATTCGACCCTAGCGTTGCGCTCAGGTTGAATTTCTTTGCAGTTTTCAATAGGATGGGGCGCCTTAGGCACGTAGCTCAGTGGTAGAGCACTTGCTTCACACGCAAGGGGTCGTAGGTTCAATCCCTATCGTGCCTACCAGGTCTTTGAACCCGTAAGCAGTTAAATTACGGGGTCGTATGGAGAACGAGGCGAAGCAATGCGCTACGTTTTGTTTGGCACTCTTAGTTCGTTTCTTGCTTGATGGGTATTCATGACTAAGCGACGCGTTGTAGTTACAGGACTTGGGGCGCTTTGCCCGCTTGCTAATTCAGGAGTTGAGTCTTGGAAGGCTGTCCTAGAGAGTCGATCCGGGATAGCCCCTATTACGCGCTTTGACGCCAAGGATTTTTCATCCAAAATTGCCGGAGAGGTAAAGGGATTTGACCCGCTTCCATTCATTGAACCAAAAGAGGTCAAGAAATTAGATTTGTTCTCGCAATATACGATTGCTGCCTCGCAGGAGGCCTGGGATGACTCTGGGCTTGCCACCAGCAGTCTACCACGTGAGCGGATTGGCTGCGTACTTGGCATAGGAATTGGCGGACTCGCCACTCTTGAAAAGTACCACGAAATTTACATGAAGGATGGTCCGCGCCGCATCTCGCCATTCTTGATTCCAGGCATGATTAGTAACCTGGGCCCAGGTAATGTCGCTATCCGATTCGGCCTAAAGGGTATCAATTACACCGTGACTAGTGCATGCACGTCGTCCACGCATGCAATTGGTGAGTCTTATCGACTTATTTCAGAGGGCTTGCAGGATGTTATGCTGACAGGCGGCTCCGAGTCTGCGGTGACCCCCATGGGAATCGGCGGATTCTGTGCCATGAAGGCTCTATCAACCCGCAATGATGATCCTCAGCGAGCCTCTAGGCCATTTGACAGGGATCGTGATGGTTTCGTACTGGGTGAGGGGGCGGCCACATTGGTCTTGGAA
>JAIBBV010000076.1 GCA_019694465.1 Oligoflexia bacterium
GGTTCTCGCAGGCATAGCTGTTTTGGCGTTCCCTGTCGGCGTCTGGCCAGTTTATAGATTCGGACGGCGGTTGCGGAAGTTAAGCAAGCAGGGGCAAGAGGAAATTGGAATGTTGGCAGCTCTGCTTAACGAAGCAGTCCTTGGGAATCGTGTTGTTAAGCTGTTCGGGCGGGAAAAGTTTGAACAGGAGCGCTTTGAGCTAGAAAACGAAAAGCTTACTAAGACCTTCGTGCGTTCAGAAAAGCTGCGTGCGTTGACTGGGCCAGTAAATGAAGCTTTGGCTAGCTTTGCTATTGCCGCTGTCGTGTTGTACGGCGGTTTTTCAGTTATGAATGGCTATCGCAGTCAAGGTGAGTTTATCGCCTTCCTGATCGCTGTCTTTCTGCTTTACGATCCTTTCAAGAAGCTTAGTAGGGTCAGTAGTGTTGTTCAGCAGGGCTTGGCTGGAGCGCAACGAATTTTTGAGGTACTTGATAGTGAGCCTTCAGTAAGTGAACCCTTGCAGCCAATTGCTTTGGCAGTTGGAAACAGTATTAAATTTGAAAATGTTTCTTTTCGTTACAGGGAGATCTCCCCGCAGGCGGGAGGAGCAGAGCGTCCGCCTGCGCTTGAGGACGTCGAGCTTTTAATTGAGGAAGGAACCAAGGTTGCAATCGTCGGCTTTTCGGGGGCTGGCAAGACCACGCTGGTTGATCTTATCCCACGTTTTATGGATCCCACACGTGGCCGCATTACAATCGGCGGAGTGGACATTTCAAAAGTTGGCCTGAAGGAATTGCGACAGCGAATCGCAATGGTAAGCCAGCACACCTTCTTATTTAACGATAGCGTCTACAATAACATAGCTTATGGTAAGCCAAGTGCGACTCGTGAAGAGGTGCTGGCGGCGGCACGAGCTGCGCACGCGGCAGATTTTATTGCCCAATTACCACAGGGCTACGACACAATCCTCGGGGAAGCCGGACTTTCCTTGTCCGGCGGAGAACGGCAACGTGTGGCAATTGCGCGAGCAATTTTAAAAGATGCGCCGATTCTTATTCTTGACGAAGCGACCGCCTCACTTGATAACCGTTCAGAGCGAGAGGTTCAGCAAGCATTGGAGCAGCTCCTACGAGGACGAACGGCCATCATTATCGCCCATCGTTTGTCCACTGTTCGAAACGCCAACCGAATAGTCGTAATGCGTGATGGGCGTATCGTGGAGCATGGTACGCACGATGAATTGCTGGCCTTGTCAGGTGAATATGCAAAGCTGCATGCTTTGCAGTTTGCCGCAATTGAAGCGCCTGAAGGATCTTCGCAGCCAGTATGGAACAGACTCCCGCTATAGGTCGTACCTCTGAATTTCGTGCCCCACTCTGGCGGCGTGCGCGTGTCTCGATACTCGTGTTTCTTGGGCGAATGGCTTTGCGTGGGCTTAGTTCAACTTGGCGCTGGAGCATACCGGAGCATATGCTTGCTCCAGATTTTCTTAGAGCCGAACGCCCCCGTATCTTTGTATTTTGGCATGGCCGCCAACTAATGATGCCTGCTCTATTTGAGCGCTGTGGGGGGCCTACCAGGGGGGCGCGAATCGCCACTCTTATTAGTCGCCATAGCGATGGAAGAATTATCGCTGGCATAATTCGTGGCTTTGGTTTGGAGTCAATTTCTGGTTCTTCCTCAAATGGTGCTGTCGAGGGCGGAAGGCGCTTGCTCGAATTTTTGCAGGGTGGTGGAAACGTCGCGCTGACGCCTGATGGGCCGCGCGGACCAGCGCAGCGACTCAAGCAAGGTGCTATTCGTATCGCGCAGCTTTCAGGAGCTCCCATTGTTGCGTTGGCGGCTTCAGCATCGTGGCATTGGCGCTTCGGTAGTTGGGACCGCATGATGCTTCCTCTCCCGTTTGCTCGCATCCGTGTCTCGCATGTGGGGCCGTTAGTTGTGCCGGATGAGCTTGATGCCGCCGCGCTTGATGAATTCACGCATAAACTTGAGCTTATGCTGAATGAGGTTACTGAACAGGTGGACTGTGTTTAGGTTGTGCTACGCCCTGTATCAGCTTTGCGCCTTTGTGCTTAGCTTAGTTTTGGTGCCTTTTTTTGCCATGCATCAACGTGGGCGGGTGCGTCTACTTGAACGGATTGGAGTATGGAATCTTCCAAGCGCTGATTATGTTTGGTTCCATGGGGCTTCGGTAGGGGAATTGAACGGATTACGGCCAGTGCTTGAGGCCGTTCGCAGTCAATTCCCAGACCAAAAAATATTGTTAACCGCTACTTCCGGCCCTGCGCTGGCGGCCTTCTGCAAAGCAGTGGACGAAGTTAGAGTTTTGCCATTTGATTCCTGTGTCTGGCTTCGTTCCGCAATCGGCACAGCCCATATCAATGCCCTTATTATTGCTGAAACTGAGCTTTGGCCGGGGCTTATTCAAGTAGCGAGTAAGCAAGCAGTGCCAATTTATTTAATTAATGCTGTGCTTTCCGATTACTCCTGGCCCTGGTATAGGCAGCTACATTTTTTTGTTGGTCCAATCTTAACTAAGTTTCGCGCTATTCTAGTAGCTGGACAGGTCAGCGCCATGCGACTGCGCGAACTGGGAGTCCATCCTGATCGAGTTTTGGTTACCGGGAATACCAAGTATGCTCTTCCGATTCCTGAAACACGCGGGCGCGCAGCAAAAATATTTGCTGTTGATCGGCCAGTGCTTGTTCTTGGCAGTGTGCGCCCAGGTGAAGGTGAAATTTGGCTTGATGCAATTGAGCAGGAATTACGCTTAGGGAGCTATAACCTTATCCTAGCTCCGCGTCACCAAGAACGTTTTAACTATTTCGCTGTAGAACTTAAGCGGCGTGGCCTTGCCTACCGACGGCGCTCTGAAGCAAACTTTAGCCACCCAATTTTAGAGCAAATTTTATTGCTTGATACGATAGGGGAGTTAAGCCACTTCTATGCATATGCGGCGCTAGCATTTGTTGGCGGTAGCTTGGTGGACGAAGGAGGGCATAACCCACTTGAACCAGCGGCGTATGGTGTACCTGTATGTTGTGGGCCATTCACTCGCAACGTAACTGAAGTCGTAGAAAGGCTTCAAAAGGCCGGTGCTTTGCGAGTTGTGCAATCTCAAGATGATATCCGCCAGTGCGTGCTGGAGTGGGCTGGTACCTCCGCTGGTGCTAGTGCAGGCCTGCTAAGCCAGCAGATTTGGCGTGAGTATGCCGCCATAGGGAATAGAATAGTTGGAACTCTAATGGATATGGGGCTGCGAGATGCGCTTTCCGGAGCGCGGAGTAGAGAGGTGACGGTGTGAAACTAAGGTGCGCCGAGACCATATATTCAGCAATGACGCGACTACGGAACAGTTTGTATGATCACGGGCTTTTTCGGACATATGCGGTACGTGTGCCGGTAATTAGTGTAGGTAACTTAACTGCCGGTGGAAACGCCAAGACACCATTGGCACTTTGGTTGGCGGCTGGATTGTTAGCGCGTGGAATGCGGCCTGCTATACTCACCAGAGGCTATAGAGGTCGGATTGTTGGGCCACAGATGGTTCCAATTGAGGCTGAGGCGCGCGATTTTGGGGACGAGCCCGTGCTAATGGCTAGAAAATCCGGATTACCGGTAGTAGTCGCGCGAGACCGTGTGGCTGGAGCGCGTTATATAGAAAGTCAGAGTCTTGGCGATGTCATTATCATGGATGACGGATTTCAGCATCGTCGATTGGCACGCTGCTTTGACTTGCTTGCTGTAAAAGTCGGAACGCCTAGCATCGAAGCGGAATTTTGTGCTGGGCGACTTTTGCCAGCCGGATTGTTTCGCGAGAATCGTGACTTGGCCATGTCGCGTGCGCAGGCATTGATTTTTGTCGATCGATCAGCCGGTGGTGCTGACTTCAAGCCTAGTCACAAACTGATAAATCTAATTCCGGCGCATGTTAAGGTATTCACGGCGCGCTTTGAGGCCGAGCTTCCATATTCACTGCTTGAGCCAACCCAGCGCCTTACACCAGGTCGTGTCGCGGCTTTCTGCGCAATTGCGGGTGGGCAGCAATTCTTTTCGTCCCTGGAAAACTTAGGCTTCCAGCTTGAATACCGGCGCGAATTTCCTGATCACCATTCTTTTAGCGTTGGTGACTTAGAGCGCTTGCGTGAAGAGGTAGGATCTCAAATGCCTCTGATATGTACAGAGAAGGACGCCGTTAAGCTGACTGGCTTTGATCGAAGCCAGTTGTACGTATTGCCTATACAGCTACGCGTGTTTCCAGCAGATGCACTGCTGACAGAAGTTGTGAAAGCAATTGTGGTAAATGCTTCACGCTGAGCTTAATTCTAATCAAGCTCATTAACCGTAAATGTGGCGTTCCTTCTCGAATTGTTGCTGGACTTCATTAATCAGCTCCTCAATCACGGGGCCGAGGTCTTTTTCCGGAAAGCCCACAAAGAGAGCGCTTTTGTTTATGCTTGGCAGCTGATTCGGGTAGCCTTCGGGGCTGCCGATTCCCGCACAGTGCGCCACCATTTCTCCAAACTGTACCACCGCTGTTTTTTCCTCAAGTTCTGATTCAGGCTTTGTAGAGTCAAGCTGATCTCTATAGTGCAAAATTACCTGACATGTCTCGGAGGAGAAATTCCACTTTTTTGCCACAAGTGCGCCGATCAATGGGTGCGCAAAACCGAACACCTGCTGCTCGGCCGAGACGTAGTCAAGATGATCGTCCCGTACAAGCTCCATTACGTGTTTATAGTCGCTGGCAGTTTCCTTTTGGAACAAAAGAACAATTTGACCTAGGCTATGCAGCAAGCCTAATAAGAAAGCCTCTTCCAGGTAGCGCTTGCGTAATTTCTTGCTGATTAATGTTGCCGCTACGGCAGTTCCAATCGAATTTTCCCAGATTAGTTTTTCGAGCTTTCCAAAAGACTTGTTTATTTGTCTAAGGGTGGCAGCAACAATTATGCCCTTCAGCGCCTTAAAGCCGATGATCATAATGGCTTGGTTAAGGGTTGTAATCTCTCGCTGTCTTGAGAACATTGCTGAGTTGGCGATTTTAAGTACACGTGCTGCAAGAGCTGTGTCACTGGAGAGTAGCTCTGTGAGTTCAGCCGCGGTTGTATCCGGGTTTTCAACCATCGCAATTGCGCGTGAGGCAACATGCGGCATCGGGGGAAGGTCACCCACCCATGCGACTATTTCTCTCCAGTCCTTTCCTTCAGCTAGGCGGCCATCAAATTCGCCTGGTGCGGAATCAGATGTAGTCATGTGAAATACCTTCCTTTCATAGCCCCTAAGTACGTGCACGGATTCAGGCGCGAGTCGCTCGATCGGCGATGTGCACAACTTATTCGTATGTATCGGCCAAATCGATCTCCAGCATAACCCCCTCCTTCGCTACATGTGTAGAGGAATTAATGCCTTAGGGGCCCAAGTAATTGGGTGTCAACGAGGCTTCATGTATCCGTAAGTCGAACGACGTTTGTACTTAGCTAGGTATTTCAACTGTTCAGTTTATCCAAGCAAGCGCCGATATGCACTTAGGGAAGTTTGTTACGACCCGTAGCGGGCGCGCGCCTTAGCGCGTGCATGTTACGTCACTTATCGTAAGAGGGAGACTATGGAATTTCCAACAGAAATAATGGGAAGTAAGGGTTATATCCGGGTTGAGGGAGATTTGGATTCAGAGGCGTCGGGTGAGGCTCTTCGTAAGGCGTTCAATCAGGTCTACGATCAGGGAAAGCGCACAGTGATCCTAGATTTGTCTTCCGTACAGATCATCAACAGCTATGGAATTGGCAAGATTTTGATGTGCTACAAGCGTCTAAAAGCTGATAACGGCACATTGATGGTTAAGCCACTGCAAGGCTTCGTAAAGGAGACATTTGAGCTCCTGATGCTCGATAAACTTCTTCCAGTGGAGGAGTAAGACGCGCCTGTGGGGCGCTCGTCTTACCTTGGTGCTCTGTGAATCCGCAGGGTGACAAACTGAATATCCTTCTAGTTGAAGGAGATGAGCGTGTGCGCCAGGAGTGTCTCGCGCTCTTCTCTCAGGCCGGATGGAGCTGCGAGGTGGCAACTCCTGAGCATGTAATGAATCTCAGGAATGCTACGCGCCACGATATCATTGTAACCGATCTGGAGATGCCTAATCTCCGTTCTTTAGAGCTGCTCAAGATGATGCGCAGCCAGAAACCTGCTGAAGCCATTGTTGTTACCCCTAATATCGATGATTTGCGACAGATCACTGAGTTTCTGCGTGAAGGCGCTGCAGACGTTGTCCCCAAGCCGATGCGCGCTGAGCACTTGAAGCGCGCTATCGAGCGAATTATCGGCACACTCACTCAGCGTAGCTTTGAAAATAATTTATATCGTTTCCTGAGTGACGGCTGTTTGAGCTTTTGCTTTCGCTCAAAAGACTTAGCAGGAAATAAAATCCCACTCTATCTACTCGACCAACTTTACTTGAGCGGCAGGATCGATTTGACTTCTCGATTGCGCCTGGAATTGGCATTTCAAGAATCGCTTGCCAATGCTCTAGAACATGGCAACTTAGAGCTACTGTCCAGTTGGCGTGAAATCTACGACCTTGAAGGCAATGACAAGTTCTCCATCGTAAGGCGAGAGCGCTTGCAAGATCCGATTTATAGCAATCGATTGATTAACGTCCAATTTGATGTGGATGGAGATTGGCTGACTATTAAGATTCGCGATCAGGGTAAAGGCTATCTGCCCCAATCAGCTCACAAATTAGGAGTGAGTGAAGAATCGCTCAAGTGTTCTGGTAGAGGTACCGCTATTATTCATGGAGCAGTCGACGAGGTCAGCTACAACGCCCAGGGTAACGAAATTCGACTACGTAAGCGCATTGGCCCATCTGCGCCGAATGGTTCACGATAAGGGGCTCGTTGCATGGCACTAAAGTTCCGACTCAAAGGTCTGGCAGAGACCTTCATCGAAGAAATCACTTGCCCATGCTGTGGCGTGATAGGAAACGACGATCAATCATTCTCTACTGAACTAACTAAAGTAACATTCGAAGGGATAATCGTTGTCGTGCAATGTAAAAGTTGCGCTGAGATTTTTGTGCCTGATAGTCAGAGACTGGGAATACTTAATCCAGATGAGCTTCGCCGTGCAGTGGAGAAGGATAGTACTGACACTGGCGAGCCACTACTGCCAAACCTCGAGGCGGTGCAACTGAGTGCGGAGCGTTTGAATGCGATGCGCAAGGGTGAGGTCCACTAATTTGAGGGCAATCCATCTGCCTGCTTTCAATTGAGCACGCTGTGCTTGTAGTTCTGCTTTTCGACCCAAGCGGCCTGTGCTAGCCTCCGCAGCATGAATGATAACCGTTCCATACTCTTTATTACTGGAAATGCTGGGAAGTTAGCGGAGCTGCGCGCGCTTTATCCGCGAGTTGAAAGCCTGAATATTGAGTTGCCAGAGTTGCAATCACTAGATCCGCATGAGGTGATCCAGGCTAAGTTGAAGGCGGCGGAAGCATTGGGGCATCAAGATGTGCTTGTCGAGGATACATCCTTATGCTGTGAATGTTTGGGGCGCCTGCCGGGGCCGCTGATTAAGTGGTTTCTTGCTGAGCTAGGTCCATCTGGTTTGGCACAACTAGTGCATAAGTATCAAAGGCACGCAGCCTTGGCGCGCACTGTTTTCGGACTAAGCAGTGCCGGGCGACATATTTTCGGCCTAGGTGAGGTGCGAGGAAATATTGTCGCTCCGCGTGGAAAGGGCTTCGGGTGGGATTCTATTTTTCAACCGCTTGGGAGTAGTCAGACTTTTGGGGAAATGGAGACTAGCCAAAAAGCATCGTTTTCTATGCGTACGCTGGCCTTCTATGACTTGAGGCGCCAGCTGTGATTGGAGCTGGTTCATGCTGCAGTTTTTTACTTCTGGTGGTCATACCTGTATTTCAAATTACTCACGCTGTTGTGCTTCAGTGCTAATTTTACCCAAGTGTCAATAGCTTACACAGTTGTGATCTCGCTACTTGAGGTTGATAATCGCCTTTGCTAGAACTCTTCTCTTAAATACACCATTAGGTTGGGTCTGGTCTCTCGATCTAAAAAGTGGCATGCCCAAAGGCAACAAAGCCATTTCCTAATATCCTGAAAAAGGCAGGGAGCGTATGAATTTGCAAGAGTCAATGGCTCATATAGGGAGATACTTAGTTGCTTCAAGCAGCTTGAGTCTCGCATGCATTTGTATGTTCCCGCCGTTTTTGCAAGCTGAAGAACTGAAACGACCAGTTCCTATTTCAGTTGAGGTAGTAGCACCGCGCGTGGCGAATCCAGAGCCAGCGCTTGGTATGGCAATGCCAGTTAGTCAGCTGGTGTATGAGCCATTGATCGACCTACAGAGCCGCAACATGCCCGAGGCGCAGAGCGACGTTACTATTCGTGGCGGAACATTTGAAACAGCTGGTGTCATGATAGATGGAGTGTCAGGGTATGACCCGCAGACAGGGCACTACTCTATGGAACTACCAGTAGCGCCGGATATGCTCAGTGCAGTGAAGCTACTCACGGGGAGCGAGTCAGCAATACGGGCTTTCGCCGCTAGCTCGGGTGCTGTGGCGTATGGCTGGAAGCCTATCCTTAGAAATTCAGCGCGTCTGGCTTTGGGGGCGGGGGATTTTGAAACTCTATCTGGCCACTCCTACTTGGCGTGGCGAGATTTGCTGAAGGCTCCCGGTAATGTCTCTGTGAATGCAGACCTAGATGTCGCGGGTTTTCATAGTCAAGGCAGTCGTGCCGATAGCGACAGCCGTTTCCGTCGTCTTGGCAGCCGGCTGCAGATTCTCAGCCCTGATTCCCAAACTGATATTTTTGTGGGCCATCAAAACAAAAATTTTAAGTGGCCATATTTGTACGCGCTCCAAGAATTGCATGATTTAGTTGGTTCACCTGGGATTGAGGGCGAGAGAATATCGACAACTTTGGCAGTCTTGAATCATCACGTGCGCTATGCAGAGGCAAGTTATATCGAGGCGGCTCTCGGTTTCCGCCGCAATCGTGATGACTATGAATTCGATGTATCGAGGCCAGGATTGTTTAATGCTTATGTTCACCGTACGGATGCGCTGCAGGCAAGTCTAGGTGGGGTCCACGATAATGGATCCTGGGGTTTAGATTATCAGGGGCGAGCGGTGCTTGAAGACCTCGATTCTTCAGCACTCACATACGCACCATATAGCTCTAGGCAGCAGGGGCAGATTTCCTTTTTGCCTTATGTACGCAGAGCGCTGTCTGAAGCCTGGGATATCAAATTTGGCGCCGGTCTCGGTGCGTTCGAGTCCAGTAAGTCCAATCCTCGATTATCACCACTAGCGTTGGTTGAGCTAGGAACTGGGCGTAGCTCAAGGCGCCATATAGTTTTCTCGTCTGTGAGTCAGGTTGCTCAGGCGCCAGGTTTTACCGCACTGGCCTCGAATCCTAGCGCCGGCCTGTTTCG
Organism: Oligoflexia bacterium; assembly: GCA_019694465.1. GTDB lineage: Bacteria > Bdellovibrionota_C > UBA2361 > UBA2361 > JAFLCA01 > JAIBBV01. The sequence goes on from JAIBBV010000076.1 coordinate 9,442, forward strand.
TGGGAATGCCGACCTAGGCGATTTGGTGAGTACCACATATGAGATTGGACATCGCTTTGAGGGGCAGCAGCTAAAGACTCGCCTTGCTACATTTTATCGACATGACCAGGATCTCACGGATTGGGTATATGATAGCGAGCGTAAGCCATTTGCAGCGCGTGTGGCAGAGAATGTCACTCTTGGAACTTATGGAGTCGAAGGTACGCTGCAGTATCATCATGACCTTGGGGATCTATCACTAGGCTACACCTTTTTGCATAAAAATGCGGATTACAAGGACGCTGCTGTTGATGCTAGCTTTTATGCCCTCAATTTCCCAGTGCATCGACTTAGCGCGGGAGTGCAGCTGCGGTTAGGAAATTTCGCAACGCTGCTTTTAGATAATGAATACCGCTACCAGGAGAAAAACGCGTTAAGAATTAGCGCTGGTCGTGGTTATTTTATTTCATCAGGCGCTTTGCGTTTGGAGTGGCCAAAGTTTGATGGCCTGCGCTTAGTCTTGGCGGTTGATAATATTCAAAATGAGCACTTTGAGGAGGTGCCTGGTGTTCCTGGAGCTGGGCGAGTCGCAGGTGCCCGGCTTGAGGTAGAACTTTAAGGGGGAGCGAACAGGCCAGCCAATCTCATGGCGAGGTGATTCACACGACGTGTTTGTCACCGTAGTAGACCTCTCCGTCATTGTGCTGAGATGCGCGCGGAGTGCGAATGGGGAAAGCAATCGCTTTGCCTAATACACAGTCATGGTTGCAATGGCGTATCCTTTTC
>JAIBBV010000028.1 GCA_019694465.1 Oligoflexia bacterium
ATAGCTATTTTATCTTCACTTACAAACAAGCCTGTGCGCAGACAGGTACCAAACCTCGGTGCTCTCTATAGGCTGCGCTAATCGCATTTTCACCCGCTCTAAAAACTCATCCATCTCCCACTCAAGTACCCTAAATCCCTTGCGGCCCTTGGGGCTACTGGCTGGATCTAGATCTACACAGGTAGGCTGATCGAGCAGAGCAGGTCGACATTGCCAGGCACGCTTAACAGGCTCATTACGCCAATAGGTCATCTGCCGCTTTGCATAGCGCCGAGTTTCTCTCGAAATCTCCTCCAGCAAGTCAGCCGGGTCCAAGCGTCCTTGCAAGCATTCTACCACCTGGGCATAACCCAAACTTTTAAGAGCTGGCGCCGCCTCGCCGTACTTGGCAAGCAGGGCCCGGGTTTCGTCGACCAGTCCGGCACGCAACATTTCCGCAACCCGTTCGTTAATGCGACGATATAATTCGTCGCGTGACCAACAAAGCACACAACATAAGACGCCATAACGATCCGCCACCTTTCTATGCTCTGCGATGGCTTTGCCTAACGGCTGCTTGGCCACCTCGAAAGCTTCAAGCGCTCGAGAAATGCGAGCTCTGTCCCGTGGCTGTAGCTCGGCGGCCCGCTCGGGATCGACCTTTTTAAGACGATCATATAGTTGCTCAATCGGCGTCTCTGACAACTCACGTTTTATCTCGATTGAGGCACTAGGCACCGTAACTAAGCCCCGCATCAGGGCCGTAAAGTACATACTGGTTCCCACGCACAAGACCAGACCACGCTGTGCTGTTTGCACCCCACTGATAATCTCATCTGCTGCGCGCACGAAATCTCCAGCATTAAAAGACTGATTCGGCTCCGTAAAATCGATTAGGTGATGTCTAATTCTAGCTCGATCTGCCGCGGGAACTTTGGCCGACCCGACATCAAAACCACGATACACTTGCACTGAATCAATGCTCAAAATATCCGTTCCGAGGTAACTCGCGCAGCGCATCGCTAAGGCACTCTTCCCGCTCGCAGTAGGTCCAGCAATTGCAAGCAAAGGGGTCATAGGCCTCACCAACCGAACTACCTATCGCGACCAAACCAAGCCTGTACCTCTGCGGCTGAGAACCGCACCATAACAGGCCGCCCGTGCGGACAAGCAGCACTAAAGTCAGTGCTATCAAGGGCCTCAAACAGGGCGTAGGCTTCTTCGCGCTCAAGCTCACGCCCAGCACGAATACTGGCATGACACGCCAAACGTGCAGCTATTTTATCAATCGCACTTTCAAGAGCATTGCTGGGTATCTCGGTTTCACTCATCGCAGCTAGATCGCGTACGATGTCAACAGCATGTGACGCTTGCAAAAATGCCGGTAAGGCGCGAACTACTAAAGCTCCCTCGCCCATAGCTTCCCATTCAAAGCCCCAGGCGGCGAATGCTTCTGCGCGCTCCATACATCGTAGTAGACCCTCCGCTCCCAGTTCAACTACCACCGGCACTAACAGCTGCTGCGACTCAACCCGCTTTTGACGGAAAGCTCTTCGAATTAAATTGTAATTATATCGCTCATGCGCTGCATGCATATCGACCACAAACAGCGCGCCTTCGAACTCGCCGATTAAGTAGCAACGCATTACCTGCCCAACATAGCGCAGGTCCGAAAAGCGCGGCATACGCGGCGAATCATCAAGCTCAGGAGTTCGAGCGTAGGCTAGATTCTGGCTGAACAGCCCGGTTTGCTCATAAGATTGACTTACGACTGCACTCGACATCTGCTGAAACGCATCGCTTTGTGGTCGCCATGAATCGGCCTTAGAAAACTCCCCCACCAACTTACTCTCGGTACGGGTGGCTCCTGACATAGCACGCACAGTTTTGAGCACCGCGTCACGCGTGACAGCAAACATGCGCGAGCCATTTCGGAAGCGCACTTCACTCTTTTGTGGGTGTACATTCACATCCACGTCACAGGCCGGTAGCCGCACACTTAGAAAGCCAATCGGAAATTCGCGCTCCTTTAGAGTCGAATCGAAGCCCTCCTTAACGGCACGCAAAAGCATCTTGTCCTGCACAACTCGGCCATTAACTAAGAGCACAAATGCATTAACGTCAAACTGAGCCATACCTGGGTGCCCCAGTGCCCCACTTAGCTCCACTTCCCCCAACGGACAGGTGAAGCACTTTAGGTCACCCTTAAAAATCGACCGCGCTCTGGCGAAGGCATCGCCCACGGCGGGCAAATTCAACATTTCCTTTCCATCACAGATTAATCTGATACGGATAGCCGGATGAGCAAGAGAAGTATGCGAGATCCAAGCTTTGATACGCTGAACTTCCGACCGCGCACTTTTCAAGAAATTCTTGCGTGCTGGTGTATTGAAGAACAAGTGGCGCACTTCAACAGTGGTTCCGCAGTTACACGGCACCTCGTTAACATCTCTTAATTTTCCGCCGTCCATTCTTACGCGCACGCCAAGCGCAGATTGAGCAGTTCGAGTGCAGAGCTCAACCTTAGCCACGGCAGCGATAGAAGATAGCGCCTCTCCTCGAAAGCCTAGGGTTGAAATAGTAAGCAAATCGTCGGCGCTTCTAATCTTGGAGGTCGCGTGCCGCTCAAATGCCAAGACAGCATCATCTGCCGACATACCACAGCCATTGTCGGTAATGCGCACAAGTGTCTGACCACCTTCCTCTAACTCTACGCAAATGTCTGTGCCGCCAGCGTCAACAGCATTATCGAGCAATTCTCGCACTACTGAGGCAGGGCGTTCCACCACCTCACCGGCTGCGATCTTATTAACAACATCATCGCTAAGGACTTGGACCCGCATACACTACTGTAAACTAGGCTTAATCTTAACTTCCCGCTCCCGACCGTCTAGCCCACCCTGGCGAACCAGCAACACAATCTCGCCAGTGCCAGCACGCGCCAATATGTCATCGACTTCATCCTTACTGCGAACTGCCTGCCCATTTACCTTCACGATCAAATCGGCTCGATCAAAGTCGCGCACATAGCCCTGCAAGAAGATATCCTCTACCCGCCGTTCGAGCGGTTGCAAACCTGCCTTATCAGCTGGCCCGCCGGGAGCAAGGCGCCGCACCATCGGGCCCTGTGTCGTATCGACCAGTACCCAACCAAACTTTGGACGCAGCACTTTTCCGGTCGCAATCAACTCAGGTAATATTCGCTTAACCAAATTACTGGGAACGGCGAATCCTATCCCAGCTGAATCGCCAGACTGACTAAGAATCGCAGAATTTATTCCTATCAGTCGACCCGACATATCGATCAACGGACCACCAGAATTGCCTGGGTTAATTGAAGCGTCAGTTTGAATTAGCCCACGCATGAACTTCCCGGATGGGGACTTCACCACACGATCCAAACTGGAAATAATTCCACTGGTAAGGGTCCGATTAAGACCAAATGGATTACCAATCGCGAGCACGCGCTGACCGACCTCCAACTGAGAGGAGTCGCCGAACATCAAACTCTTTAGTCCACTTGGTGGATTGGGAATCTGCAGTACTGCGATATCAGACTCATCGTCATATCCAACTAATTTGGCGCGATAATTCTGACCGTTTGACAGGGATATCTCAATTTTGTGAGCATCTTGAATAACATGCAAATTGGTAACAATAATTCCACGAGTAGAATCAATCACTATACCCGATCCGGTACCTTCACGCGGCTGAACTTCCATGAAAATATCGTATGGATCTACAGTCAATGTGGTGGTGGTAATAAACACTACCGCCTCACTGGCACGGCGATAAATATCGATCGTTTCTTGTTCCTCAACACTACGCGGGGCGCGCTCCTCGATAGCGCCAGCTGAGGCTGTCTGCTGTCGTCCAAAGTTAGACGAGATAACTAAGCCGACAAATATCCCGGCCAGCACAAACAGCAGAGCAAATATGAACCGACTACTCTTCTTCATGCCCAGTAAGCTCCTCATTCGGCGTCATGTGCTTTACCCGCTCTACCTTAATAACTCCTGGCACCATCTCAATTTGGCGCTTAACTTTATCTAACTGACGCGCATCATCTATGGTCAACTCAAAGGAGTTTACAGCTTTTCCACTCTCAGTGGTCTTGATCTGCGCGCTATTAATATTGGCCCCACTTTCTGTAATGGCCCGGCTGACATTAGCAAGTAGTCCCATTTGATCCTGCGAATGCACGGTCAGTCTTACGCGTCGTGGCGCCTTAACGCTCACATCCCAGGCAACCTGAACTCGCCTCAAAGGATCGCTCTGAAGCGCTTGTGGACATTCTGCGTAATGCACCGTCACGCCGCGTCCTCGAGTAATAAATCCGACAATTCGATCGCCAGGCAATGGTTCGCAGCACTTAGCAAAACGCACCATAATATCATCGAATCCACTAACCTTGACCCCCACCTTTTGGCGCGAAACACGTGCCGCCCGCTGAAAGATGCGCTCAAGTGCCGATTCGGGCTTTTTGAGTTTTTCCTCAATGTCGACTTCATCCGGCAATACTTTTGCGAGCACTTTGGTGGTATTTAGCTTGCCGTAGCCGATTTCGGCATAAAGCTCGCCTTCACTTCGAAGCCCCAAGGCCTGCGCCACCTCCAAAATCTGCCCATCTTTCTCTAACTTCTTAAGGCTGAGCTTTACCTTGCGCAAATCTTTGGCAAGAATCTCCACGCCCATGGTCATAGAACGCGCGTGCTCTTCAGTCTTCAAGAAAGCTCGAATGCGCTGCTTGGCCTTAGACGACACAGCAAATCGCAACCAATCCTTACTGGGTACGTGATTCTTCTGCGTAATAATCTCAATCGTGTCGCCGTTGTGAAGCTTGTAGTCTAACGGAACAATTTGCCCGTTTACGCGAGCCCCCGTAGTTCGATGCCCTATGTCGGTGTGCACAGCATAGGCAAAGTCAACCGGCGTGCAGCCATAAGTTAGGCGAATCAAGTCCCCACGCGGAGTAAAAACAAACACTTCCTCCGGGAATAGTTCGCCTTTAACGGACTGAATGAATTCATCTGGGCTTTTAAGATACTGCTGAGTCTCGACTAACTCCTTAACCCACTGCAGGTCAAAGCCTGGCACAGTCGAAGCTGCTTCGCGACCAGCGCCCTCCTTGTAACGCCAATGCGCGGCAATTCCCTCGTTTGCAATGCGATGCATGTCGGCAGTGCGGATCTGTATCTCGATTCGCTGCCCCCCTGGTCCAATCACGGTGGTGTGCAATGACTGATACATATTGGGCTTGGGCATCGCGATATAATCTTTGAATCGTCCTGGCACCGGCTTCCAGGTTGAGTGCAGCACCCCCAATGTCTCATAGCATGCGCGCATAGTGGGGACGATAATTCGAAAGCCAAGCACATCGTGAACTTCCTCGTAGGCTAAATTATTACGCTCCATTTTCTGCCAAATGGAGTAAAAATGCTTAGCTCTTCCAGTCACAGAGCCGGAAATTCCGGCCTCTTCTAGCGAACGCGTAATCGTCTTGGCAGTATCATCTATATATTTATCACGCTCAGTGGCGGCCTGCTCGAATTTCTCCTTAATCAGCTTGTAAATTTCGGGGCGCAAATAATAAAGGCACCAATCCTCTAATTCCGATTTTAACCAATGAATACCTAGCCGATTTGCAAGCGGAGCATAAATTTCTTGCGTTTCACGCGCGACCCGACGCTGCTTTTCTTCAGAAAGAAAATTCAGAGTCCGCATGTTATGTAGGCGATCGCAAAGTTTAAGCAAGACCACCCTGATGTCTTTCGCCATCGCCAACAGCATCTTACGGAAGCTTTCGGCCTGCTTTTCTTCGCGTGACTCAAACTCTATGCGTGTTAGCTTTGTAACGCCTTCGACAATATCTGCGATTTCTTCACTGAATTTTTCGATCAATACATCACGAGTGACGCCGCAGTCTTCAATCGTGTCATGCAAAAGAGCGGCGGCAACGGATGGAATGTCCAACTTTAATTCAGCTACTAGCAACGCGGTTTCGACCAGATGCACTAGGTACGGCTCGCCAGAAGCTCGCACATGCCCTCGATGGTTATCGGAGGCAAAGTCATAAGCGCGGCGTACGAGATCCAAATCAGGACTAGGATGGTATTTCTGGATGGCGGCTACTATGCGCTCAAAATGCATACACGCATTCCTAAACGGAGCTGCAGGGCAATTAAAAGGTCCTCCAGCTCTCCGCGCTCAGCGGCAATCACGCGACTATTCGTCGTCAGCAGCGCCGCCCTTACCGTTACTCTCTGCTGCGGCCGGCTCTCCATTATGCCCACCGTTCTCGGCAGCCGATTTGAACAACGAGTCAGGGCCGCTAAGAACAGTATTGCGTGCTCGCGCCTCTGCCTCAGCTGCCATGCGCGCCTCGCGCTCGCGATCCGCAGCTTCCTGAGCCAAACGTTTCTCTTCATCTGTCATGAAGCGCACTTGACCAGTCGCGATTTCGCGCAGGGCCATTACGATCGACTTGTTGCTACGTGGCTCGATAATAACCGACCGCGCTCCATGCAAGAGCTGTTTGGCCCTCTTCGATGCAAGCTGCACTAACGCGAAACGATTCTTTTCCTTGGTAAGACAATCTTCAACAGTAATACGGGCCATTGGTAATCCTCTGAAAAGCCGAGGAGTTATGGTACAAGTAATTAGAAAAACTATCAAGATCGAGTCAGATAGTCCTTTTTGGCTCGACAAATTGGGCAGTTAGCGCCTATCGCCCAGCTCAGCGTCCTGGGCCAATATATAGCCACTGTCCCCGCGTTTACTGCGAAGTAGCAACCACGGCCCGATTTGGGCCGATACTCGCACACGATCCCCCACCTCCAACTCAGCCAGGCTAGTGGTTTTGAATGACGGTCGGGTCATAACCTTAGTCCTGGTAATCACCACATACGTTTTCTCGGAGCTAAACTTGTCAACCGGCATCGGCCTAACGCCAGCGCTTAAGTCGCCGCGTGGATTTGGAGATCCAAACAAATCATCTGCCCGGCCCGACGCCCCACCCTCCAAGTGTTCGCGCTCCCCTCGCGCCATAGCAGCACGCGCCTCCGCTAACGCCGCTGGCTCAATTGGCCCAGAGGTGTCGACACTCGCGCCAGCGATGCGTGCTGACACAGGCAAGACTGACTGTTGGATTGATGATGTTGGGAGCACAGGTGGCTGCGCCACGCTGGGAACCTCCTTTTTTTCAACCAGCGCTACGTGCTCAACTGGAACTTCCGAGGAGGGCTTGGTGCTAATATCGTAGAACAAAGCGTCGAGGTTGCTAATTCGAGCTACTCGCTCAAGGTCAGGCAGACGCGCCGGTGGCACTTGATCCAGCGCATGCGAGGCGAAAGCCCCCAAGGCTGCAGCCTGCTCCCGATTGCGGTATTGCAGCAGCCCCCAAAGTGCCACCACCAGCAAAAGACCGAAAATAATTGCACGTGCGGAACTTGCCCTATTCGTTGTAGTCAGCCCAACCCGGGCCTGGCGTGCAACTTCCGGCTGTATCGGCGCGGGCTGCGGCGCCGGCGCAGCCGCCTCATTTAGCGCTGAATTAGAAACAAACTTTTCATTTTGCAAAACCTGCGCCGCACTATTACTGACTACTGTAAACTCCTTTTCCAATGACTCTAGTCGCTGGCGACGCTCCGTGTTTCTCTTGGCTCGGGAAGGAGAATTTTCACTGCCGAGCCTAGTAAGTTCTTCACGTAAGGCGCTTACAAACTCTTGCGAATGCGCCTCATCCAACCGCGCTGCAAGCTCGAGTAGCGATAGTCTCACAGCCCGGTCATCTGCGCCCTTACTACGGTTGGCCATTTGGCGCACAAGTTCGAGCGTGAAGTTCCGCAATTGAGCTGCTGCACCTTGACGCAATATGGCGCGCACGATGCCTTCGATTGGCGCGCATAAAATTTGAAGCGGCAAAAGGCCGAGTTCAAGTTGAGCTCTAACCCACCACAGACGCGCTTCTAACTTCTCACTAGCATAGGCATTAGGGGAGTCGGCTGAAGGAAGCTGCTCCTCGCAAACTTGAACTAGGTCTTCCCACGCCGACTTGTCGGCTAGGTCTTTGTAGATGTTGGGGGCAGCAGGCGCCTCTTCTACTGCGATCTCCTGGTTTGCAGTCAACTGCTGCTTGGGCAAGTCAGTTGAATCTATTGCAGTGATAAGTTTGGTTTCTACCGGCACCTCGGGCGTCTTAGCCTGAACCAAAGGTAGGTTAACTGAGCAATCTTGGTGCGAGGCACCAGCGACTAGGGAGCTAAAGCCCAGGTCAATCCTACCTTCCGGTTTAGATGAATCGCTGCTGCTCATTCTTAAACACGTAAAATCAAAAAATCGGCAGTCCATTTCAACGGCATAGCCTGCCTTAAGCGGGCCTATTTCTAGCAAAGACTACTGGCCCTGCCGCCTAAAATTTTAGGCTAACCACACTAAGCGCTTCCAAATACTACCTGGTTCGAGGTAATACACAGTAGTTATGATAAGTTATATACTACAGGCTGCATTTCGAACTGGCCACCTTGGCCCACTTATGATCCAATCACTTTAATTAGACGCGCTACGCCGCATAAGCGCAAATATGTAAGAGAATTACGTGTCATTTCAAACAGCTATAGGTTTAGATAGGCAGCCACCCACACCTGAGCGTCGCCCGGGCATTAGGGCAACAATATCTAGGTTAGGGTTAGCATTTAGTTTCCTATCAAGCTTTACTGCCTGCGCTTATACCCCACTTACAAAGATCGAAAAGCCGGCTCGCCTTAGTGAACTCGCAGCGACAGGAACTTCTCCGCTTGGAATTACCATTGACTGGCAAATACCAAGCAACGCTAGCTTAGGGCGCCAATTCGCTTTTCTAGTGCTCCCAATCGGCACAGTTGAATCTGGAGAGCTAACAGAAATCGTTCGTAACTCTTTTTTTGAGCAAGCTGCACTGTGTGGCTACCGCCCCTTAATGGGCTACTCCGACAGTCCAGCCTTCCCTGGCGCTCCTCACCTTGCTGTTAAAGTTCTAGACGCCGATGCGTCGGCATATGACCTTTTTGCCATGCGCCGACTGTCTTGTTCGATTAGCTTCAAAGCCAATTTGCAGCCAAGCCCCCTTCCTCCGATAGAGGGCAACGGAGAGTTCGCCACATATTCACGTTACGGGTTTCAAGGGGAACTGTCGGCCTGCATGGATCAGGCAGTACAAAATGGTGTACGTCAGGTACTGCATGAACTGCGACTATGTTCGGGGGTGTCATGATTCAATTCTTTCGATCTTTGGCAGTCGCAGCGTTAACCCGCTATTTCAATCGTGCCACGGTGCCAGCTAGCTTAACTGCGCTACGTTCAGAGTTGTCCCAGTTAGTAGTTGTGACCCAGTCACGCTCGTTGGTTGTAGAGTCCTTGCTGGCCTCATATTCGAAACGTCTCGGACTTGGAGCGCCCCAACTCGCCAGTCAGGCCGCTAATTCAAGCGATGCGGTAACATGGATCAGCATCCATGATCGCGAGCAACTTAGTCTGATCAATTCTCACAATCCTCAACGCAAATTCACAACACTCACAATTTTCGCTGCGCGTGGCCCGATCAAGACTAACCCCTCACACCGCATGGGCTTCTGGCGCAACCTGAGCATGTTATTGCTACCTCGCTCGCTAGTAGTAGTTTTTGGACGCCCAATTCAAGCTTCCGAGGGACGCAGTGTCACCCTCGAAAGGCTACTGAAACTCGACTTTTACAGATCCATGAAGCTCGTCCGCGGAACACCACTACAGAGCGTCGACACCCAAATGCGCAGCATATTGGCTGGATCTGAGTTCGAACGGGAGCTGTCTATTATTGCGGCGCGCGAGCATGTTGCCAAAGAAACTCTACATCAGCGCGCGCAGCAAGAATTTCTAAAGATGGCAGCCAATCCCAGGCCGGTAATTTTTTGGTTACTTGCGCCCGTAGCGCGCTTCATGATCCGGCGCCTATTTGCGCAAGTAATATTAGAAGGACTCCCAGATTTCGAGGATCGGCTCCGGGAAAACACTGTGGTGTTAGTGCCGATGCACCGGAGCCATTTAGACTATATCCTAGTTGGGTCTGCCCTGTACGACTCAGGCATTAACCCTCCACTGGTAGCAGCTGGGGTAAACTTAAATTTTTGGCCGATAGGCTTTTTCATCCGCAGCGTTGGTGCGTATTTCGTAAAGCGCAACGCGCGACAGGATCGCCTACATGGACTGCTGCTACGTCGCTACGTAACCTACTTAATAAAGCGTGGCCACCTGCAGGAGTTTTTCATTGAGGGCGGAAGAAGTCGCAGTGGAAAGATGCGCCCACCCAAATTGGGGCTGCTAAATACGATGGCGGATGCCTACTTTAAGGGTCTACGCAAAGACATCTTATTTATTCCCGTGTCGATTTCTTACGAAAACGTCGTGGAAGACAAAGTCTATGGCGATGAGAATTCAGGTAAGAGCAAAATCCGCGAGAACGCCCTCTCGCTGTTGCGCGCAACAAAAATTTTTAGCCGAAACTACGGGAACGTAATCATTAGATTGGGAGGAGCTTTCTCTCTCGCCAAATTTAAGGAGAGCTACAAGAGCACATCCAAAGCTGAAGATAAAAACCTAGTCGGAGAATTGGCACATGAGCTGACTAGAACTATTCGAACCCAAAGTAGCATTTCTCTATCCAGTCTAGCCTACTCCGCCCTTCTCACTGCCCCACGCTATGCGTTGCCACGACCTGACCTTATCAAGCGCATACGCGCTCTCGCCATAGCAGCTGAGCGTATGCGGCGCTTCGATCCGAGTCTTGGGAGCTTTACACCATCGTTGCACCATTTTCTTTCGGGCAAGGAGTCTCTGATCGAGGAGCTCCCGCGTGCAGGAGTGGCAAGTTGCCAGACCTGCCTTGGCCACCAGGTTTACTATATTCCGGGCGTTCGAAGATTTACGGGCGACTTTTATAAGAACGCGACACTACATGTTTACTACGAACTTTCATTCTTATCGCTCCTCTCATTGTTGGGTGAGTCAAGCCAAGGGGAGGCAGCTTCGCAGCTTTACTCCCTGTTCGAATTCGAACTCTTGCTTGCCCCAAAGTCAGCCTTCCTTTCAACGGTCCAGCGCCTAGCAGAGGAGCTTTTAACTGAGGGCTCTTTGGCCTCCACAGACCCTGTTAAGTTTAGGAATAAGGAGTCAAGCCTATACCTTCCTGGCATGCTACTTAGCCATCTACAAAGCCTTCTGTGGGTACACCTAAACCTTGCTGACGCGCCGCTTAAAACTCAGCTTAACTACACCGAAATGCTGGCTCGGCTCCAGGATAGCGCTAAAGCTGCGTTCTATCTTGGCTACGTCACTAGAACGGAGGCCTCCTCTCAATCTGCAATAGCATCATCTCTTGAGGGTATGGCACAGCGTGGCTTGGTTGAAATTACGGAGCAACAAGGAAAGCCAGCCTTTATAGAAGTCCTAAGCGATTTGGCAGCGGAACGACTGTTCATTGAGCGACTGAACAACCTAGCTCTCTCCGGAATAGATTCCCCCAACTGGCCGAATATCCTTGTTGCCAACGACTACTGCGCAAACCAGGATCGCTGACAGGGTCCCGAACGGTTAGGAGATAGTTTCGGGGCATGTCAAGGAGACGCTGGCCGACGATTGCTCTAACACAATCCGTCCAGACCATTCAGCCTTTAACCTGCCATCTCTAACCTCAGCGCCTTTGAGAACTTTCTGCTGCAAGACTCGAATATAGGGTAGACAGGTCATCACAAGACTGGCTAAAAGTTACTTGGAAGCTATTATTAGCTTCTGCCGCGCCAGGGATGGTGCGGTGGACGCTGAAGTCGCGGACGTGACACAGCCCACTGGCACTTTGGGGTTCCAGAAATGGTGTGTTGTGTTTATCAAATGAGTACTCACTCATTTAAAACGACTTCTAGTGACGTGCATCTCAAGGAAGAACTCAATATTTTGGGGTTTGGTGTCGACAGCTGCTTGTGGTAGCAGCACTACAGGGTGGTAGTGCAGTTGCCGGGCATATGTTTTTACGCTCTATCGGGATGAGGTCGTGCGAGGATTGCCGCGTTTTGTGAATGCCCCACCACAACTGCTTGCCAGTTGCATCCTGCATCGGCGGCTAGTCCTAGCAATCTTACTTGCCTTAGCTCTCTCACTAATTATATCCCCTGATTTATCGATAGCCCAAACTCGTCGGCCGCCTGACGGAAAGAGCCTCAAAGGCGCCTTGGGCGGAGAGGATGTAGGATTATATCAATTCAGCTTTGCCAGCACCTTCGACAAGATATTCACCACCTCTGCCAGCACAGACTTATACGATCCAATCACAATTCAAACCCTTAAAACCCTGCGCGATGAAGCTATCCCCCGCTACAACCCTGAGGATGTCGACGCTGGTCTTGTACGCCGGGTCGCTGAAAAGGCTCTCGCTATTCAGTCCGGTCGGGGCTTCTCGAGACTTGTGGCAGGCTCTGAGCTACGTGGCCCCTACCTCGGACTAATGGATGAGCTCCGCGCCATCCAGGACATATTCCGCTATAGTATCCAATCTACTGGCGAGCAGGTGGTACTAACACGAGAGAGAAAGGGCAAACGACTTGTGGAACTAAGCCTTGAGTTCAACCTAAAGCAAGGGGTCGACCCTCAGATTAGATTTGGTGACTCGGTTCGCTTTCGCTACGACTATATCTCCAAGACCCCGCTGCTGGAGTATGGGTTTACCTTCTAGCCCTAATAGCTTAGAGTGCTCAACAAAGTGCAACCGACTACGCCAATCGACACATGGCCTGCAACAGCGCCAGGCAGTGCAGAACAAGCAGCATGTAGTCTCGCTACCCCTTCGGCCGAAACCAGTTGTGGTTCATTTACACTGAGGCGTAGTAGTCGTAATTTTGTGCAGCATGCAATGAGCCTTTCAACTGACTCAACGAAACGCAAAGTCTAGGATAGCGCTTAACTTTTTATAGCAGAATTTGTTAATCGACATTTGGAGCAATCTTGTGAAAAACATCAAAATTGGCTTTCGCATTTCACTTATCATCATCGCATTCACAGCCTTAGTGGCGTGCTCAAAAGATACAGCCAACAAACAATCGATCCTCGACAATCCATCTATCCAGAAGCTACCAGCCAGCGCCATGGCGTTCCTAACTTGGGATTCAACACGACCGGCATACCAGAAATTTCGCTTGAGCCAATGGGGCCGGGCCGGAAACTCGGCTTTATTGGATACATTTAAGCAAATTGCAGAACGCAGTCAGGATGAAAAGCTACTTGGGCTTGTTGACGCATTCATCAAGACTGGACTTATTACTACATCTTCAGACCAAAGCGAGGCCTTACGCGACGCGGTAGTCTTTCTGACAACCGATCAGCCATCTCACCAGCCGGGCATTACTCTTTATGCTAGCGCGAACCAGGGCACAAACTTTAAGGATAAGTTGCGCGTACTTGAAGACTTGATGAAAAGTTCTGGCTACGAGACTAGCAAGCGCACCTCCCCTTACGATGGGTTCACGCTGAAGATTGTACGGGCACAAGGCTCTCCCATTTCGCTCCATTTTGCTGCGTCGCAGGATATCCTGGCTGTAAGTTCACAAGAGGAACTTCTAGCGGCAGCCTTTGCGGAGCCAAACCCTGCCGGGCTACAGCAAGTTAAGCAAACTGAGGCCTTTTTAAAAACTGCTGGAGCGGCCAACCCAGGCGACGAGGTCAGCATGGTGTTTGTTGATCTTCGAAAATTAATGGGAGAGGTGAACAATTCCGTTCCGCCAGTAACAGGCACAGCTGAGTCGCAAAAGATCCATGAAACATTGGCGAATTTCCCAGCCCAAGGCCTATCATGGTCGCGACGTATGGGGCGCACACTCACCGACTCCATCGCTATCAGCCTTGATCCTAAAACCGAAGATCAGCGGCGCTGGGTGAATGCGCTTAGCGGTAGTGGTCAGGCTTACTCCTTTAAGAAGCTCCCGCCTGATATCCTTACAGGAGTTACCTTTGATGGTGCACTTCTACACAATATAAAGGAGGCAGCACTGGCAGAAGTAACAGCCGAAGAACGCTCTCAGCTTTCTCCGCAGTTAGCGTTCTTAGACACCCTGGAGAGTTTTAGTGTCGCTATTCGTAGCGGCACCGGAGGCTCACCATTCCCAGAGCTAGTTTTGGTGGCGACAGGCTCAAATGTGGATAGCATTAAGCAAAGTTTCCGCAATGGCGTAGATCAAATTGTTCAGGCCTTGGGACTCAAGCTTGGGGCTTGGCAAAAAAAGCAAATTGATAAGGCCCAAATCGAGTACATCATGAGTCCGCTGGGTATCGGTGCATTTTTGGCTCAGTCTAGCGGTACTACCATCCTCAGTTCATCCGAAAGCGCAGTTAGCGATATCATGCGGGCTCAGGCCGGCACGGCACCTGGACTAGGAGACAAACTCCCCGATGGGGCTCAAGACCTACTCAAGCAGAGCAACCCACTCGGGTTTGGGTACATTAATTTCTTCCGAATCGCATCGGTACTCGAAAATGTCCAAGGTAGTCTTGCAATGTTTACCGGAGGGAAGTCCGCGGTAGAACAGGAAAAAGTCGAGTATCTGAAAAATCTTGGCGCCCTTGCTGGTTCAGCTAGCACCAAAGATGGCATCCTACGGCTCGAGGCCAGCTACGATCCTGGCACTAGTGGTGCAACCCCATAGAGGTTAAGTCGATTTTACCCACCTTTCCGCACTATCGTTCTACCCCCTAGAACGATAGTCGACTATCTTGCTATGCTCCTGCAGTTCTGGAAACCTGTGCTGCTGCCCGCTCATCTTTAAATAGCGATACTAATTTAGCCCCCACTACTCGCTTAGTTGGGCGACCCGCCCCAAGGCCAATAAGGTTTTTCAGAGAAAGAGACGGTGCTATGAAAACGGTTAATAAGCTGATGGAAATCTCAAGCAGGCTTGAACACTTAGAAAGCGCGGCTCAATGGATCGCAAAAGAAACAGTCCACTCCGACAATACCGTTTCACAAACTAGCACTCTTATTCAGACACTTGCCGATGACATACGCGAGCGTATGCTGGAACTTGTGCGAGAACTCGAAACAATGCATAGCAGCGGCGGGCATATCCACTAATGGCTACCACCAAATTCCGTGGCAGCAGTGACTAAGAGCGATGAAGGGCCATTCTGGCGAGCAATAGCTCAAGATTTCAATTAGTTAACAATTAGGTGGAGCAAGTTGCCTCTATCTCAGGATCAGGGTATGAGTTAGCACCCTGGTTTCTGGATTAGTCATGCAACAGGCATTTGCAAGAACATACGACGAACAATTTGAGCGCCAAGCAGCGCTTCCAACGACCCCCTCTCGCCGCTGGTTTAGCGTAAGCAATATAACAACCGAAGTATTGTTGTTGGGCCTGATATTGGCCGCATTGCAGGTAATGGATGGGGTTCTAACCGCAGTTGGTGTCATTCACTTGGGTGTGCACGTAGAGGGCAATGTAATCATCCGCACTTTGATGGAGCAGATTGGAGCGATTCCAGCCCTTTTAATCATAAAAGGCGTGGCGCTCGCGGTGATCGTTGGAATTTGTGGAATGGCCGCCCACGTTAAATGGCTTACCTTGGCCATGCGTGCCATCATTGTTATTTACGTCGGTGCAGCTGTTATTCCCTGGTCAGTGGTAATTGCCAAGCACATCCTCTAGGCATAGAGCCTGTTTCGAACACGCATTCTAGGTAATTCTATTATCAGCTTACGAACTTATCGCATCCTATAAGTTCTGGCATTAGCGCAGTATTTTCTTCGGCGTATAATAATCGAAGGGCGTTCTTCGATCGGACAGGGAACCCAAGTGTTTACCTAGTGGTCGAATATAGTTCGTATTTGGACCATAAGACTGATGCAAATTGCGATCACAACAACACACCCGCGTATGCTCTATGCCCGCCTCATTTACCTGTGTTTACTCAGTATCGCTCTAATTTACCCAGCACGGGCAACCCTCGCAGACACTAGATTACGCGGCATGCAGGTTGGCACTGGAATAACTCCTGCTGACATTCAAGTTCTTGGATCATGGAAAGCTAATATTGCCCGCTACCAACTTTATTTTGCTGACGCAGCCACAGCCAGCGAAAGCGAATACTTTGATTGGCTTGAAGAGGAGCTAGACAAGCTGGAGGCCTTGCTACCCTACTTCGCCGCAGCAAACATAAAGGTTTTGATTGTCCTTCAAAGCCCACCGGGCGGTTTAGCTTCTCTAAAACCTAAAATGTATCGCATGTTCAAAGAGGCCTGGGCGCAAACTGACTTCTTTGAAGTTTGGACACGCATAGCCACACGTTTCGTTGGCAACCAGACTATTTGGGGCTACGCACTGATCAATGAGCCTGCCGCAGATCCCAAGTATATCCCATCCACCTTGCTAGACCTGAATGAGGTACATCTCGAAGCTGCGCAGCGAATTCGAGCAATTGATAGCGATCCTCAACACTGGATTGTTGTGTCAGCTATTTATGGAGACCAATCAAAGCTAAAGCACCTCGAACTTCTACCCACCAGCATCGCTGGAGTAGCCTACACTTTCCACTTTTACTATCCACCCTCTATCAATACCGCAGCAAACCCTGGCCCTTATCCGGCTCCTGGCTTAAATAAGAAAAAGTTACTAGCACGACTTGGGGGCGCAAAAAAGTTTGGAGAGAAGCTAGCGACAGAGAGGCCCGACTCATTATTTTTTGTGGATGAATTCTCAGCCTGCCGCTGGAGTCCCAAAAATGGAGCCTATCGCTATCTCAAAGACCTAATCAGCATCTTTGAGAGCAAAGGTTGGTCTTGGCTATATCACGCATTCCGCGAATACCACAAATGGGATGTGGAGCTAAGTACTAAAAAGTCTTCCCTGACCCGAGCTAGCAGTCCGACTTCACGTCAAAAACTACTCATGAAATACTTCGCCAAAAATACTGTGCTGTGAATGGTAAGGCGCTGAGCGTGGAAGTGCAGTAAAGCTATTTTTTTGTCAAAGAGAAGCTATGTTGCTCTCGTAAACTGACATCAATAATGTTGCCACTAACATGCCTTGCATCCGCAGCTTCGATCTTAAGTCGTAAGCCTGCACGACCGCAGTTTATTGCGCCAGTCGAAAGATCCACCTCACCTTGCCGGCAGTACTCATATGAACTAGAGAACATTACTTTGCCTTTGGTAACACTTAGCTCCATTTGCTTTCGATAACCGGTACCACCATACAACTCTAAAGAGCCGCTGTAGTTTCCCTCTGACAAAGTAACCGAAGGTACCAACGTCTTAAAGCCATACGGCACTGCCAGTGCACATAAGAGTAACGCCGTACACACAACAGCGCGTCTGTATAAGACTCCTCGGTTTATACTTTCGTCTAATATAGTACTTGAGCGAACAGCCTTTTCGCAAAAGCGCTCGGTTTCAATCGATCGAGGCTTAATGGGCGCCTCCGCCTCTTCAGGAGACACCGCCAGCATCACAAGCGCCTGACGCATCTCCTCAGCACTTTGATAGCGTAGCAGTGGATCGACTGCGGTAGCCCTATCGATAATGGCCAGATACTTGCGCGGAAGCCCAGTTAGAGTAATTCGTGGCAACTCGAACTGCGTACGAATCAAATACTCCAAAGCTTCATTGCCGCTCTTCTCGTTAAGTCTACGCTTGCCAGTCAGCACCTCATAAAGCATCAAGCCAACTGCGTACACATCGCCACGCTCATCGTAAGCGCTCTCGCGCACATACTCAGGCGGCATATACTGGGCAGTGCCGAGTAAGATGCCGGTACGGGTCATACTTTCAAACTCGCCCCACTTCATCAGGCCCAAGTCGCTGATCTTGACGGTGCCATTTTCTCCTATAAGCACATTTTCTAGTTTGAGATCACGGTGCACCACTTTGTGCTCATGCAAGACGGAAACACCTGCCAGGATCTTGCAAAAGATGTCATCTACTTCACTATAACTAAAGCGCCTGGTGCGGAATAAGTTGCCTAGGTCTGATCCAGCCACATATTCCATCGTAAAAGCGATCGTATCTCCCAGATGAATGAGGTCATACGCTTCTACAATGTTGGGATGATGAATTGTTTGACAAATCTTTAATTCAGCCAGAAAACGATCAAGGGTATTTTCATCGAAAGCTGAATTGTTGAGTAATATCTTTAAGGCGACTTCTTTACCATCATGCTTGCGGTCTCGCACTCGGTACACCGCTCCGGCCGCTCCCTCACCGAGCACTCCAATCACCTCGAAGCGCTCCGATAAATCCGGTCGCGTTCGCAGGATCTGCGTTGTCGCCATGTCTTCCACGTGCAGGCGCCCTTCCCCAAGCGTTTCAAAGCACTACGCCTTAGTTATCGGCAGATAAGTGGGTTGGGTTGAACCACTTTAGGGCAGGCCGGCGCGCCTTGGCTAAAATGAGATTAACCTAGAAACTGCTATGAATTTAGGGTGTTATACAATAGTGCCGGAACATCAGAGCTTCGCAGTAGCCTTGCCATGATGCACGGGGCCACCCTCTTCAGACCGACCTTCAGGAATCAGCTTAGTCTAACATGTGATATTTAAGCAGCAGCGCCTGCCCATCTCGACGTATCTCAATCGAAGCGTCTGGAAGCTGCGGAATATACTTCACAACGTATTCGGCGAAACGACTGGTATCATACAGCACCAAACCATTTGCAGCGACTAAGATATCAGCAGCCCGTAGACCAACTTGATCATAGACACTACCAGGGATGATATCAAAAAGCCGATACTCCGGCACGCCATTCCCACCACCTTCTCGGGCACTCTTAAAGACTTCAACAAATCGAATCTTGTTTGCACTAGGACCACGCTCCACGGCGGCTATAAAATTTTTACGTGAAATTGAAATGGCCACTGTCTTAGCAGGCATAGCCTCAGCGGAAGAACGCACAGTATCGATCGGAGTTCCTTGACGCCAGAGCGAGGAACAACCCGACATACAAAAAAAAGCTATAACTAGGGCAATTTTCAACCTCATACCAACTCCTTCTCCAAATCCGGCGAGATAGCGCATATTTTTTGAATAGCAGCTTCGTCCAAGCGCATTAGCCTGGTACGCTCAGCGAGCAGGATATTTTTAACACTCTGATAAGTTAGCTCTTTATCTTCATTCACCAAGAAGTAGTCGATGCAGGCAGGCGACTTGGCTAGTTCGATTACTTTTGCGTATTCGCGCTTAGCTGTTTCGATCCGCGTACGAACCTCCTTTGAGCTCGCTCCACCACGCTGGACTACCCGACGCAACAGTTCCTCTGAGCTGGGGGGAGCCAAGAAAACTACAATCGTATCCTTGGGTAGACGATTCTTGAAGTTAAGCGCGCCACGGATATCAACATCTAAAAGCAGATCGACCCCACTGCTCAACGCGGCATCAAGCACTGACTGCAAAGTACCATAGCTATTGCCATGGATTTCTTCCCATTCAAAGAACTCACCCCGCGCTACTCTGGCCTTAAAATCTTCCTGGTTGGTAAAAAAATAACTTACGCCTTCTTTTTCACCTGGGCGCGGAGCACGCGTCGTTACCGATACCGACAGACGCACACTATCGTGATACTCAACTAATAATCGCTCGCAAAAGGTTGTTTTGCCGCCACCAGCTGGACCAATCAAACAAAAAAGCAAGCCTCTGCGCTTCACACCATGATTTTGCATTACTACTCCAGGTTTTGAACCTGCTCACGAATTTTCTCAAGTTCAGCTTTTGCCTCGACCACAAGGCTCTGTATCTGCGCATCCTGCACCTTTGAGCCCACAGTATTAAACTCTCGCCCAAACTCCTGCAGCAAAAAGTCCAAGCGCCTACCAACTGATGGTTTCTTAATTTCGGTCGAGAACTGTTTAAGGTGACTATCTATACGCACCAATTCCTCGCTCACGTCTGCGCGCTCTGCAAGTAACGCCACCTCGGTCAAAAGTCGCGATTGGTCGAGCTGCACTGTGGCCAACAATTTGCTGACTCGCTCCTCTAACCTTAGTCTCGTGCGCTCAGACTGGCCACTCACTAGCTGCCCTATTTTTCCTCTTAAACGCGCTATTTTACCCTGGCGATCTTCGATATCGAGCACCAAACGCTTGCCCTCGCTTGCACGCATGGTCAGCACTTGTTGCAAAGCCTGCTCGCTGGCTCGCACTAATAGCTTGCGTTCTTGCGCCAATTCCAGCGCCTCCTCTTCCTGATGAATAACTTCGGCACGGCTTAAGATATCTCGTAAGCATTCAGACTCAGACGGACGACTTGCAGCAGGCACAACCGATAGCCCACTGCGATAGGCCGCAAGATAGGAGCGAACCAAGGCCTGATCACACACAACCCTAGCTCGGCCATCAGCTGCCACAGTCCGCGAAACTGAGAATTCAACCCGCCCCCTCTCTATACTTGTGGCTAGTAATTCGCGCATCTCCTGCTCAAAGGCGTTATAGATGCGGGGAAGACGCGCAACAAAATCAAAGAATCTGCCATTAACTGTCTTGAGCTCTACTTCGACCGTGACATTATTAGCGCTGGCCTTTCCTGCCCCGAATCCGGTCATGCTGACTGGGCCACGATAGCGAGTACGGTTTAACTTGGCTGCCATTTTCCCTAATGCGCCTCCGCTACGTGTTGGTGACCAGCCAGGCGCTCAATTGATTGGCGCAACTTCTTTTGGCTGATAGATGCGGTGCCGACTTCAGCTACCACAACTCCGGCAGAAATATTGGCGAGGTCACCGGCAACAGCTGGAGAAGCTCCCATCGCGAGGGCTGCACCAAATACAGCTGTAACTGTGTCACCGGCACCACTTACGTCAAATACTTCCTGGGCTACGGTCGGCAGGAAAAGTGGCTTAGTATCTTTAGAACCCACGACCGCCAATCCATCCTCACCTAGAGAGATTAACAACATATCACTGTTCCATTTCTTGATCAGGGCCAGCCCTGCTTCAAGTGCGGTTTCACGGGAAGAGATCTCGATCCCACTGGCCTGTTCAGCTTCACGGCGATTGGGTTTGGCGACAGAGATGCCGCGATATAATGCGAAGTTAGCCGGGTGCGGATCTAATACCAATGGTCGAGCGCCGCGCCCAATAAGCCCAGCCTGCCGAGCCGAATCAAAAACCTGCATCAAGTTCTCTGTAACAACGCCTTTGCCATAATCAGAAATTATAATTAGCTTGGCCGCTTC
The DNA here is from genome assembly GCA_019694465.1 of Oligoflexia bacterium. Taxonomy (GTDB): domain Bacteria; phylum Bdellovibrionota_C; class UBA2361; order UBA2361; family JAFLCA01; genus JAIBBV01. The sequence goes on from JAIBBV010000028.1 coordinate 21,191, forward strand.
CACCTGCGCCTTCACCAATTGCGCAAAGCGCTCGCACATAGCTGGCTCCTGTGTGGAGCGCTCCTCTCGATCAATTCTGAGAAGCTGCTGCTTCTGCGCTACAACCCGTGTCTTAAGCGACGTTGGTCGTGAGTTATCTACCAAAACTCCAGCACTTGAGACGCCATCTTTTTTCAGAAGATCTAAAACGATCTTGCCTTCCTCGTCCCCACCAATCAAACCACACAGGGTAGCCTCACATCCGAGGCCTCGTAGGTTACGCACTACATTTGCTGCCCCACCCAGTCGATCCTCAACACGCCTAACGTCCACTATTGGCACAGGTGCTTCAGCCGAGATTCGAGCCACATTTCCCCAGATGTAACGATCGAGAATAACATCCCCGATCACCAAAGTGGGCAGCCCACCTAAGCGATCCAGAACTTCGAATAGTTCGGCCTTAGAACACAACATAGTTAGAGAAAGTTCAAAGAGTTGAATTATTGTGGACTTTTATAGCGAATCAGTGTGCCAGCTGCAAGGAACTGATCACGGCTGAGATTGTAAAGCTCGCTGCGCGAGATGATAGACAGCATCGGGGGATAAAAGGCGCATACATAGCCCCCCTAAGCCGGGACAGCGCCTTTTGTAGCAACCGGCACAGCCTATACTACTACGTAAACTAAGCTCCTCAGACCCCCATGGAGCCACTCGTCCTGGGTTAGTGGGACCAAACAAAGTAATACAGGAAACTCCTACCGCACAGGCCATGTGAGCAGGACCAGAGTCTGGGCCGACTAGAAGACGAGCTTGCTTCAAAATTTGCAGTAACTCAACCAGCGAGGTCTCCCCAACACAGCTTCGCACATTCGGATACACTGCACGCAAAGCCGCAGCCGTCACAACTTGGCTCTTATCCCCACAAAGCAACACAGAATATGCGCGGTCTGCTTCTAACCTAGCCAGTAGTCCTTCGTAGCCAGAAAGCGGCCAGTTCTTAGATTCCCAAGAAGAACCCAACAGCACTGCCACGAAAGGCTTGCTGATCTGATCCAACAATGCCTTAACCTTTTCACTCGCTGGGCCAGGATCTAAACCAAAGTCGATCTCAGCGTTGTCCGCCCCAAGCTGGGAACTAAAAGTTAAATAGTGCTGCAATTTGGGAATGTTCTCACCTAGCTCAGGAATAGTTTCAGTTTGAAAGATCCAATTAAACTCTTTAGCGTCCCTGCGATGAAATCCTATACGGCGCGGAGCGCCAGAAAGCCACGCAAAAATTCCACTCTTGAAAATTCGCTGCATATCCAGCGCCACATCGTAGCGCTCCTGACGCAGATCATTCCGCAACCGCATGAGTCCGCTAATTGGGCGTTTACGATCAAACAGCAGTACTCGATCTATTCCCTTGTGCAACGCAACTAGCGGCTGACACAGAGGCTCTACTACCCAAGTAATACGACAGCCTGGAAAGCTACGTTTAATGGCAGATACAACTACCAGTCCTCGAGCCACGTCTCCAATCGAGCCCAATAACACTACTAAAACTGAACGCACATTAGTCGAGCCTGCGCTCATCAATCCTCCTCGAAGTGATGACGCAATCCAGCACTAAATGTTTCGGCCAGGACCTCAGGAAGCCTATGCTTGAGCACCGCCCTTCGCCAGCGTCGCAAATACATATCCCGCAAGGCGTTACGCGATCCACCGAAGACACAAGCCTTATCAAAGTCGATTAGAAAAATTTGACCTTCATGCCCGACTAAAACGTTGCCCGGGTGGAGGTCAACGTGGAACACTCGCCCCTGTATAAGGCGCTTAACGGCGGCTACCACCTCATCCAATAAAGCGTAAATTCTGTCGGGTTCAGCAGTCGCTATCTGAACAAGGCTGCGGTGACCTTCAATCTCCCTAGTCAGCAACCATGCTTCATACCAGAACCCGCCTCGCGTCACATATGCAATCGGCTCTGGCACAGGAACTCCAAGCTGATGCAAGCGACCTAATAGACGAAACTCCTGGGCGCAACGACTAGTTCCAAGTCTAAAAAAATGTGAATCCAAAAATTTTCCGAGTAGCCCACCACGTCCATAGTGCTTCAGAACTACCGAACCTATTTGATCGAGTCTTCCAAACACGACTCCGCGCCGCCCCCCGAGCACCTGAGATGGTGTCGGCTTTCCATGTGCGATCATCTCTCCAATTTGCTCGAGCGCGGACTGCTCAATCGAGAGCGTTGTACCAATCGAGAGATCTTTAAAAACTATTACCTTCTCGGTTTCTAGTGGCTGAATCACGCGGCCTCCCCAGTTCTAGCGATGCTCTCCGCTGCAGCGAATACGCGCTGAGCCGGGACCTCACGCATACACGCCTCAGTACCTGTAGGACAAGCTGCACTACCATGACGACGACACGGCTTGCACGGGAGGCCTTCGCGCTCAATTACCATAGCCTTATTTTTCCATGGCCCGAAACCAAAGCTTGGGGAAGTGGCACAAAAGACCACCACAGTGGGCGTTTTTAAGGCGGAGCTTATCTGCAAAGCAGAACTGTCGTTACAAATAAGCACAGACGCCCTAGCTATTAGAGCCACTAAATCGGCGATACTAGTCTTTCCTGCCAGGTTCTCAACTGCCTGACCCTCAGCAACTCGCTCACAAATCGAGACTTCAGGCCCGGCGCCTACCAAAACAACACGTCTACCGAGCGATACGTATTTATGGACCAATTCACGCACACGCTGCCAATGCCACATCTTTGTGCGCCAGGCACTTCCGGGCACAATCAGTACGTATGGCTCCGATTTAGAAAGACAGACACGCACAGCTTCTGACAACTCGGACTCAGCAGGTACCGTTAGACGCAGCTCCTGCGGCAATTCGCTCAATGGAGCTTCTGCACTAAGTAAACTCAAATTTCGCATCACATCATGCAAATCTGCCGGGCGTGGCACGCGCACATGATATAAAAAGGACAAGCGGGCCGAGCTAAATCCTGTACGATGGGGAATTTTGGCCAAGGCCAACAGCAGCGAAGTACGGAGTGCGCGCTGCAATGCATAAACTCGATCAAACTGCATGGAGCGAAGGCGAGCCGCCATTCGTAGCAATCCCATGAGTCCCGAGTCCTTTCCGCGCTTATCAAATTCTATTACACCGGCCAGCTCAGGGTCTGGTCGAACTAAACCAGCCCCTAATGGTGTAGTCATCATCCATAGTTCTGACTGTGGATACAGTTTCTTGATAGCCGAAATCACGGCTGTCGAAAGAACGACATCCCCTAAAAAGCTGGTCTGGACTAGAAGAATCTTCATCTTTATCGAACTCAAATTCTTCTCATACCTGCGCATCCTTACTCGTGATTAGAGCCTTAGTGGCAGTCATCAATTTTTGGAAACATTCGAGGAGGGTTGAGTACGCATCCACTCAACTTCCCTGGCAATCCCCTCACTTAGAGTAACGCGCGGAGAATAACCGAGTTCAACTCTGGCAGATGAAGTATCAGCACTGGTATGGCGAGCGTCTCCCACTTGTCGCTCAACTCGTTTTACAGAGAGACTGGAAACATGCCGACGAAACATCTCAATCACTTCATTCATTGTCGCTTGAGTACCACCGCCTATATTAAAAACTGAGCCGGCCTTTCCTCGCTCGGCCGCTAATATATTCGCCTCTACAATATCGGAAATGAAGGTGAAGTCCCTTGACTGGGCGCCATCCCCAAATAGCACAAATTCTGATCCATGCACCCCCGCATGCGCAAGCCTGTGGAACGCCATATCCGGTCGCTGGCGTGGTCCGTAAACTGTAAAGTATCGCAAGGAAACCGTAGGTAGACCAAACTGGCTAGCATAGAGTCCCATCAAGTGCTCCGCGGCTAACTTTGTAACTCCATATGGGCTTACCGGCTGTGGGACCACCTTTTCACTAGTTGGAAAACTCTCGGCATTTCCGTACACAGAGGAGCTGGAGGCGTAAACAATCTTTTTTATATGCGAACAGGACTTACACAATTCCAGCAAACGCTGAGTGGCCAGGATATTGTGTTCACAATATGTGCCAAAATAAGGCCCCCAACTAGCCCTTACGCCTGCTTGCGCGGCCTGATGAAACACAATATCGACTTTGGCAAGCAGGGCAGCCAAATCAATGTGTAGCAAATGTCCCTCTACGAAGGTGAACTGCGAGTTGCTTTGTGCCTGGCGCAAATTGTCTAGTTTTACAGCTCGCGGATAATAATCCACGAAGCAGTCCACACCAATCACCTGATGACCGCGCTTCAGTAGCTCATCGCTCAGGGAAGAGCCTACAAATCCGGCTGCTCCTGTCACTAAACAACGCATATAGGCTCACTTCAATTAAAATGGGCAGGCAAAGGCCTCCACTCCCGATCGAAAAGGCAGCTTGCATTTTATGCTTTTGCGATCCTAAAGTTACCGAGATAATATACGGAAAAGACTAGAGAAACAACCCCGCTGGGGGCGACGCACTGCCCTAAAACCGGCCTAAATCTGAGATGAGCTAAGCGTTACGTTAATGATAGCAAGTGCCGATAAAATATTGGGGAAGTGGGCCGACTGGGCCAGTTAATATTCAGTTATGCAAAAGATCCCGCGCATCGCTATTCTTAAACCATCCGACGATGATCTATCGTGGATCAGCCCCGTATTTGAGCGCCATGAGTACAGCCTACGCACAGTATCGAGCGCAGACGAAATACTCGCGCTAATCAACGAAGAGTCAGCAGCGTTTGACTGCATTGTAGTGCCGCCACGCTCAGCCGTTGGCAATAGTCTCAATTTCCTGTTGCAAGTCAAAACTCGCGACACGCTAAGCTCAGTTCCAGTGCTAGGGCTGTTGGGCCAAAAAGATCGCGCCTTAATGCATTCGCTATATGGCGCTGGCGCTGATGTGATCCTGCTCAGCCCACTCGATGCCGACATGGTGTACGAACAGATTTTAGCTCTGGGCCGACAACGCCGGGCGGTAGATGAGCTTCTGCAGAGGCACTTTGAGGACACAGGCATGCGACAGTCCTCCATCAATGCCTTTAACGCAATCCGCGAAGGAATTGTGATCTGCGATCACGAGTATGCACTTACCTTCATCAACAGCGCAGGCGCTCTTTTATTGGGAATAAAGCCATCGCACACCTTAGAACAAGTGCAAGCATCAGTGCGTCAATTTATTCCACTGATGCAAAAGCATGCTGAACTTCACTCGGGGCGCTCAAGCGATCCCCAGGAGCGCACAGATATTTCCCTTTACAGCGCCATTACTAATAGACTAGATGGTCGCGCCTTTAAAGCCGAAGCACGAGTGACGACGCTTCGAGGCAGTCAGGGCCAAACCGTCGGCTATGCCATAGCTTTAACTGATCTAAGTGGCATTCTTCAATTATCGCAGCTCTTAGTCCAAGCACAGCGCACGCGCAGTCTGACCCTTTTGACTGGGGCAGCTTGCATGCAGCTTTTGGGGCCAGGCCCTCTACATGCGCCGCTCCAACTAATAGAGCAGGCACTATCGCAACAAGCCGCCTCCGCCTCACTAAGTGACACCATGACTTACTTGCTTGAAATGCTAGATGCCTTAATACTTCCTGGCGTTGATGTGAAGGTGAAGGCTCGCGGGGATTGGCTAGTAGCACTACGGCCATCAGACTTATTTCAACTAATGGGACAACTCACGCTCCTGGCAGTTGAAAACGCTATTCTTGGCGGCGAAATTATCTTGGACGTCCTTGATCCACAGGCGCGGTCAGTCAATTTTGTAGTAACTTCACGATCCGAAAGCCGGGTACGCTTTGTACAGGACGATCTGGTATCCCAAATTATTGAGGGCAGCCTGCTACACCTAAAGCAAGGACAACAAAATAAGGTCAGCCAAGCCTTCGCCTCAGCTCAGCGTATCGCCACGCGCTACAGGGCTACGGTAATCGTTGAAAGATCCTCAGAACTTGAAATGCGGATGAGCGTTGACTTACCTTTGGCTGCCCTAGCCTAGGAACCACCAGATTAGCAGCACTAATACCGCCAGCACCAACAAGCCGCCGATGATTAAAATCACCTTATCTTCTAGGTTTTCTAGAGAACTTGAGCTACTCGGCGCTACCGCGTAACGCGAAGCAGGTGGCCGATCAAACCCTTGCGATCCCTCAGACAAAGAGCGCGGATCAATCGCCACCGTCTCATCGAGCTCCGGGCGTTGCCCAAATTGGCTTCGCACTTGAGGCTTTGCTGCTGCGCCAGAGCCTCGCTCGGACCCATTGCCCCACTCTCGCACGCCCGCCAACTTTGTGGTTTGCTCCACCGTACGAGAAATACTGCCAGGGTCACGTTGTGGAGTTCCAGGCACTGGACCGGTAGCCTTCTTTTCAGCTGAGCTCGGATCGCTAAATAGAATAATGTACTGCCCTAGCGTTAATTGATCTCCATCCCTAAGGGAAACCAAATCGGTCATCTCTTTATCGTTAACTTGAACCTTCAAATCCTTCGACAGACCAAACGCACAGATCTTATCCCCACGTCTTTCAACCACTAAAGTTGGGAGCTCAGCTAAATCACCCTCCAACTGCAGATCGCCACGAGATCCACCAACTACGAGGGCACGCCCATACTCGGGCACAGGATATTCCTCCTGGAAGTTGCCATGCGCGAATACAATTAAGGCGCGTCCACCGATGCTAGTGCCTGAGGCGGGCGATGAATAACCGGGTGGCTTCTCTTCTGTTAAGCGCAAAACCGAATCGGCCAACTGGAGTAGGTCCCCATGCCGCAAGATACGCCAGGAGCCTCCCGTTACTGGAGCCCCATTGTGCCAGGTGCCGTTTGTGCTGCCGAGATCCTTATACAGCCAGTGCGCACGCCCACAGCAGATCAGCCCATGCTGGCGTGAGACAGCCGAATTATCGACCGTTACTCCCCCCTCTCCCGGCTCGCGACCAATGAAAGTTTGCGCTCCACTCAGCTTTCCAAGCTGAACAGCGCTGCCATCTTGATTAACAAGCTCGATTAGTAACTGCCTCATGTGGGGGTCGAAAAAGAACTCAGACTCGTTATTGAATACACTAAATTGCGAAATCATCAGTAAAATCCCACACAAAGGGCTCTACGGCAATACTGCAACAAATGTACCAGGGCCGTTAGGGGAGATGCAGAAATTAGTTCTCAAATGCTCTGTTAGATTGCCACGCCCTATAAAATCGGGCTGGCTGTAATCAAGAATCCCTGTTTCCCAACATTATCTGGAACCTATCTCATAACTACCCTATGGGGTGGTTTGTAGCTTGCCCCGCCCGAAAAAGCGGGGGCGCGATACGATGCGGGCCATGTCTAAAGTATTTATGTGACCGCATCTAGTGTGCCAAGTCGGAAATCCCCTAAGAGATAAGTTCGGAAACACAGGACACTGGGGGTTACTGGAAATAATGACTAGCATGGCAAGCGCCCCATTATGCTATTGGGCTTTAGGGCTTTGTGGAGCGCCTTGCTTATCGAATAGCGGCGCTAAATGTGGGCCAACAGGGTAGCCACTGCCATAAACAACTCGGGTGGAATTGACTCATCTAGCTCCATCCGGCGCAACTGGGCAGCTAGCTGTGGGTCTTCGACTACTGGAACACCAAAGCGACGCGCCAATGATACTAATGTGTCAGCTTCCGGTCCTTGACCTATCACGCCAATTTGCGGGACTGCTTGCTGTGAAGCCTGGCTCAAACCCACTGCCTGCAAGTAACGCGAAGCTTTCACCCCTTGCCCTCGCCTGCCACTTGCACACCGCGCTTATCAACCAAATGTAATCGGGGCAGCTCGCGTGGCGACTTTCCATTCGACAAACCTTCTGCAGTGCGTTCGACAGAAAGTCCTGGGAATGCTCTCTTAAGAGCCACTTGCATTGCCCACACACTCAAAGGACGCTCTAGCAGGTAAAGATGCTGCTGCGCCCCAAGCGACGTTGACCAACTCTCCAGATCCTTACAAAGTCCAAATACTTTTAGCTCCGGCGCTACCTTACGCAAATTATCGATGTACTGCTCAGCTGGGACAGCTAATACATCCAAATCTAACACAAGCAATGCGCTGGCTGGGGGCATAGCTGCAGCTGCGCTTCCCAGCTGTTCAGTGCCTTTAACCAGCTCGACATTAAATCCAAATGTTTGCAGAACTCCCTGTGCAGAGACCACTTCTTCAGACTCTGATAGCTGAACTACGGCGAGGCGTTTTGGTTGCGCTAAGGTCTCGGCAATAGCCGATTCACCAACGTTGTTCACAGGCGAAACAACCTTGGCCTGAACAGCTGGCAGATACAAACTAAAAACGCTCCCCTGCCCCAAAGTGCTACTTACGGTTATCGCACCATCGAAACTTTTTAATGTGGAGTAGGCTGAAGATAGCCCCAGTCCAGAGCCAGAAAAGCTAAGCCCAGTGCGGCGATCCACATTCTTTGTGGTAAAAAATGGCTCAAAGCAACGCGCCTGCTTCTCGGGTTCCATGCCAGCGCCATTGTCTTCAACGTCTAGTCGCACATACTCACCTGGGGCGAGATCCGGATCAATCTCTCCTGGAGCTAAACGCACGCTCTGCAGGGAAATTCGCACCATGCCATCCTGCTTGCTGCTCAAGGCATCCTTGGCATTCACGAGTAAATTGGTGAGCACATTCTGAATTCGACCCGCATCAGCGCATACTTGCGGGACCCCCTCAGAGAGGCGCACATCCAACACAATCGATGGGCCCAGAATTGATTTGTACAGGTCCACCGACTCGCGCAAGATTGCTGCTAGCGAGAAATCCGCCTTCACCGCTGCCGAGGGCATTGAGAAGCTAAGTAGCTGCCTAATCAGAGAAGCTCCACGATTGGCAGCATCCACAATCATTCGTGCCGAGGCGCGCACTGGCGCATCTTTGGGCAGCTGCATTTCAATTAACGAGGCCTGCCCTAGCACGGCCTGTAACAAATTATTGAAATTATGCGCCACACCCGAGGCTAGCAGTCCCGCCACCCTCATTTTCTCGGCTTCGGCAATCTTGTTTTCAAATCGCCGTGAAAGTACCACTGCTGCGATTTCAGCTGCCATGCTAGATAGCAGTGACAACTTACGTTGCAATAAGAATGAGGAAGGGAATGCCGGCTCAACCAGCAACACACCTACGGTCTGACCAAGTGACACGAGCGGCACAATAACGAACATGCCAAGTTCCAATCGCTTTAAGATGCGTGTCAAACGCGAACAATTGTACTCCTGACCTGGTTTTACTATGACTGGTTGCTTCTTCCTGAGCGCCTCATCCAAAAAATCATGTTGTTCATCTAGGCTCAGCTGTACATCAATCAAGCGACTGCGCACGCCTGGCCCAAGCCCCGCCTGCCCAATCAAATGAGTGCCCTGCTCATTTAGCACACCTAGCCACATACGCTTGCAGGCAAGCTCGCCCTGAATAATCGGGAAAGCGCGCTCGGCGATTTGCTTAGGTGTAAGCTGTTTAGATAAGTCGTGGCTAAGACGATACAGCGCTCCTAAAGCGCTTACCTGTCGCTTCTCCGCTAGATACGATTCGGCCTGCCGCACAGCGAGACAAATTTGACTGGAGGCGGCTGACACCAAGTCAAAATCTTTAGCGCTATAGCGCTGCGCTTGGCGACAGAACAAGGCCAAGGCCCCCTGTACCTCATCTTTGACCAACAATGGCATTAGGATCGCTGAGCGCAGTCCCTCCTTACGTGCCAAGTCGACCAACGCACGCGCGTCTTCCTGTATGTTGTTAATTAACAAACCTTCACGCTGCTCCACAACTTGGCGAATCAATGTGCGCCCGGATAGTACTTTAGTTACTTCATCGATGTAGTCGGTTGACAAACCTTCGGACGAGACCAGTTCCAATTGATCATTCTCGCGATCATAGAAGCACACAAAGCCAGAATCAGAAGATGTCGCTGCAATTAAAGCGCGCAGACCACGTAAGGTGACCAAAGCGGGATCAACATTAACTTGTAGCGCACGCGCCACTTCATACAGAGCTTCGATGCGACGGCTTTGTTCAATAATTTCATCGCGCGCAGCATGCTTTTCGCTAATATCAAGACCAAAGCCTTCCCAGCCTGCCGGAGTACCATCTTCCTTAAAAAGTGGGATAGCTCGAATCAACAGCCAGCCCGGGTCCTTCGCCCCTTCTCTTAAAATTCTAACCTCAGTACTGACTTCCCGCTTTTGCTTTCCCATTTGAGAAATCATGCGTGCTAGGTTGCGTCTATCGCGGGAGGGAAGAAAGCGTGACCAAACGTTGCGATCATTTAGCAGCTGCTCGGGAGCGACTCCCAGCATAGTTTTTGTATCACCATGAACCGCAGTAACTTCAAAGCTAGGATTCGTCCGTACCACAATCAGCGAACCCGATTCGATTAAGCGCTGATATTGACGGCGCGACTCATCTAACTCACTCTCAAGGCGACCACGCTCTGCGGCTACCTGCGCCTGCAACTCGAGCCGCTCACTAACAGCATATCCTGCGAACTCAGCAAGCTGCTGGATCAACGACAACTCGTTCTTACTCCAGAAGTGCAAACGCTCGCTGACGATCTCGCACCAACCACTTACAGCTCCGTGAATATAAAGCGGAATTAGGACGTATGAGCGCGCCTTAACTCCATCCATGTAGGCCATAATTTGGGGATCAAGTCGAGCACGTCGCAGATCTGAAATCACTAAGGGGACAGGAAGTACTAACTCTCCAAGATGAAGCTGGCCGGCGTCTATTGATATTTCCGCACTTCGAGCGGTACGGGCATGACGAACTTCCGTACTGCGGGCAGATTGATCCAAGGCACTATAGTCAACTCCTCGCCAGCGTAGAACACAACGGGACATAGCCTCGGGAAAAGCAGCACAAAGGGCTTGAGCCATGCCATCCACAACTTGCTGTGGCGCAACGACTCGGGACAGTGTCTGCCGAAGTTCGTCAAAAAGTTCCTGGCTGCCTTTCGCCGCCATAGCGGAGTTAACTCAAAATCTAACTAGCGAGGATAAATAAAACCGCCTCAGCTAGTTCCACGTCTTTCAACAATTAGAACCTTCGTTTTCTTAAGTCGCTCAACCAACTCACCATAGGTCAATTGACGCATTAACCCGCGGCGAGCTGCTCGAATATGCGGATCGCCTTCATCCTCACGGATTTCGCGACGCAACTCTTCGCGGGTCATCATCACATCGCGCCTATAGCGTCGCAGCTGGATGACAGCATCAAGTAGTACCACGACCAGCAAAGCTGGAGCGATTAGCCATGCTTGATCGAGCACTTCGGCGAGGGTGGATAAAAAGGTTTCCTCCACCCGACCGCGGGACATCTCTCCGATACCGCGCGCAGCCTGAAACAAGAACCGACAGGTACAGACCCCCAGGAGTGCGAGCTTGAGAAGGCTTTGCCAGCTAGTGGCAACACCTCGCAAGATTCTCTTAAGCCCCGAGCCAAGATTGAAGTTATCCGCCTTAAAGGCGATAAGCTCGGCATCGAATCGTGGTCGCACTTGAATTGCTTCGACAAGTATCGAACTAAGTCCTCCAAAGATCAAACAAAACGCACAGATAGACATGCCGATGCGCAAACCCAGAGATGCGCAACCGGCCACTCCACTGACGTCCTGTACGAGGCAATATTCTAACAACATTTTGAACTTTACCAAACCGCTGCATGAGAAAAGATATAGACCAGCTGCTATTGTAACAACTTGGAAACACTCAACTATCCCACGACTGCGTAGAACTACCCCCTCTTTCCGGCATTTTTGCAGCTTACGCTTCGATGGCTCGTGAACTTTCTCCTCAGCCACCGGCAAGCGCCTCCACTACCTTGCGCGCGTAAATTGGACTCAAAAACGTAAGGAAGATCTCGCTGCGTAGAGCAGCTACATACCAGAGACCAGCGACAATTGTACGCACAGTGTAGCTATCCTGCCCCAGTCTAAAGCCGGGAATGAACTTACTAATCAACACGCTACAAATTTCCGCAGCTAGCATTAGCACCATAAGCGCACCCAGGGGTGCCAGTGTTTGCGACAACAGGCCAGCCCCCAAACGAAGGCCAAGCTCTCCGCATTGAGACAATCCAGGAGCTGCTGAGAGTGGTACAGATTCGAAGCTGCTTACCAAATTACGCGCCAGTTCCAGCAGTCCACCGCTAGCCACAAACAATACGTTAACAAACTCTGCGTGCATTTTTGAAAATACCGACGTGCGCTCAACGAAGGGATCATATAAGTTTGCCATCATTTGCCCGCGCAAAATGTCAACTATCTCTGCCAGAGCTGCCGCCGAACCGAAGAACACGAGCGCAGGAATTGCTAAGAGCATTCCCAGCCCGAACTCTCTAATATAAGCGAGGGGCGTCACTTGAAGACTTGGTTCTGGGATAACTGAGTAGCAAGTCACTACTAGCGCCCCGCACAAAAATAGCCTGCTCATCACCCCTAATACATCACCTCCTGCGGGCACGAACATACAAAGTGGGCCTGCCCGAGCTGCTATCAAAAGGAGTGAACTAAGTAGATCAGGCATGCTATTCATCGTCCCGCCAACAACATCAGTCGGAATGCCTCGCGCAACAACTCCAGCATTGATGAGCTAAACAGTTGCCACCCCAGCACAGCTACTAAGCTGAAAGTTGCTACCCTGATCAGAAAGGGCCAAGTTTGATCCTGAATCTGTGTCGCCGCCTGCAGCAGCGACACTAGCAGGGCTGGTACGCCTACCACCGCGAGAGGCACAAGCGAAAACAACCCTACCAAAAGCACGGCATGCTGAAAGAAGGCCCCCATATCAGGCCACCCCATTGAAGGAGAGCACTAAACTTCGAGTGAGTAGGACCCACCCATCCGCAAGTAAAAAAAGTAGTACTTTTATCGGCAAAGCGATCATGGCGGGACTCGCCATCATCATCCCAAGGCCGCTTAGGAGATTAGCTACGATTAGGTCCACCACCAAAAATGGGATTAACAGACTAAACCCCATCGAAAAGCCATGTCGCAGCTCACTCAAAACAAAGGCTGGGACCAATATCGACAAGTCATTTGTCTCATTTTTCTCTTCCCGGCCCCCAGTGCCTTTGTCGCTGCCCTTAGCTTGCGCCCGCAAATCGCGAAGCGTCTCTAACTCCCTCGCGCCGACATGACGACTCAGGAAATCGCGCCATGGTGTTATGACTGGCTCGAAACGCTGCAATGATTTGCGATCCAAGCTTATCGACTGATGTTTTGCTGTCACCTCCAACATGCCTGAGGCACTACGCTCAAAAACTGGCCCCATAATGAACATCGTCAAGGCGCTCGCTAACGACATAATCACTAGCGTTCCAGGAACCCCTTGCGCACCTAGTCCAGAACGAAACATATTCAACACAATACTGACTCGTATGTACGAGCTCAGCATCGCAGCCATTAAGGGAACTAGGGCCAGCCCTAAACTTAGCAAGCCAAACCAGAGTGGATTAAACTCAAGCGACATCTCGCCCTCCACTAGCCGAACGCAAGCGCAAATCGACCGAAGCATATCCGGCGCTACGAAGGGCCTTACAGATGCGCTCACGCTCGTGAAATAGTCGACGTCTTTCCCTTTCCCCATCAGCACTCACAAACACACGCACTCCACCAGCCGGTAGTGGAAGCAGCTCCAATTGCAGCTGCGCGCCTGATTGTGATTCAAACGAGCAGCGGAAGGTCGAGTCTCCCAGAGTGCCAGGGGCACTGAAAGTAATGATACGTTCGGCAAGAAGTTCTGGCAGGACAGGCCGAGACTGGGCCGGCACTTTAGCATCTGGAGTCTGCACACAACTGGCAGAGCTTGTTCCGCAGGTAATACTAGGATTCGCCACACTACTTGGTTGAGCCACATCAACACTAGACGATTGAGCAACAGCCATATCTGAAATTGCGGCTAGCTCGGCCTGCTCACGCTCTACCTGCGCTGTGCTGCTGGCATCCAGTAGACGACCATCAATATTCTCACGCTTGGCTCGGACACTTTTAAGTAGGCAAAACTCCCTATCTGCTTCTTTCTGAGCCCCGCGTTCGCTTTCCTCAGCTTTGAGTCGCGCTTTATTATGTTTATTCAAAGCCGCTAACAGAGATTGCAGGTCTTGAGCAGCTCGCTTGCCAGGCTGAGCACTCTGCGCCAGGACTACAGCGCCACGTAGGGCGACCTGCATTTCATTGCGTCTTTGCTCAGCAGAATGACGAGCATTCTTCCAATTCTGCCCAGCTTCACTAGCGCGCTTTCGCTGCACCAATTCGCTGAGCTCTAAACATTTATCCTTTATCTCCAATCTGCGTGCGGCATCCATTGGCTAAGCCCCCGACTGCAGTTTACGTAGCGTGGCTGCAGCACTATCGCCAGCTTTGGCCGCCAACTCTACGCACATCGAAAAACGTGATACCTGAACTTGAACGGAAAGGAGTTCCTGCGGCGAAAGAGTAGCGCCAGATGCAGCCCGCCGCTCGAAATTGACGATGCTTTTCCATAGCGCATCTAGGTTGGAACCTGAGATCGCGGGAAGCTTCGGAGACATGTCCGCAGTCTGACTAGGACTCACTAGCAATCCCGCCGTATGGTTAATTTTCATAAGTCCATCCCATGGAACGACAATGACGACCCAATTCACCTGGAGCACCGTAAGACCAAAACCTGCCTCACATCTGCGCCGACATCCTGCACAGAACTAATCGCTGACTAGATTTGAGCGTTGAAATATTTTCAAAATATGAAGGGAACTGCTGAACGTATCAGATTACCAGACCTAGCCGCCTGAAATTACTGCACTATTATCTGCAACAAGTAGCATTTACTCGCCCATAACAGGTAATAGAATCTCTTCCTTTTGGGGAAATCAGGAGGAGTTCTTTTGGGTATTTATAGATAGAGGGTTTATGAGCGGTTTTTCGTACGAAATCATCACCGTTGGGGTCTTAGCAGCAGCCGGGTGGTACCTAATGCACTTCGGCATCATTACTATTCCAGGCCTAGTCTTTTAGGGCACGGACTACTCAAACCGAATCGCTGTAACGGCCCAACCTTTGGGCTGCAGCCGAAGTGTGTGCGCCACGCTCCTGCAACAGCTGGCCAAGCATAGAGATAGCCGAGGCGTTGAAATCTCGCTGTTGCTTAAGAACATCTTTTAGCAACACTTGTAGCAGTGGATAGATTAGCTTTTTAGCTCCGACAATCAGCGGACCAATAAACTTTCTATGTGATGTAATATTCATCGGGCGCAGCTCAACCTGCCAGGCTTGGCAAAGTCTGCGCATAATATTTAGCTCTCGCTCGCTCACCAACAGCTCTCCCTGCACAGGAGAAAAATTAGCATTACCTATAAACTGGACTTCATCGGCGCGAAATTGGGCCTGCTCCAGTCTTTGCTGCAGCCGCGCATCAAGCTCGCGGGCGTATGCGCGATCATCATCGCCACACACACAAATCCATGCCGCAGTAGATTCCATAGTAGAGCCCAAAAAGTTCTAGTTGCTCCAAGTTTAGATTTTGTGGCGTTGCATTTCAAGCCAACGCAGGCGCTGGAAAGAGTCGCGTGGAGAGATATATCCACTTTCAAAGCCAGCGATGGCTGAAACCAGTATACTCATCGACTCACGCAGAACTGGGCTGGGGCTATAAAAATGTGATAGACCATCGGTGAAAATTACCTCGCCACGCTTCACCGCCGGTAAGCTTTCCCACTCTGGGAACTTTTCCAACAATTTAAAATTGCGCATGGACGCCATCAAATCACTATTGCGCGGAGCCACTATTATAACATCGGGACGAAAGTCCAGAATATCCTTCCATTCCACACGCGCATCGTCAGATCCACCCACTCGCACCTGACTCACGGCGGAACAGGCTTGGATAAGATCAGGTACCCACATGCCAGCTAACATCAATGGCTGAACCGAAGAGATGAACGTTACGCGCTTATTCTTCATGCGCTCATAAAAATTGTCGCCCCAGTCCATCAGCTGCGCCTTCAAGCGCTGACTAACATCATGCCCCTTGGGAGACTGCAACACTTTGCCCAGACGCTCTAAAGCGGAGAGCACCTGCTCCAATGTACGAGGGAAAAACGGAAGAATTTTTGGGCTATCCGGCAACACTGCCGCAAGCTGCTCAATGGCACGGCGCGAGTTTGCATCGGAGTCCTTTTCCTCATACAACGAAGTTAAGATGTGCGTAGCGCCTGAATTCTTTAAAGCCGACAAGTCCACATACGAGTCACAAATGCCACGTATCAAGTTAACCCCGGCTGGAGCTCCCGCTGACGCGTCATAAGTTATTCTTGGTAAGTTAGACTGGTCCTCGGCCAGGTAACAATGACGCGAAACGGCGACCAGGAACTGCCCAAGTCCTAGTGCATAGACATCTTCAGTCAGGAAAGGGGCAAGGCTTACGATTCGCATATACAACCTTTGTCCGCAAACATGCGTGGCCGAACGCTTAAAGCCAAAATCCTTAGCTGTTTAGGCCCGTTGATACCCAATAAAAGCGTTGCAGGTAAAAAGGGGCAACCCACTTCGTCGCTTTTTGTACCCCCAAATGAACTTAAACACGCTGAGATTTGACACTCCTCCATGGTAACCTGAGGCGGGCATTCTGGGAATTGGAATCTGTCGGGGCATAGCGCGGGTTTCCCCGTGGCGACATTCCCCCAGACACGCTATACAGCCTATATGACACGCTTTTTAATCAAGTCTTTCGCCTGCCTAGGGCTTTGCTCGCTAATTGCTTGCAACCAGTCCACCATCAAGTCATACCCGTCCCTGGCTAACCAAGGAATGCTTCCTCTCAGCACGAGCAACCCATACGTAGCTGGCAACCTGTTTCTTGCACGCGAAGCTGAACTTAGCCCATTCTTATATAATTTCTTAAAAATTCGTGGCGGTCCAACTGCTGTGGAGATCATCGAGCCAAATTTGGGTGAATCACGTGTGATCATGTACTACCCGCGCGATCGACAAGTTTATACAGCTGACATTGTCGAAACAAAAACCACACGCAATTGGATGATAAAGGGCCCCTATCAGATTGAGCGCAAGGACTATCGAGAACTCGCCACTCTTGAAAACTCTATGCAGGGTGAGCCGGTTTTTGTGATTCGCGGAAAGCAGCAGCGCTTTAAATTTGAAACTCCTAATCAAGAGACTAAGATCATACAGCCATCGCTGCCAGCAGTCCCACTGCCAACTCCCACGCCTAAGCCCAAGCGTCACATCAGCAAGCCAAAAGAGGAAGAAGATACAATTGTCATCTCAAAACGTGGCAATAGTCCGACCGAATTTCGTCCTCTAAATTCCGATCAACAGGCTATTCAGATGTCGCTGGGCTACGCTGAGCGCGCTGAGAATGGAGATGTAATCCACACAGTCATTGGTGGTGAGAATCTAGCCGCAATTGCCAAGTGGTATACAGGAACAGCTGATAACGCTACCGGACTTGCTGAGGCAAATGGGATTAAAGTTGGCGATACCCTTACTAGTGGAGCCCGCATTCGCGTACCACTTAAGCTAGTCAAGAATACTAGACAGATGAAACCTGAATAGCTTTCGGTCCAATTGTTGCTGGACAGCTTCTCTGCGCTCTCTCCATAGACTCTGTGGCTAATAACAAAGTCTGCTTAGGTTCGCTCGGTATTTTTTAACCACAGAGCCCTCAGAGAACTCTGTGGTTAATCTAAAACACCAGCGCAGATTGGTGCAGCCGCAATTGAACGACGGAGCGCTAAGATCCTAGAGGCAGGTGCCTATCAGAAATGGGAAGTAGTTATCTTTGAGATGGTGCCCAGGAGAGGACTTGAACCTCCACGGATTGCTCCACTAGCCCCTCAAACTAGCGTGTCTACCATTCCACCACCTGGGCACAGGTGAATCCAAGGATATGAAATCTACTTCGCAGGCACCTGAGCCGCTTGAGGCGCGGGTGCTACAGCACCTGCTGCCGCCTTGTCGGCTGCCGGTGCGGAGGGGACCTCTACCGAGGCACTTTCGGGGGCCGCTGCTTGTCTCTGCATAACCGATCCTTCAAGAGGATCGACAGTGGCAACAGCAGCAGTTTCGGAGACAGCGCTATAGTAACGCACTAAGATAAGTGAGGTACACATAAACGCAATCGCGATTCCTGTCGTTATCTTGGTGAGGACATTACCCGCGCCTGCAGCACCAAAGACGGTCTGGCTATTAGCCCCACCGAAAGTGGCACCCATGCTAGCCCCCTTGCCCTGTTGCAACAACACTAGGCCAATAAGGGCAAGGCACAGCAAGAAATGTATTCCGATAACAAGATGAATCACGCTGGTCCTCGTTTTCCTAAGAGTTTTCCTAAGAGCTTTCTTTAGGGGTTCCCTAAAAGTACTGCACAAAAATGGCTCAGCCATCAGGTGTTTCAAAAAAACGCTCTTTCAGAGCGTCCTTACAAAAGCGCCTGCTGGAAAGACTCCCAATTTCTAACCTTAGTTTATAACTCTAAGGCCAGAATCGTGCTGGGACTTTGTATCAAGAATCTCGATCACTTTCAACGCCAGCGCCTTAAATGCATCGGAAGTGGCGCCATTGGCCCGTGTAGCGATGGGCTCACCATTGTCCCCGCTCTCCCTAATATGCTGGTCAATTGGAATGCTTGCGAGCATGGGAACACCAAACTGATGAGCCAGCCTTTCTCCACCACCCTGGCCGAAAATATGATGAATAGTGCCGTCCGGGGCCACAAAGCCGGCCATATTCTCCACCACGCCCAAGACGTCCACGTTGACCTTGCGCAGCATATTCATAGCCTTGCGCACATCAGCTAGGGCCACCTCCTGAGGGGTTGTCACCACCACAGCCCCAGCCAACTTTACTAACTGCGACAACGAAAGCTGGGCGTCCCCGGTGCCAGGCGGCATATCAACTACACAATAATCCACTTCACCCCAACTAACATCAGCGAACATCTGGCTAAGCGCCTTATTGAACATCGGGCCGCGCCAAATCACCGCATCGTCCGGATTTTCAAGAAAGAAGCCTAAAGAAATGTATTTCACACCGAACTTTGAGGCCGGGATCAACTTGCCCTGATGATCAACGCTAATTTTGCCACCACCAAAAAGCGTTGGCACACTGGGCCCGTAAAAGTCACTATCAATCAATGCAACTTTGGCTCCTGTCTGGGCCAAGGCAACTGCTAAATTAGCGGCGACAGTGGACTTTCCCACTCCGCCCTTACCGGAAATTACAGGGATAATGTGACGCATACTACTTCTTTGCTGGGGCGCCAGCGGCCTTACCATTATCTTTTTCAGGTGCTTTGGGGGCTAAGTTCTTCCATTGCCTTAGCTTCAGCTGACAATCAACGGTATTGGTAGCAGAAGCGATCCGACGATCAATACGTTGTCCTGCAGACAATGTATAAGAAAAACTATCACTGCGAACCTTAGTGCCACGCGCATCAAACTGGGCCACCTCTAAGCTTACGCTATATGGATCTTTGCTCGCATTACTTACACTCATATTCCACTCTTTCGCGGACAAACGAGAGACGGAGCCAGAAATTGGAGCGCCTGCATCAGATCCTCTTCCATAAGGATCTCCCCACAAACCACCGACTGACTTTTGATTATACCCAGTTTGGGCTGTGCTCGATAATACGCCAGTCTGCGGCAGTTCCTTTTTCTTGGTTGGCTGCTCCTCAGCCCAAACAGATGGGGCTAGAGAGAGAACGAGGCTCGCGAGTACGCTCACTAATATGCCGGCAGCTTTCATTTTATTCTCCATTAGAAACAGGAAACTTTGTCCTAATTCTGGGCAGCTAAAGCTATCATATATAGCAATGCCCAGAAATACGTAGCGAAATAATGACTGGCGCCTCGGAGATATGTGAGGTCTTTTGGAGAGGACTGCGACTTTGCCCATTTTCTCCTGAGGCAATCGCTATTTATCTCCACCCTAATCGCGCTGAGCTTGATTGCCCACGGAGGGGGTAAAATGGTCCCTGCCAGGACAATGCTACGCAATTCTCACTCTCGCTCTCAAACTCGACGGCGCACTGACGCCAATAAATACTGAATCATTAGGCAAAACTACAAACTAGTCCAACAAACGCCATCTCGGAGGGCCTGAGGATTATGAAAGGCCCACAGGCATCAATATTGGGCTAATGCGTCTTGGTTCCGCCCTTGGCCGCCTGCCTGAACCATTCAGCAGTTCGCTTTACACCCTGCTCCAACTGCACCTCTGGCTTCCAACCAAATGCTTTTAGGGCAGCCGCGGCGGTAATCGAGCTTCGCATTTGCTCCCCTTCTTTGGCAGCGCCATGTTGAGCCTTAATGTCCAGGCCCAGCCCGGCACAGATAGCCGCGTACAGTGTATTTACTGAAGTTTCTTTGCCAGTCCCAATGTTATATGTCCCGCTAACACGCTTATCACAAACAAGCTTGACAGCACGGGCAACGTCCTCGACGTACACAAAATCACGAGTTTGCTCTCCGCTGCCATTGATTACCGGAACCTTCCCCTCCAGCAAGCGTTGACAGAAGATCGCCACGACCCCCGCCTCGCCGTGTGGGTTCTGGCGCGGCCCATAAACATTAGCGAGTCGTAAAGCAGTGTAGGTCAACTTTAGTTCGCGACTCCAAAAGTCTAGGTACATTTCCCCTACTTTCTTAGCCAACCCATACACTGAGGTTGGCCTATTTGGATGAGCTTCGTCAGCTGGATGATAGTCCTGCTCTCCATAAATCGCGCCACCTGTAGAAGTGAATATGACATGCGGTAGCCTCTTGCCACGGAATGCGTGCAGCAAGTTAACCAGTCCCACAACGTTTACTTGCGCGTCAAAGACCGGATCTTCCATGCTAAGACGAACCGAAATTTGGGCCGCAGTGTGGACGATAAAATCCGGAGAAATCTCTGCTACAAGTTTACGCGCCTGTTCGCTTCGAATATCTAGCTTATGAAGTCGTACTCCCTTGGCTAAGTTGGCCTCGCTCCCAGAAGATAAGTCATCGATCACCTGCACTTGATGCCCAGCCGCAAGCAACTGATCCACGATATGCGAGCCGATAAAGCCAGCCCCACCGGTTACAACTACATTAGCCATATCTCTATTTCTCTCCATCGGAAATTCGACGCTCAAAATCTTTAATCGTATCCATCAATCCCTTTTTCACGTCGACTGTCGGCTTCCAGCCCAGCTCTCGCTGAGCGAGCGAAATATCGGGCTTGCGGCGCGTAGGATCATCTTTGGGAAGACGTTCAAAACGGATGCGCGAGCACGAACCAGTAAGCTCAATAATCAGCTTAGCCAACTCATTAATGGTCATTTCATTTGGATTGCCCAAATTTACAGGCCCATGAAAGTCTACCTTATTCATGGTGGCAATAATCCCAGCTGTCAAATCAGAAACAAAGCAAAATGAGCGCGTCTGACTACCCTCGCCATAGACTGTTATGTCTTCGCCACGAAGAGCCTGCACAATAAAGTTAGAAACGACGCGTCCATCATTAAACAGCATGCGCGGGCCATAGGTGTTAAAAATACGCACGATGCGAGTATTTACACCATTTTGCAGGCGATAGTTTTCTGTCAAAGTTTCCGCAACTCGCTTCCCTTCATCATAGCAACTACGCGGACCAATCGGATTTACATTCCCCCAATAGCTCTCCTTTTGGGGGTGCTCTAGCGGGTCGCCATATACCTCCGAGGTCGAGGCTACCAAAAACTTCGCCCCAACACGCTTGCAAAGCCCAAGCATGTTAATGGTACCCATCACATTGGTTTTAACAGTTTTTACTGGATTGGACTGGTAGTGCACGGGCGAAGCAGGACAAGCCATATGATAGACCTCGTCGGCCTCAATCAAAATTGGCTCAATCACATCGTGGCGTATGAACTCAAAACGCGGATTACCAAGGTGGGCTACGAAATTCTTTTTACGGCCAGTGTGTAGGTTGTCTACAACAACAACCTCATGCCCTTTACCTAGCAACTCATCTGTCAAATGGGAGCCGATAAAACCAGCTCCGCCTGTGATTACAATTCTAGCCATGCCAGCGCCTTCACTTCATTACATTCCAAGTCTCGGACGACCAATTGAGTAGTAAACAAAACCGTGAGTGCGCATCTCCTCCATGCTGTAAATATTACGCCCATCAAATATCACTGGGCTCTTCAGGGTAGACCGCAACTTATCAAAATTGGGGCGCCGGAACTCATTCCACTCAGTGGCGATGATCAATGCATCAGCGCCGATCAAGGCGTCGTAGTTAGTATTACTATAACTTACCAGCGGATTAGAGCCTAGCTTCTCGGCAAAAGTGCCCATGGCTTCCGGATCAAACGCCTGAATTCTGGCTCCCGCACTTGTGAGTTCCTCGCATACAACCAGGGCCGGCGCTTCACGAACATCGTCAGTTTTTGGCTTAAATGCTAAACCCCACAAAGCAAACGTACGCCCCTTTAAATTAGTCCCGCCGTAGTGAGCCATAATCTTCTTACTCATTATGGATTTTTGGCTCTTGTTGACATCTTCCACAGACTTGCAAATACGCAAGTCGACACCGAAATCACGGCCGGTCTTAATCAGAGCCTGCACGTCCTTTGGAAAGCAGGATCCGCCGTATCCGATACCAGGGAACAGAAATCCCATCCCAATGCGCGAGTCTGTTCCCATGCCTACACGAACATGATCTACATCCGCTCCGCACTTCTCGCATAAATTTGAAATTTCATTCATGAAAGAAACGCGCGTAGCGAGCATTGAATTAGCTGCATACTTTGTCATCTCGGCCGACACGACATCCATCACCAAGATTGGGTGTCCGGTGCGCACGAACGGCGCATATAGTTCTTTCATCATTTTAGCAGCGTGCTCACTGGGCACACCAATTACCACTCGATCTGGCTTCATGAAGTCATCTATCGCCGCCCCTTCCTTCAAGAATTCAGGATTACTGACCACCTCAAACTCGTGCTTAGTATGGGCGGCGATCGCCTTGCGCACTCGATCGGCTGTCCCGACCGGAACAGTGGACTTATCCACGATGATTTTGGGGCCGTTCATGCACTTTCCGATCCCCTGCGCCACGGCCAACACATGCGTCAGGTCGGCCGATCCATCTTCGTCCTGCGGAGTACCGACAGCGATGAAAATAATCTCACTGGCCTCAACGCCCTCCTTAAGGGAAGTAGTAAACTTCAAGCGTCCGTTTTTGGAGTTACGAATTACTAGATCGTCCAGGCCTGGCTCATAAATTGGGATTTCGCCGCGCCTCAAGCGCTCAACTTTCTTCTCATCTACGTCAACGCAAATTACGTCGTTTCCGGATTCTGCAAAACACGCCCCAGCTACTAAGCCGACGTATCCGGTACCTACTACAGCGATATTCATGACAACCCTCTCTCCAAATAATTCCTGCTATTCCCAGGGCTGCCGAATGATAGCAGTTGCGCGGAAAAAATCTCAATAGGCGTTGCGATCCCGCAGTCCCCTCACCAGGGTTAATAACATTATTTTGAGGTCCAGAAAGATGGACCAATTCTCGATATAGTAAAGATCATACTCGATGCGCTTATCAATTGAAGTATCGCCACGCCAGCCGTTAACCTGGGCCCAGCCAGTCATGCCAGCGGGCACCTTATGGCGCAACATGTAACGCGGAATGTGCTGGCGGAACTCCTGTATAAACACTGGCCGCTCAGGACGCGGTCCCACAATCGACATATCGCCGCGCAGCACATTAAACAGCTGTGGTAGCTCATCTAGGCTATAATGTCGCAAAAAGCGCCCCAGCGGGGTTACGCGTGCATCACCTGGACTGGTCCAGCCCGGTCCAGCCGCTTCTGCATCGAGAAACATTGTGCGAAACTTGTAAATCGAGAAGCGCGTGCCATCCAAACTAACTCTTTCCTGCGCATACAACACGGGGCCGCGTGAGGTCAATTTTACGCATAGCGCAATAAGCAACATAACTGGCGAAAGGAAGAGCAAGGCAACGCTCGCCAGTAAAATATCGAGCAAACGCTTCAACACCAAGTTAGGCCCATCCAAGGGACTGCTTTGAACACTAATAACCGGCAGGCCTTCGAATTCCTCGACACTCCCACCGATGCTAACAAACTGATAAATATCAGGCACAATTCGCACATCCACCAGCGAGTCGCCCACAGAACTCATAATCTCGGGGAGCAATAAGTTATCTTCCAAAGGCAAAGCCACGATTACTTGATCGATATCACGCGTACGTAATAGCTGAGGCAAATCGGCATATTTCCCAATTACGGGAATACCGCGCGGCCCGCGACGATCTTGCCCATCTTTGGATAGGCAACCGATCACTTGGATTCCAAGCTCCTGATGCAGTCGGATGCGACTAACGATGTCACCGGCTACTTTACCCGCTCCAACAATTAGCATGTAACGTAGGTTATACCCGCGCCGACGAATCTCACGCAGAAAAGACCGCACCACACTACGCTGAAGAATAGTAAAAAAAGTAGCCAAGCCCCCGAAGTAAAGGAATACCAATCGGGAGAACGGCACACTTTTCTCGCGGAACAAATATGTGATGGCAATAAATATTATAGTGGCAAAGGCATTAGCATTAATCAGCGCCCACACCTCTCGCATCGCCCGAACACCGCGCATTGGCCGATATAGCCCCATACGACGGAAGACAAAGGCCCAAATCAGCCATATAAAAAGCAACATCGACAAGTAGTTCGCGAATGGAGGAACGCCCTTATCGACCGAAATCAAATCGGTTTGAAAACGCAACCAATAGGCGATCAGCCATGCGCAGCTGACCACAAATAGGTCCACCGCCATGAAGAGAAATTCAAATAGCTGACGCTTTTGTTTCAGCATAATCGCGTTTACTAAACTCGCCCAACAGCCGCCCTTCTACCAAACTGCGCCAGGAGCGAAAAAATTGAACTGGGCTATAACGCTCAGCCTGCGCACGGCAGCTCTCCGAACTAAAACGCCCCTCGTGCGCCAGGAAGTAGTACAAAGCAGATAGCAGCGAATCAAGCTGGGCTGTGGGCCCAGCTCCATTTACCTTCCTAAAGAATACCCCGCCAGCTGACTCTGGTTCAATACTCCTTGCGCTCCAAGGTTTTACCCCATTAAGA
>JAIBBV010000029.1 GCA_019694465.1 Oligoflexia bacterium
CGCGAAGATGATGCCGCCGAGCGGGATCACCAACACGTAGCCTGCGTCAGCGCCAGTGTGGCTGATGAGCGCGACCACCGTCAGCATCGGGGTCAGTAGCGCCTTCGGCGTAACGCCCAGCATCTTGCGGATCAGGGCGTTGATCAGGCCAGAACGGTCGGCCACCCCGACACCGAGCAGCGCGACGAGCACCACGCCGAGCGGATGGAAACCCGTGAAGGTCTTCACCATATCGGCGAGGAAGGCCGCGAAGGCTGGTCCGGTGAGCAGGTTGACGACTTTGAGCGGCGATCCGGCTGGGTTATCCGGCCGGATCGTGCTCGGATCGATCTCGGAGAACGTGAGTTGCGCGAAGATCGCCGAGATGAGCCATGTGACAGGAATCCCGAGCGCGAAGATGAAGACAGGGTCGAAGAGCTTGTTGCCGGCGCGTTCAAGCCGTGCCAACAAGGCTACCAAGCGTCCTTGTGGAATTGGAGCCGACGGATCCGATGACATCGTTGAACCCCCCATAATTGTTGGGAGAAAAGGAACATACCCAGACGAACCGTTCGTCTAGGCGAGGGACACCGCGGAAAGGGAAGCGACGGGACTGGCAATAGATTAAGTATAACCTTCAAACAAAAAGGAATACGTCTACCCGTCCCATAAGGGAATATGGAAATCAATGAACAGAGGGGTAGGTCTATATAGCATGTTTATATTGATGAATGTAATCGATACATGATCCGATTGTTGTCCGCACAACAAGGGCAAACCTAGTCGACCTTAGCGACAATTTATCCATTAGACGTAGGTTTAATAGTGCTTTATAGACATAGTGTTAACAGTCAATGGTCTTAGGGGTCGTAACCCAAATGCTCTAGGCAAGCCTAACTGGCTCGGATTGCGAGCAAAGCAGCGCAATCCGATTCATTTTGCTATCTACTCTTAACTAAATCTGGCAAAGTAGCCCTACCACTCTCACGACCTGTTTAGTCCAGTCTTTATAATGGGTTAGCATGGCGTAAGATTTTAGGCCCAAAACGCAGTCCAGGATCATCGAAATGTATGGATTGGCTTATTCCCGCCAATGGTAACGGATATGACCGAAAAAGAAGCAGCTGCCGATAACAGAACACTTGAGTTTCTTAACGACGTCGCAATGCGCGTAACGGTCGAGTTTGGGCGTGCGAAGACTTCGATTCGCAAGATGCTTAATTACCAAAAAGGCTCAGTTCTTGAGCTCGAAAAGATGTCTGGAGAGCCTCTCGACATTCGTCTCAATGGGAAGCTTATCGCGCGTGGTGAGGCGGTTATCGTGAATGATCGCTTTGGTGTTCGCGTTACAGAAATTGTATCCCCAGAAGATTTCGAAGCCAGCCTGGCTGCGGGCAAGAAGAAGTAAAGCCAATTTAGAATCCTCAAAAAGAAGGGCCTAGGAGAAAGCTAAGGCACACCGAATCCACTCATCTTATGAGTGGAGCGAGGCAGTTGCCTCTTTTTAATACGCACTACCAGTTAAGTTCTTAGATGGGCAACGCTGGCAACTCTTGTGAGTTGTATAGCGGCACTGTCCGGTGCGTTTCCAGTGTTCTTGCCTGATGACCCGTTCCGGCTTACATTTTCGGTGGAGGCTGCGCCTATGGTTATTCTAGCTAATCTCTTGCGGGGAATCGCTACCGTGCTGGATATGCTGCTTGGCATGGTGATTTTTTTGGTAATCGCTCGCGCGATTATCTCCTGGGTGAATGCGGATCCAATGAACCCAATAGTGCGTTTCCTGGTTTCATCAACCGATCCACTTTTAAGGCCATTAAGGCGTTTTGTCCCAATTCTAGGTGGAGGTATAGACATTACGCCGATTGTTCTGTTGCTGTTGCTGTACTTCTTAAAGGCAGCCTTGGTTGACACGCTAATGGATTATGCCCACTTCTTGAGAATTACAGCTCTTCAAGGCGCTGCTTTGTTGCATGAATTCGCGAGCATGCTCGCGTAGTTCCAGAGCAAGGGGCGCAGAGCCACTCCGGAAGGATATTTGCAGGCTTGTCCTATAAAAATATGTGCTATTTCAGTTGGTTAGCTTTACTGAAGCAGGTCTGGCCCTTGACGAATTGCTCCGCGATGCTTAAATCGGCCATATCATTATTTGTTCAGTTGGGCCGGCTGAGCCTGTTATCAGGAGTGCCCCCTGTACTTCTTAGTTTCGCGCTCTTAAGTGTTGCGGGCCGGTTACGAGGAATTGCTTATGCCGATTTATGAATATGATTGTCCGCACTGTGGGCGAATTGAGGTAATCCAGAAGGTGGAGGAAAAGCCACTAAAGGATTGCCCTTACTGCAAAGAAGCAGGTCGAAAGAACAAGATTACTAAGATGGTGTCTCCGGCTGCTTTCCACCTCAAGGGTGGTGGTTGGTATAAGACAGATTACGGATCTTCCGGCGCAGCTGGTTCTGCTAAGAGCAGTTCAGCCAAGAGCGAAGCTAGCGCAAAGTCTGACAGTGGTACAAAAAAGGAAACAGCTCCTAAGTCGTGCGGCCCTGGGTGTGGCTGCCACTAAGATTTTGGAATGAAAAAGGGCAAGCCTAACTGAGTTCACGTACTGGAAAGTACTTCCGGGAAGAAACTTGCTAGCTGAGACTTGCTAACAAGTTCATGATCGCTGTGTGTTTCGACGGCACTAATTAGCTTTAACATATTCTTGCTACTAGGCGATCCAAGAGCTTGTGGGTCTAGATAGCCAGCGTTGGTTAGAATCGTCCCAAGACTGCAGTAGCAATTTCTTAGCGTCTCACGTAGGTCTGGGCTTTCATTAAGAGCCAGCAATCCAGTTAAAAGTACATCAAAAAAAGAATCATCGTCAGGAGCGCTATCTGGAATAAGAGAGTCGCAAGCCTCGCACAGGAGTGCAGCGGCAGAAAGCTTAGCCAAGTCTTCTCGAATTCTACGCAGCCCAGTACCTGGGTTGTAGCCCCGAATGCTCGGCATACTGCCCCGGCCATGGTGCAGTGAGAAAATGCCGTGATCGAATATGTCGAAGCGAGTTGAATAGCGACGTTTACTATTCCGTGCGTGCTTTGCCATAGCAGAGGTTTTCCCGTGCTCGCGACACAGCAGGCGCAAAACTAGATCAGACTCGCCGTACGGAAAGGCTCGCAAAACGATAGCCTCAACCGTCAATAGTTCCGGAGCAGAGAGTGACATAAAGGGTTATAATGATAGAAATTTCAGCCCGGTGCATTGCAAAAGCAGACTTTAGTGATTATAAACTCATCGCCATTGCTTTTTGTGCGATCCGGAATAGTAGACGATAAGTGTATAGCGAAAGTATATAGCGATTTTTGCGATAGAAAAACGCAGATAGCATTATAAAAACGTCAAAACTCAGCGTGTTTCAGTTTGCACGTTGAAACTAGGTAAAAAGACTATTAGTTAGTGGATCTAGATGGAGTCACAAGACAATCAAGGCTCGCCCGATGAAAAGGACGAGAAGAGCAAAGATAGCTCCCATGCGGCCCGCGATGCCGATTTTTCCGCTTTTGAGCCGCGTGCGTCTGATAAACAGCAGGTCGAACAAGCCTCTGATGTAGGAGAGGTAAAGTCCCTCAAAGTTGAACTTGAGGCGACCAAGGATAAGTACCTTCGTGCCTTAGCCGAACTGGAGAATTATAAGAAACGGGCTCTAAAGGAGCGCAGCGAGCTGATTCGCTATCAGGGCGACAGAATTATTGCAGACTTACTTGAGGTGGTAGATAACCTTGAATTAGCCCTGTCACACTCAGAGGCTGATCCTGTCAAACTAAAAACTGGGTTGGAGCTTATTCACAAGCTCTTCGTGGATGTACTTGGACGATGGGATGTTCGAGCTGTTCCAGCAGTTGGAAAGCCCTTTGACCCCCAGCAGCATCAGGCGCTGTCTAAGATTCAGTCGGCCGACGCTGCGCCTGGGACTGTTATAAGTGAATTTAAGAAGGCTTATTTTTACAAAGACAAGCTTTTGCGGCCTGCCAGCGTGGTGGTCTCAGAGGGCTCGGTAGCGACTTCCACAACCAACGCAGCTGACGTAAGCGAGAAATCTGCTCAGGATGGTCCACAAGATAAGTAGGCCCAACCCCTTGAATGTTTGTAGTTTGATGTTTATCTCTTTCTTGTCTCGATGCGTAAAGCGTCACCAGATTTTTATCTAATCATTTCTGATAGTTAGTAAGGACCAGGCACCATGGGAAAAGTAATCGGAATCGACCTTGGAACAACAAACTCTTGCGTAGCGATCATGGAGGGTGGCTCTCCTGTTGTTATCGCGAATAGTGAGGGTGCTAGAACTACCCCTTCAGTGGTAGCCACCAATGAGGCTGGGGAGCGCCTGGTCGGTCAGGTAGCTCGCCGTCAGGCAGTTACAAATCCAAAGAATACCATATTCGCAGTTAAGCGTTTGATTGGGCGCAAGTTTGAGTCGCCTGAAGTTAATAAGGCACGTAAGGTGCTCCCTTATGAGATCGCTAAGGCACAAAATGGCGATGCCTGGGTAAAGCTGCGTGGGGAGTCCAAGAGTCCACAAGAGATTTCCGCTTTCATCCTTACCAAGATGAAGCAAACCGCTGAAGATTATCTTGGCGACAAGGTCACAGACGCTGTGATTACAGTTCCTGCCTACTTCGATGATGCTCAGCGTCAGGCAACAAAAGATGCTGGCCGTATCGCAGGGCTAAATGTTCTTCGAATTATCAATGAGCCTACAGCAGCGGCCTTGGCTTACGGACTTGATAAGAAAGCTGAAAAGACTATCGCTGTATTCGACCTGGGCGGTGGCACATTCGACATCTCGATTCTAGAGCTCGGCGACGGAGTCTTTGAAGTTAAGTCCACAAATGGCGATACATACCTGGGTGGTGAAGACTTTGACTTGAAGCTTGTAGACTTTATCGCTGATGAGTTTAAGCGCGAGCAGGGGATAGATTTGCGCAAGGATACTCTGGCTTTGCAGCGTCTTAAGGAAGCTGCTGAGAAGGCCAAGCACGAGTTATCAACTTCGCTTGAGACTGACATTAACCTTCCGTTTATCACTGCTGATGCTTCAGGTCCTAAGCACCTAAACATGAAGATTACGCGTGCCAAGTTTGAGGGCCTTTGTGCTGATCTTTTGCAGCGTCTCGTTGACCCATGCAAGACAGCGCTTAAGGATGCAGGTATTCGTCCTGATCAAGTTGGTGAGGTCGTTCTAGTCGGTGGTATGACACGCATGCCAGCTGTGCAGCAGAAGGTTAAAGAGATTTTTAATCGCGAGCCTTCTAAGAACGTCAATCCTGATGAAGCTGTCGCGATCGGCGCGGCTGTGCAGGCTGGCGTGCTGCAGGGTGAAGTTAAGGATGTTCTGCTTTTGGATGTTACGCCGCTTAGTCTTGGGATCGAGACTTATGGTGGAGTTGCCACAAAGTTAATCGATAAGAACACTACTATTCCAACGCGTAAGTCGCAGGTCTTCTCAACCGCTTCTGATAATCAGCCGGCAGTTTCGATCCACGTCCTGCAGGGTGAGCGCGAGATGGCCACTGACAACAAGACGCTTGGCCGCTTTGAGCTGGTGGGTATCCCCCCAGCACCGCGTGGTGTCCCGCAGATTGAGGTTACATTTGATATTGATGCGAACGGTATCGTGCATGTGTCAGCTAAAGATCTTGGCACCGGCAAAGAGCAGTCAATTAGAATTACCGCTAGCTCTGGCTTGAATGAAGAAGAGATTAAGCAGCGCATTAAAGATGCGGAAGCACATGCAGAGGATGATAAGAAGAAGCGTGAGTTGGTTGAGGCACGTAATCAGCTCGATGCACTTATCTACGCCAGCGAGCGGTCGATGAAAGATTTGAGCGATAAGCTGAGCCCAGATGAGCGTGGTAATGTTACTACCGCTTTGGAAGAGGCTAAGAAGGCACTCGAAAGTAAAGACGTTGCTACGCTGCGGGCAGCCATGGAGAAGCTAACTCAAGCCAGCCATAAGCTGTCTGAGGAGGTTTACAAGAAAGCTGCTGCAAGTGGTGCAGCAGCAGATACTTCCGCTCATGGCGCTAGTAATGGTGCCAGTGCTTCTGGTAAGCCGGATGGCGACGTTGTCGACGCCGACTTTGAGGAGGTGCAAGACAATAAGTAGATATCATCTGAAAGAATGCTTTCGGGTGAGATCTACGCAGAGAGAAACGAGCGATCTCCGTAATGTCTCGACGTTTTCTAGAGCGTTTTAGAGATGGGATGGAGGTTTCTCGTTTATGTTTAATTTGTAGCCTTTGCGAGGTTGTGCGTGTCGAAGCGCGATTTTTACGAAGTTCTGGGCGTTGCTAAGACAGCCACTACTGACGAGATTAAGAAGGCCTATCGAAAAAAGGCCTTAGAATTCCATCCCGACCGGAACCCTGGTAACAAGGCTGCTGAGGAAAAATTCAAAGAGGCCACCTCTGCTTACCAAGTTCTGAGTGATCCGGACAACCGACGTAAGTATGATCAATTCGGGCATGCGGCCTTTGAGCAGGCCACGGGCGGAGCTGGCTTTGGTGGATTCACCGGAGATTTCGCAGGATTTGAAGATATTTTTGGCGATTTGTTCGGCTCATTTTTCGGAGCTGCAGCCGGTACCGGCGCTCGTCGCACACGCGGGCGTTCCGGGCGCGATCTCAAGTATGATTTAGAGATCTCTTTTGAGGAAGCGGCCTTCGGCGCTGAGAAGGAAATTTCCATTGAACGTAAGGTAATGTGTGATTCTTGCGAAGGCACTGGCGCGCAGCGTGGCACAAAGCCTGAAACATGCTCAACGTGTGGTGGGCATGGCCAGGTAAGAATCCAGCAAGGATTTTTCACAATCGCCCGCACTTGCCACGTGTGTGGCGGCAGCGGAAAAATGGTTAAAAATCCGTGTGGGCACTGTCGTGGAGAGGGATTAAAGCCATTATCGAGCAAGCTTAGTGTTAAGATCCCACCAGGGATAGATCACGGACAGCGCCTAAAACTCCGTGGAGAGGGGGAGTCTGGAGTAGCCGGTGGGTCTAGCGGGGATTTGTACGTTCAAATCGCAGTGCGCGAGCATCCATTCTTTGAGAGGCAGGAGAGCGAGATCGTCTGCGAGTTTCCAATTCCCTATTCACTTGCCGTGTTGGGTGGGGAGGTTGAAGTTCCGACCCTGGATGGTCCGGCTAGTCTTAAAATTCCTGCAGGCACTGAATCCGGCAAAGTCTTTCGGCTGCGTAATCGTGGAGTGCAGGTCTTGGGCACTACGCGCCGTGGCGATCAACACGTGAAGGTTGTAGTGAAAGTGCCAAAGAAGATCTCCGAGAAACAGCGGGCGATGATTGAGAAACTCAAAGAGTTTGATCAAGAAAACATGAGTGAAGACCAGAAGGGATTCTTCGACAAGGTCAAAAACATTTTCAATTAGATGCGCTTAGCTGCCTTGGTTAGGCACCGAACCGGGTGCTTGCCTAGTTAAGTCGGCTTAGAGCCCTCATTATAAGGAATGCCAGTAGCGTAATACCGTACCAGAGTATGGCACCGTAGATGGCGAGTTCCCAGTTTGGCAAACGAGCTACAGCGGTTACAATGTGTTTGTGAAGTGCAAGATTAATTGCCACTAGCGCGCCAAGAGTAGTGATTATTACGCTCACAAGCTCAAAGCCATGTTGTCTCAAAGCAGTTTCACTTGCCGATAGTGCGCGTAAGGCTGGCTGAATTTGTCCGCAAATCGCGACAATCGGAGAAAGCAAGAAAGTGTAAGTCCTCCAGATGTTGTGCGGAATTACAAGGCAGCAGGCCAACCCGAAAAGAAGCTGCACATTGTGTTGTCGTAAATTGCCGGCAAAAAATATCCAAACCAGGAGCATGGCGATGCCGGGGATGAGGCGATAGAGTGCCAAATGGAGCGCCTTGGCTAAAGTACGTGCAGCGTAAAGAAAACTGGGAACTGTCTCGGAAATGCTCATGCCAATTGCCATACGTCCCTTGAGCCACACTATCCGTACCGGGAGAATCAGCGCGACTAGAGCCAGGCAAAAACAAAAATACCCGATACTAACTGAAGTGATGATATCAAGTGACTTTGATAACGTCTGTGACGGCGCCAAATCCCGTAAGGCTACACGAATGCTTTCTCTCAAATAGACGACAGCTTCAGCGTAGCCGCGCCATGCAGCGAATAGGAGCAGCGCAACGTATGGTAGTAGCACTACATGCCCCATCTTTAGTAGGCGCAGCGGCATAATTAGCTCGTCTACTACAGGGCGCAGGCGGACAGACAGCATGTGCGGAGAAAATGCGCGATTGGCACGAGTCTGCAGCGAAGCAAAGTAGGCGCGAAGGAAGGACCTCATGTCCTAGTTATGGTGCATCTTAGGTAATCTGTCACGCGCGAAGTCTGCGTCTATGGAAACGCAGAATAGGCACCTCGTTACGACAGAGCCCCAGCCCGGGACGCTTGATTAGCGCTTCCCTTGCGTTACATGGCCAATTCCACGCGTACTCCCAGCACTACACTATCTTTTAGCCCGGGGTCTGTGCTTGGATTAAGGACATATTGAAAATCTGGCTGCACTGAAAGGTACCCAGTAATTGGGGCCCGATAAGTAGCCTCAAAAACTGTTTCGGCACGATCAGATTCTTCAGCTGAATTGCGATAAGCGTCGCTGTTAGCAGCGCGTGCTAATGCGATCGAAAATACATCCTCATCGCGTGAAGGTATAAGTCCAGTGTAGGTAAGTCCGGCTCCGAGGTACTGGGAAAATTGATTGCGATCGCCAGCTGCAAAACCTAGCTGATAAAACGCACCCAAGCCCTGCTCACTTTCAGAGTCTTCTGAGTACACAGTTGCTTCGCCGATTGTATACAGACCTCGGTTCATGCTGCGCTCTGCTCCGGCAAAGTCTTCATATTTTGGATTTGTATACCAGAATCCAAGACCGGCCTTATAGTGATGCTCGCCTTCCGCTGAGATGATGCCTGCTTCATTAGCCCAAAAAAGACCGTCGTCCTTTTTGAGTTTAATATGTGTCCCATGCGGCTTTTCAGGGTCGCCAGGTACTCCATCGTACAGCGCGGTTAGTGCATATGTGTGATCCGTCGGCTGCGCTTTTAGTCGCACTGCCAGTGAAGTTGTGGAAAAGATGGAAGGCCCAACTTGCGCTACATCAATGCCAATTCCAAATGAGCTATTAAGTAATGTGCCAGCGTAGTCGAGTGCGTAAAATTCAGAGTTTAGATCGTGTAGTCCAACTAAGGCTGAGAACTTGCCATCCCCAAAGCTGTGCTCGTACCAGAACTCATATAGTTTCGCTGTGCTGTAGGCTTCGATGTTATCCACAACTTGCGCTTCACCAGAGTACTTGGAGATTTCATCGCCAAAGTCGCCTAGAAAATAGGCGAACAGAGTGCCGCCTGACCACAGGCCCATTTTCTCAGTATCGAAGGTGGCTGTAAGATCATAGTTTCCTAGCCAGGCAGTATTGCGTTGAACTCCGCCGGAGACATTTGAAAGCGAGTCGAGCGTGAGAATAGACTCTACGGTTACTCCTTTGTCTTCTAGTGCCGTGCGAATGCCACCCCAGTTACCCAAAATGTGCTCGCCTGACGCGTCGTCCTCGGCAAATGCAAATGGGGAAACCGCTAATAATGAAAGTGTTAGTCCAAACCAAAGAGCGATGCGAGTAGTCATTAATCTCCCCATCTTAAAGATTGGTGAATAGTACACGGC
The DNA here is from genome assembly GCA_019694465.1 of Oligoflexia bacterium. Lineage (GTDB taxonomy): Bacteria > Bdellovibrionota_C > UBA2361 > UBA2361 > JAFLCA01 > JAIBBV01. Next base: position 9,704 of record JAIBBV010000029.1, read on the forward strand.
CCATAGGCCTATTGTACCCACTAACCTAATCGACAGGTCGAGAAGTTAACTCAAGCGCTGCTATGTCTGTTTTGCTGCGTCTATTCTTGTTTTAGGATACGCTCGCGGGCCATTGCGCTTTTTCCGTGGCGGCCGAAAGATGCGACATTTTCTTTGGCTTGTGTCTTCAGATTTAGCGAAGCACGGGCATCCTTGGAAGTCTCGGTCGTCGTGGTGTCGCTAGTTGTGCTACCAGAGCAAGATCCTTTATCTGCGCCCTTCTTGCAGCACTCGCACTTGCAGCTGCCACTATCAGGGCAAGCATATGCTGCTGGGGCAAAAGAGAGGGCTGACAAGAGTGAGAGGGCCAGAAGCATGCGGGTAGGGGATTTCATAAATGGCTCCAATTTGTTTGATACTTATGTCTTACTCTAATCCGTTTTATAGGACAAAGTGCTTCAGAATTGAGTTGCTCAGATGCTTAACTAGCTGAAAAATATACCCTTTTGTCTGCGGGTAGTTGGCACGAATACTTGCCATCGCAGCATGCGGCAGAGGCTCAAAATTACGCGCGCTTGGCCAAATTTGCCTCTAGCACAAACTGTCCACGATCGGTTTTGAAAGGGACACAAAGGACTGGCGACTTGCTTAATTGAGTCATCTCGATGTCTTTGCCGACCAGGATCACAGGAGTTGCCATATCGAAGGAAAAGCCCTTTTCACTTAGTAGCTTCTTTGTGCCACCAGAAATCATATTCGTAATTTCGCCGACAGCATCCACCACGTCTTTATTAATTTCCTTAAACTCTTCCATCAGCATCTTGCTGACGATTCCTAGTATGGATCCCTCGTCGAAACTGACTACAAGGTTTCCTGTGACTTCCTTGCCAGCCATGCCAATGATGCCCGTGACGCAGCCCCAGGTCTTGTGGCCTTTTTTTATTGCGGCTTGCCCAACAGTCGGCGAAGTTTGCGCCATAGTCGATAACACATTAACTGTTGATTGAATGAATGGATTAATTAGACCGGCATCCATAGCGCGTTGTCCTTGCTTGATAGATTAAAGAACACTCACGGTTGGTACTTCTTGCTGAATGAAGCTAAGCAGGTCAGCAGAAGTTACGTTTGCGTAGTAAGAAAGGTCTCCCACTTGGCAAGTTGTGACTGTGCCACTTGATACAAGACCAATTATAGCGTTCTGACCTGATGCTAAAGTTAATATTGCCGGTCCACCCGAGTCTCCATTGCAGCTATTGCTCCCAACGCCATCGTAGCGAGCGGTGAAGTTTTGGCTAGTGACTGACTCAATTAATGATTGGCCACTTCGCAAAACCCCCAAATTATTGTTCTCATCCAAGCCATATCCAAAAATTGAGAATATCTGGTCAGGACGTGGAGTTTGCGAGGAAAGGATAGGAAGAGTAGGTAGAGTGACGGCGCTCGACAAGTGAACAATTGCCACATCGTTAAGCACAATTGGAGTATTATTGTTGTTGTCGTCCGAGCCAACCGCGACGGCAGGGTGTATGGCTACCTCTGATGCTGGCACCGCAACTCCGTTGGCTTCGATGTACGCTATTTGCAAATCATGTTCAAGAAAGCAGTGTGCCGCAGTAAGGACAGCATTAGATGAAATCATTGTGCCAGAGCACAGTCCCTGAGTTGAGTCCGTATTGATAATGTTAACCTTTACAACAGGGGAATTTGTTTCGCTGCAAACTGTGCCAGTAATTACACGTGTATTAAGTCCGAGCACCGAGCAGGCATTCGTCTGCGGAACAGCATTGCTGTCACCATCATCGCTGGAACTTTTTGTGCAGGCACTTGTGGCCAACAGCGCTAGGAGCGCAAGCGTGAAACGAACCTTCATAGAGGGTCTCCCCAAACAAAAACGAACATCACGTAACAGACTGAAACACATCTTTGGCGTAGCCTATACGACAGACACTTGCTTGTCAGCGGCGCTTATTGGGCGGGCCAGCTACTAGCCCCTAACGGAGCTATCGGATAGCCTTTGAGGCTAGAGTAGGACAAAGACGCAGATCCTAAAATTTTCAACGAAATTCTGTCCCTAGTCATCGTATTCTATAGAGAAAGTGTTCTGTTTGACCCGCTCCTGGTTGGTTTAAATCCTAGCTGTAACTCTCTGAGCTGGTGGTATTTTTTTTGCGGTCACTATAGACTTTTCTTGCACAAGCGCTGCTACTTTGCAGAGCCTGGCTGTAAACCAAGTTTTATTTTTGTAATTAGCGACGAGCAAATGAAGTTTTCGAAACATCGGTTTAGTTGGCGCGCCACTTCATGTTTTCTCCGGCCTACGCTTGGCGCGACATTGCTGTTACTGGCTGTGTTAATCGGCTGCAGCTCTAGTAAGCGCTATGAGCCCCGTCGGCTGAATTTGCCCAGTGTGGAAGCACCTAGCGCCGGTTCAACGTCACAGGCACAGCCAGTGCAAGTTTTGCCATGGGAGCTTTGGCCGCGTGGTCAAGACTTGATGGGAGCTGAGCTGCATTCTGGTCTAGTCAAAGAGGGTGATGATGCGGTTGAGCAAGGCCTGCGACAAAAGGCGCTCGAATACTATTACCGCGCCCAGTCTGGACCGCTTGCTCCTTCTGAGCAAGAAGCGCTAGTGCTGCGAATCGCCAGTTCAGAGCTTGCGGTTGATCAGCCCGTTAAGTCGTTGAATACGCTGAGTGCGTATTTTAGGAGTACGAATAAGACTGTTGATGAGGTTTCGCCCCTTTTCGCGCTAGTGTTTGGGTATGCCTACTGTCGTAATCGCGATGCTGAGCAGAGTATCGCCTGGTTTTCTCGTGCTGCTGCTGGAGTCAGTGGGATAGTTAGCGTTAGAAGCTCCGCTGAACGCGGGATGAGAGTATTGCTACGTTCAGTCTCCGAGGAGAATTTGGATAACTTCACCTCACTTTGGTCCGCGGATGTCTCTGTTCGTAGTTTGATTGGAGAGGAACGAGCAAGAAGAGCAGCTGGAGGCCAGGTCACTGATGGACGTGATATTGATATCTGGGGTGAGCCATCCAGTATGGTGATGAACGCCGCTCCGCCTGTTTCCACTTCTGTTGTTGTAGGTGTCCTGTTGCCGCTTTCTGGAAAATACAGTGCCTTAGGACAGGCGACAAAGAACGGTATGGAAATGGCGCTAGAGGGACAACGTGCTGCTTTATCGGCCAGCGCTGGTTCATCTGCTCCTCCACTTATTCGTGCTAGCTTCCGCGATACAGGCATTGAGGTTCATCGTGCAAGTGATGCGGCGCGCGAGCTAGTTAGCTCTGAAGGCGCCAAGTTATTAGTTGGCCCGCTAATAGCAGAGCATGCACTAGCAGTGCAATCAGTGTCACGTCAGACGGCGGTGCCAATGCTATCGTTGTCGAAGAATAGTAATTTCCCAACAGGAGACGGCTCATACCGCCTAGGCGCAACAGTTGAGAGTCAAGTTTACTCGCTACTAGAGGCTAGTCAGAATATTGCAGGATTGAAGCGCTTTGCCCTTATTTTCCCCGATGATTCGGGTGGAATTGAATTTGCGGATGCATTTAGGCAGCAGCTGCATGCGCGCAATATAGAGCTCGTTTATGAGGGCCGTTATCCTAGAAATTCTACTGACACATTCCTCACGATGGCGCAGGCAGTTGAGGCCGCCGGCGCGGATGGAGTCATATTTCCGGATAGCCTAACCACGGCAGCCCGCTTTTTTGGGAATTTTTCGGCCAGCTTCAGGCAGAGTGTGCACCCGCTGGGGGTAGCAAACTGGGACAATGCTGCGCAGCTTGCAAATTCAAGCACAGTCTTAGACGGCGCAATCTTCGTTAGTCCCTTCTTTGTGCAAAGTGCAAGGCCGCAAGTCGCGCAGTTTGTGGCTGCGTATCGCGCCAAGTACAACCAGACCCCTGACTTTCTTGCTGCGCAAGGCTTTGATGCATTGACGTTGGTTCAAGAGATTACGCGTCGTCAGCAGATAGACCAAGTGTCCTGGACTGTTGCTGCTGGGCAGTTCGACGCCTATGAAGGGCTAACTGGTAGAATTTCTCTGCGTGACGATGGTGAGTTTGAGAGACAATTCCGGGTTATCCAACTTAAGGGCGGTATGTTACAAGAGCTGCAGCCCCAGGAACAAAATTCATTTATCTATCGAGGCAATCAAGCGGTATCATCGGTAGTGAGTGACGACATGCAGAAGGGCCCAGTGCCAGTACTGCGTTAACAAAGGAGTGCTATGGGCAAAAAGAAGAGCAAAGCGCGGCGTTCTGCCAAACGAGTCGTTGAAGACGTGAGTGAGTTGCTTGAGGCCCAGGTAGACCTTCCTGAGGTCTTGCCAGTGTTGCCAGCCAAAGACATTGTGGCTTTCCCCTCAGTAATGATGTCGTTGTATGTCGCGCGTCCCTCGAGCATAGAAGCTGTAGAGTGGGCAACTGCTAAAGACAAGCTAATCTTTATGGTTGCGCAGAAAAGCCAGGAGAGTGAAGACCCGGCTGCCACAGACCTACACCGTATCGGTGTTGTTGCGAATATTGTGCGCACCCTTAAGTTGACCGACGGGCGCTATAAAGTACTGCTACAGGGAATCATACGTGCGCGCGCCTTGCGTTATACAGAGAACGGTAAGTTCTTAAATGCTAAGATTGAATCACTACTCCTACGTCAGCCAATCAACTTGTCGGCAGAAGATGAGGTGATAGTAAATCGCATTCGAGCGAATCTGCAGGTACTGGTTGAGAATGAGCATTTACCAGAAGAGATGCTGCTAGTAACCGAAGAGATTACTGACCCAGCTATTCTAACGGATGTTATTTTAGCTCATTACAAGCTTGACCCGGCCTCGGCCCAACCATTCCTAGAAGAGCTCGACCCTCTAAGAAGATTGAGACTCACAGATAAGCTTTTAACAGATAATCTCAATCAGTTTTTCATTTCTGAAAAAATCAAAGACAAGGCTTCACACGAGCTTACTAAGGGTCAGCGCGAATACTATCTGCGTGAGCAGATGAAGCAGATTCAGCGCGAGTTAGGCGACAGCGAAGGTAGTAGCGATGAGTTGGCGCTGCTGAAGAAGAGCTTGCTCAGCGCAAAGTTGCCGCCAGCTGCACAGACTGAAGCCGACCGTCAGTTTAAGCGCCTGGAAAGGATGCCAAGTGAGGCTAGCGAGTACTCGCTTTTGCGTACCTACCTGGAATGGATGGCAGAGCTGCCGTGGGCCAAAGCTTCAAAAGATAAACTTGATTTAAAGCGCGCACAAACAGTGCTGGATGAAGATCACTTTGGCCTTGAAAAGGCCAAGGAGCGCATAGTTGAGTATCTTAGCGTTAGAAAATTGAAGCCTGATTCAAAGGGGCCTATCTTGTGCTTTGTTGGTCCGCCGGGTGTTGGTAAGACTTCGCTTGGTAAGTCGATCGCGCGCGCTTTGGGGCGAAGCTTTGTGCGCATGTCACTGGGTGGTATGCGTGATGAGGCAGAAATTCGCGGACATCGCAGGACTTATGTAGGCGCGCTACCAGGGCGGATTGTCCAGTGCTTGCGGCAGGCCAGCACTAATAATCCAGTCTTTGTGCTGGATGAGCTTGATAAGATTGGCGCAGACTTCCGTGGCGATCCGGCGAGTGCCTTGTTAGAGGTGCTCGATCCTCAGCAGAATACGGAATTTCAAGACCACTATTTGGGGGTCAGTTTCGATCTTTCTAATGTGTTGTTTGTCGCGACTGCTAATACTCTCGACACAATTCCAGACGCTCTGCTCGACCGACTGGAAGTAATATTCATTTCTGGTTACACAACCGAGGAAAAGCTCAATATTTGCAAACGCTACTTAATCCCGCGGCAGCTCAAGGAGAATGGCCTGTTCGGTAAGAAAATTGATTTTGATAACAGTGCCTTGCTCTTCCTCATAGAGCGCTACACGCGTGAGGCGGGTGTGCGTAATTTAGAGCGAGAAATAGGTTCGCTATGCAGGAAGATTGCGCGTAAGTTCGCCGAGTCTAAGCAGCTGGTTCGACGAGTGTCTCCAAAGACCGTACAAGATCTTTTGGGAAGCACGAAGTTCGATCCGGAGCAGGATGAGGAGCAGGATGCAGTTGGACTCGCACGCGGTCTAGCCTGGACTGTGCATGGCGGCGAGATGATGCCAGTAGAAGTATCGGTGGCTAAGGGCACCGGTCAATTGGCGCTTACAGGACAGCTTGGGAACATCATGCAGGAATCGGCTCAGGCGGCAGTGTTCTTTGCGCGCGCAAACGCGGCTAGCCTTGGGTTGGATGCTGACTTCCACCAGAAGAACGACATGCATATTCATGTGCCAGGGGGTGCTACTCCTAAGGATGGTCCGTCTGCTGGTATTACGATAGCGGCCGCCTTAGTTTCGGCTCTTTCTGGGCGCAAGGTTTCACGTGATTACGCAATGACTGGTGAGATAACTTTGCGTGGCGCTGTGTTGCCAGTTGGTGGCCTCAAGGAGAAGGCATTGGCTGCTCTACGCTATGGAATCAAGAATGTAATCATCCCGTTTGAGAACATTAAGGACGTAGAGGAAGTTCCCAAGGAGCAGCGCGAAAAGATTAAGTTCATACCAGTTAAGCATATTAGTGAAGTGCTAGAGATGGTGCTGACTGGAAAGCCGCGAGTAGTTCGAGTGCAAGGCAAGGGCAAAAGGCGCATTAAGGCGCGGCCGATTAGCGCGCAGGCCTAATGCACGCCAAGCGCTTCTTAGGATTAGCGTTACTGTTCGGGTTAGCTCGGGGCCAAGTGCTGTTGGCTGAAGATCGTGACCTATGCCTGTATACTGATGCTGCTGGGGCCTTAAAACAGGTAACTGGACGCGGTTCCGTACCTCAAGCTTATCAAGCGCAGGCGCATTGCATCGGAGAAAAGCGATCCGCTAAAAATTCGCAGCCGCGAAAGATTTGGGAGGACAGTGCCGTTCAAGCCACGCCCGCGCCGAAGCTAGGTGAGGGATCTAATGTGCTAGCCGCGCCGGAAGATATTAAACTCAAGGGGAACATTCGGCGTGAAGATATGTCTTCGCCGCTGGGCCGGATCGAGTTGCGTTGGCCAAGAAAAGTAGAGCTTCTTTTTGGTAAAGTTCCATTGCGCGCGATGCAGGATGCGGCTTTGGCTGTAAGTAGAGCACTCAAGACGGGCGGTTTTCCAGCTCCAATTCAAAGTTTGAATTTAGACTGGAAAGTTGTCTTCATGGACGAAGAGGTTCCAGAGACACAAATTCCAACCTATTTAGTGAACAACTGTCATCCAGCTTGGATGACACCACCAGCTAACCTTTACGTAGTTGCTCAGCGTGTTGTAGCGGGGTGTGGGGGGAATAGCTCACAAGTTAGTCATCAGGTAGCGGACTCACAGCTCGCGCATATATTGATTCATGAAATGGGGCATGCCATTGAGGCTCAAATCCTTGGTCCGCAAATGGCTGACGATCGTATGCGTGCTGAAGGCTTTGCCTCCTGGTTTGAAGCCTACGGCTCAGATTTCTCAACGGTTATTCAGAAGGGTAGCGTTAAACGATTTTACAAATCACTAGCCTTGCAGTCATTGCAGCAAAGTCCTGACAGATTCAACTTTCAGGGTAGCGCCAATGACTATGCGCGTGCCTCGATGTATTTTCATGCGCTGGCTGCTAAGCGCGGCGTCAGGGGAGTTATGGATGTCTATGAGACTATGACAAGTCAGCGCCTGAATTTCTTTTCTGGTATCAAGGCTCGCATGGGCTGGGACTCTCCGGAGTTGGAGGCGCAAGTGCGCAAAGTTGTGCTGGCGGCGTCTTAGCGCTGACTGCACAGTGTTCGTCATGTTGCTGTTTATTAATAGGCTCCCAGTAGAGCGGCTGAAGACAATTAAGCCTGAATTCGCGTTTTGATTGTTTTACGCAGTTGCGTTGCACCTAGAAAAGACCAAATTTGCGCTGAATCAGGCGTATAGCAATTGCTTGTACAAAAATAATAGCAACAAGCACAATTTGAAACGCACCCTTCTTGGTCTTGTGCCTAAATAGGTGCATGCCAAGCAGTAGCCCCACGGAGCCACCTAGTATCGCAAAAGCATAGAAAACCAATTCTGGGACGCGTGTGCTTTGTCCACCCGCGATTGATTTGTCAAAGCCACATAATAGTAACAGCGCAATGTTAATCCCGATCAAATAGGAGAAAATAGGTCCAAGGTTGGAATAAAAATAGGCCAATCCACCGGAGGCCAAAGTAAGAAATACTGCGCCAGCAACAAAAAATTTTACGGCATTTACTGATTTGGCGTTGCCCTTACTGCTGTGTTCACTTTGGTAATTGCTTTTCGCCATATTGCCGTAATGAAAGAGTGCCTTAATATTTCACTAGCCCAGCACGTTTAGAGTAAAATACCGCCCAGAAGCTTGGCGGCAATTGTAAAGTATATGACAAGACCTGTTACATCAACCAATGTCGCTACAAATGGCGCTGAAGAGGTGGCAGGATCAAGTCCGAGGCGCTTTAGTAGGAAAGGTAACATTGCGCCAGAAAGCACCCCCCAAAGTACCACAGCGACTAGCGAGAAAGAGACAGACAGCCCAATTAGGAACCAGTGTGGCCCATAGGCATTTCCAACAGTGGACCACACTGCTATACGCAGAAAGCCAATGAACCCTAGCACTAGTCCCAAACACAGGCCTGCTGCCAGTTCCCGCTTAAATACTCTGAACCAGTCCTGAAGGGTAACTTCGCCTATAGCAAGTGATCGAATGATAAGAGTAGCTGCCTGGGAGCCTGAGTTGCCCCCGCTAGAAATGATAAGTGGAATGAAGAGCGCTAGCACTACAGCTTGCTCGATCTCGCTCTGGAAGAAGCCCATAGCCGACGCGGTTAGCATCTCTCCTACGAACAAAATCACCAGCCAACTGGCGCGCTTTTTGACTAGATGCAGAAGTGGAGTCTTGATGTAAGGATCTTCCAAAGCTTCAACGCCGCCCAGTTTTTGAATGTCTTCCGTTGCCTCTTCTTCTGCTACGTCCAACACGTCGTCTACGGTCACGAGGCCCAGCATGTGGCCCTGGGAATCTATTACAGGCAAAGCAGTGCGGTCGTACTTCTTAAAGTGGTGAACTGCGACTTCTTGATCGTCGGTTGCGTTTAGGCAAACAAACGAGTGGTTCATTAGGTTCGCTAAGGGTGCATTCAGTGGACTAAGTAGCAAATCGCGAATTCTAATGTCGTCAACTAGTTTGCCGGTTTGATCTAGTACGTAAAGAATATGCAAATTACCAGCTGACTCGCGTGCCTGAGCCCGCACGTGCTCTAATGCTTGACCGACTGTCCACTGTTCGCGCAGCGCGACGTAGTCTGGAGTCATCAAGCGCCCAACGCTGTGCTCCGGGTAGCCCAAGAGACGTAGGGCTATCGAGCGTTCCTCGCGCGAAAGTAGTTGTACTAACTGACGCGCTGCTGCTGGCGGAAACTCTTCAAGTAGTGCTGTGCGATCATCGGGGTCCATTTCGTTTAGCAGAACCGCGGCGCGTTCATGACCCAGTGAACTTAGCAGCGTTTTTTGCTGGTCTGCATCGAGATACTCGAAGACGTCGGCGCCAACTTGCCGAGGTAATATCCGGAAGACAACCGCCATGTCGTCCGGGGAGAGCTCACTGATGCGCTCGACTATGTCGGCTGGCCTGATCTCGACGAGCATATCGCGGAGTCGGCGCAGCTCGCGCTTTGACAGGAGTTCGGCAATTTGCGTTCGTAGTTCTTCGTTCGTCATGGGGGAGATTTAAAGTGTTCGGTTGTTTAAGAGTGCGTAACAAAATGAAGCGGACTGCTTCGCTTCGCTCGCTATACGAGCCCGTTAAGGATGCCTACGGCATTTTTGTTGCGGGCTCTAAGTTCCTTCACCTCGTCCCTAAAAAGGTAGCAAACCAGTAGCCGATCGTCATAGCGCAAATGACGCTGGGCATGGTAAGTCTGCTTTTAATGGAAAGCAATCTTTCGAGGCTAAATAGGCGGACTGATAGTTGCTACAGGCTATTCTTAAAAGCGTGATTGGAAAGCTAAGCGCGGAATGGAAAAAGGAATTGAGGCACAGAAAATTGTAAGAGCCGGGCAGAGGGCACCTTTTCCAGACTTGGCGACTAGCTGGATTGGTCCGCTGTTTTTAGGGCTGCTATTTATTATTGCTGCTATTTTGACCTGGCAACGCATAGGCGATGTACTGCATGATTTTGGAATCCAGGTCTATACGCCCTGGCTCTTGAGCAAGGGGCAGGCGCTGTATCGCGACCTATTTTGGATTTATGGGCCGCTAGCCCAGAATTTTAACGCCCTACTCTTTTATCTGCAGGGCTATCCGTCGGTTCGGATCATAGAGCTGGCTGATCTTTCTATCGCTGCGGTAGTGGCAAATCTTATTTATAAATTTCTCATCCATCGCACTGATCGCCTGACAGCATTTATGGGAGTGCTAGGCTTTCTAGTGCTGGGGGTGTTTCAGCATCTTACAGCAGTTGGGAATTTTAGCTTCCTATTCCCATATGCACACGAAGCAACACATGGGACCGCTCTTTTGACTGGGGCGGTGGTGGTGATAGCCGGAGCCAGGCTCGCCTTTGAGAGCTGGGCTTTTTTTGTGGGCCTATTGCTAGGGCTAGCTGTGCTTACGAAAGTTGAGGTAGCGGCAACGGGGGTGTTGCTATTGTTGATGGCGGCTGGGCGTCTATGGTGGTCTCAAGCTCCACGACGCATTCAAGCTCTGTTATTTGGGTTTTTGGTCCCAGTAGCTCTAATGCTGCTGTATTTTTTAATGCACTTTGATTTCTCACTGGAGGAGTCTTTTGCGGCGACTTTTGGAGCATTTACCCCTGTACTGCGTGGTGGAATGGCGCTTGTGAAGGAGCGTCTTACCTATGATGCAGGTCCGTATGGAGGGGCGGGCGAGGTCTCAACTTTTTTGCGGTCAGGCGCACTACTGTCTGCACTTGCGTGCGTGGGGATTGTAGCTGATTTGGGTGTTGTAAGAGGCGTGCTTAGGAAGAGCTCTGTTTTTGGGGTGGCTGCTTTAATGGGAGCTTCCTTGCTGTACTTTGTGCAGGAGCTTCCGTGGCTTGATGTTGCGCGTGGAGTTCCGCTACTTTCGCTTGGGCTGTTAATCTTGGCGCGTCGTGTCTGTTTTGAGTGGTGCGTGTGGGCTGTTTTTGCGCTTTGTTTCGCGCTGCGACTTGGGCTCCAGTTTCGCTTTGAGCACTATGGATTCTTTATGGCGATGCCTCTTACGGTGGCGGCAATCGCGCAGCTTCTATACTTTGTACCAAGCCAGTTGCGACAGCGATATGGTGGTGGAGAGAGCTTTCGTTGGCTCTCAGTTTTGGCGCTGATTGTTTATCTTGCGCCAATAGCGGTTTACTCGGCGCAGAACTTTGCTGCGCGTACAGTTCCGATTGGGCATGGTCCGGACAGAACATATGCTTTTGAGCCGGCTCAGAGCCTTGAGACTCAAATAGTTCAAGAGTCGCTAGACTTATTGCCAAACATACTTTCGGGGAACTCAGCCGGGAGCTTTTTAGTCCTGCAGAACGGAAGCGCGCTTAACTATCTCCTCAAAACTGCCAATCGCACACATTTTGTTTGGTTTAGTAATGAGACAGCGCTCTTGGGGCAGGAGTCTGTTCTACAGCAGGACTTACAATCCCACCCGCCCGCTGCAATCCTGCTAATTCTGCCGCCCAACCAGACGAGCTGGCCAGCCTGGCCCGCACAAATTTCAACCCTTCTAGAGTCCAAGTATCGATTACTCAGGGAGTGGAAGAGAGGAGAGGTGCTGGGGGGGAGGTTGTACTCGCAGCTCAATTCGCTTTATTTGACCCCTCCAGACCCAGGATCGTAGTTCTTGCGGAACCATTCGATTGTATTTGCCAGGCCGATGTCGAACGAAGTAGAGGCTTTGAATCCAAACTCACGCTCGGCCATTTGAGTGTTTAAGCACCTTCGTGGTTGCCCATCTGGTTTTGATATATCCCAGTTTATCTTTCCATTAAATTGCATCAATACGGCAATTTTATGGGCAAGGTCTCTAATGCTAATTTCTTGGCCTGAGCCAAGATTGACTGGCTCTCCCGAATTGTATCTTTCAAGGGCAAGCATGAGGCCTTTTGCAGCATCCTCGACATATAAAAACTCTCTACTTGCACTACCTGTTCCCCAAACTTCAATAAACTCCTCGCCCGCATTTATAGCCCGCTGACATTTAAGAATTAGCGCTGGAATTACATGTGAAGACGATGGGTCAAAATTGTCTCCCGGCCCGTATAAATTAACAGGCAAGAGGTAAATGCCATTAAACCCGTATTGCTTACGATATGCCTGCAACTGCACAAGGGCCATTTTTTTCGCCAATCCATACGGCGCGTTGGTTTCTTCAGGGTAGCCTGCCCATAGGTCAGTCTCGGTAAATGGTATTGTGGCATATTTGGGGTACGCACAAACCGTTCCCACACACACAAATTTAGTTAATCCTGCTATCCTTCCCTGTTCGATGAGGTGTAGCCCCATTGATGCATTGGAATAGAAAAACTCTGCTGGATGACTTTGGTTGGCGCCGATTCCCCCAACTAGCGCTGCTAAGTGGATAACTATCTGAGGCCTCATTTCTGAATAAAATCGTCGAACATCATTGGGCATAGAAAGATCGTAATCACCGTGGGTAGGGCACAACAAAGATGTGTACCCTGCATTGGTTAGGGCCTTGACAAGATGCTGGCCTAGAAATCCACTCGCGCCAGTGATCGCGATCCTTGATTGTTTGGAGATACAACTATCCATGAGCCAGGTACTATGCAAATGAGGTTCTAGATCTCTATGCTTTTATTCTTAATAGGCCAACCAGGGTCATTCTAAACAACATTAGACCATGGCGAAAACGGCTTATGTTAGTAGTTCCGTAAACCCGATCTCTGTACCGGATGGGGATATCTATAATTCCCAGTCCAAGTATAGCTGCAGGAAACAGAAGTTCGAAGTCTCCAAAGGGGTCAAAATCGCCAAACTCTGATCGCCAGGCTTCAAAGCGGCGAATATCACGCATTGAAACCATCTTTGTGCCACACAATGAGTCGCCGATGGGTGCATCAAGCACCCATGCTAGTGCCTTCGCAAAAAAGATGTTCCCGAGCTTATTTAAAAATCGCATCGCCTGACCTTCAATAGGGTAGACTAATCGGTTTCCGTTAATGAAGTCTGCAAGGCCGTTGCAATATGCTTCATAAAATCGCGAAAGTAGCTCAGGCGGGACTGATAGGTCGGCATCTAAAATGACCATTAGCTCGTTTCGAGCGTGCTTGAGAGCCAGTCGCACTGCATCGCTTTTGCCACGGCCAGTTTGTTTAAGGAGCTTAATTGGGAACTTGGAGGCATAATTGGGATATAGTAATTGAAGCTCCTCCCATGTTCCATCGTTCGAATTCCCTTCAACTATAATAAGTTCTGTTACTGGGGCGAGGGCTGGGGTTCGTTCAAAAATCGCTTGTACATTTCCCTTCTCATTGCGGGCAGGGACAATAATCGAAATTGATGGCTGATCTGTGCTGCGAATGATTGGGCGCAATAATGCAACATATGCTAGCCCAGCCCAGCGAAGCCCCGGAACAATCTGTATTGCTCTATTTATCAGCCGAGATAAGACTGGTATCCAAAGTGGAAACGCACATAGAGGTCTTTCGCGGACGAGATGATATCCGGATAGTGAGCATATGTTTCTCAGCGCAGAACGTGTCACAAATGTAGATGGATCTGTTGCTGTACGTAGGCCGAGTCTGCTCAATAAGAGATATAACCAGCGAAGGTAGGGATTGAATCCTACCAAAACGATCCGTGATGGTCTTGCAAGCTTGGTTTTAAGTGACTGTAGTGTCGCCTGAATGTCAAGGTCATGATTAATATTTCCGTTCAGCAAAAATAGTGTGGCCTCACTTCCAGGAGGAGAGTGAAGTTCATCGATAGAATTGGAAGTACTTTTCTTAGGGCAAACTAGTGCACTCAGAAGCTCGCCCGAGTCGTGTGGCAGAGGGGACACTTGAACAGTTGACTGAAAATACTTGCTTACCCTCGAGATTTCGCTTGCGATTAGTTCACGGGCAAATGATTGGCTTGCTTGGTAAATTCTAGAGAATAATGTCATCCTAGCTTTACAATATATGAAAGTCAGATGAATTTGAAGTGATTGGTGACTACTGTTGCAAACTTACGATGCTAGACTGTGTGTAGTGCAAGTCTGTGATAATTAGTGTGGCTTTGGGGATAATTACGAGTGGATGCGACTAATAAGATACGTTGTCGGCATGCGCTTCTCGTGGCCCTTATGGTAGTTGTTTCCGGTCTATCTTGGATGCTTCTTGATCAACGTGAGTGGATCTGGGACCAGGCCTGGTATGGTGAAGTAACATTGCGCTTGCACTTCGCGGCCATTGGTGGTGCGAGGGAGTGGCTAACGGAGCTCCTTCTTGGAATGCGGACAAAAGCCCCGGGCTTGGCTTGGATAGGTCAATTTTTTGTGCCGCTTTCCTCCCATGTTGGTGGCATTGAACATGCGCTCCTGGTTGTTAATCTTCTAGCTCTACTTCTATCGTGCTGGTTGGTCTATTTAGCGGTAAGTCGTGATACCGGTAATGCGGAAGCCGCATTAATTGCAGGGTTCGCATTAGTAAGCATGCCGATGGTAGTTGCGCTTTCGCACGAGTACATGGTTGAAACTCTGCAGCTTCTTTCTGTCTCTGCGCTGATTTGGGCAACTTCGATGTCACGGGCGGAGGGGACGCACTGGCACTTGCTTATCCTGATTGTTGTATTTGGATTATCAGTCAAGATTAGCACACCCGCCTATATGGTTGCGCCGGCAATACTCATGGCAACGAACCGGCGGAAGCCGCGGCGGCCAGTTAAATGGGCAATAGTCGTTGTCGGAATTTTTGTGGGCCTAGTCCTCGCTTGGTATTATTTGAATTTCAAGGTTGCTTTTGAGACTGCTATGCGTTCAGCGTCGGGGGATGTAGCGCAGTATTACGGCAAACATAGGCCCTATATTGAAAAGCTCTCGCTATGGGCTTTGGCCGCATTTAGGGGGTTTGGTCTACCTCTACTTTTTGTGGGGCTGAGAATCGGCGCAGTATTTTTGGGACGAGTGTCATGCAAAGAATTCCAGAATCTGTTCCAGCCTTATACCCTGCAGAGTTGTGCAATATTAGAACTCGTGCTGGTGATGTTAATAGCGGCGGGGCAAGTCAACGAGGATTTTCGTTACTTGAATGCTCTTGGGCCGTATGTGGCATATTTGTTTGGATTTGTATGGTATAGAGCCGATGCGTTCAGGATACGTGTGGTACTTCTTCTTGCTCTTATTGTGCAGCACTCTATTTTAAGCCAAGTAACTTTTGGATCGCATACATTCTTACGACAGATAATACCAGTGCACTCGATGGGCGGTGCTAATACTGGGCAAGCGTGGGCACGACAATTCATCAACGAAGTCTGCATGCCACACTCTAAAAAAGTAGTGCTAGTAGCGAGTGATCTCCCGGAGCTCAACATTGAGCACTTGCAGTTTAGCTGCAGTGCTGCTGCGCTATCCCGTGATATTCGCTGTGCCTGTGATTTCAGATCGATTGGGTGGAAGCCGGAGAGCTTCGAGAATGTTAGGAAGGTAATTTATCAAGTTAATGCAGATTATATTTTGATTTCTGGACGGGCCACCTTTGGAGAATTTGCCTGGTTGAACCAAACAACCCCCCAAGTTCGCACGTGGGCGTACGCGTCACCCGATGAGTTTGAAGAATTGCCGTTCAAATTTAGTCCGTATGTAGCTGTCTTTCGTAGGCGGTACGAGCGGTAGTGTTGGATAGTTGAGAGCTCAATTTTTGATTCCCAAATCCACATGATATAGTAGTGTTAATTGCAGGAAATAGTTGGTTTCATTCGATTAAAAGAGAACCTGTAGACTTAGCTGGTTGTAATTATAGCATGTGGCTATGTGCCGCAAAGTATGGCTCTAGTCTTGCTTTTAGTGGCCCTCTGCTTCTCATGCCTATTCATGTGAGTGCGAGTGATGTGGGGGTAACAGTTGTGGTTGTTTGAATGTACGGGAGAATGCGAACGGGAAGCTATTTACTGCGCTAGGTTATATCAAATGTTCAAGGCTTAACGTAGCGCCATTTTTGTGTTCAAAACAGGCTCATAGTTGTTTATGTGGTTGGGCAAAGTGTGTAGTAAACTGTGCAGGATTACGGAGCACAAAAACTATGATGGTAAAACTGTATACCTTTGGCTAGTTCTGTCACTAAGTTTCGCGCTGCGTTTGTGGTTGTCCACTTTAGGAAATAATTGGGATTTAGATTCATATTGGATAGTGTCTGAGTTGTTCGGAGAAGGTTTAGCTCCATACGGTTTCACTGATCGATACAACTATGGTCCGGTATGGTTCGTGGTTCTTGGCATCCTTCGGAAATTTCTTCAGATTATAGGGAGCGACAATATCAGCTCGCTCCACGCTCTCGTTGCCGCACTAGTTTCATTAGCTGATTGTGGCATGGCACTTTATCTGTTCAGGACAGTAGGGCTTTCTGCATCGGTATTTTTCGCCTTAAATCCAATTTCGTTACTTATTTCTGGATATCATTCCCAGTTCGACGCTATCCCAATCTCCATAGGGATTCTCTCATGTGTGCTTGTTTCGCGGTCGCGTGCTGGACGGTACCATGATTGCGTGCTGGGAGCCGTGTTGCTTGGCTTCTCCCTGGCCACTAAGCACATTCTGATATTTTTCCCATTTTGGCTGTGGGCTTGCCTTCAAAATGCACCGCGCAAATTTAGGTTAACGGTACTTTTCGTTCCTTATATCGTTTTTGGCGTTACTCTTCTTCCATTTTTAATTGATCCTTCATCTATGAAGGGGGTACTGCAAAATGTATTTGCCTATCGTAGTCGTTCTGGTAGTGGTCTTACTGCACTAGCGATAGAATTCTGCTTGCAATGGGCGCACGTGGGCGTTGCAAACCTGCAGCAAATATCATTTCTCGTGTTTACCATAAGCATGCTGGGAGTTGGCCTCTATCCGGCGCTACGTGCCACCCGAGAAATTTCGCCCATGGAAGCCTACTACTGCTATTTAATTTGCCTCGTTGCTTTTTCAGTTGCAATGGCCGATCAATATTTAGCGATTCCATTAGTCGCGCTATCCGCCACCATACATCGGCCTATCTTATTGGCCTATCTCGCGCTAGGAGCTTTCCTACTTTTGTCTAGCCAAGACAATGTACTCGGCATTTCTCATTGGAATGTAGGAGGGGTAGAATATTGTCACATCCAACTAGTACTGCTTTGTTGTTTATTTGGATTTTCCCAATCGCGGTGGCCTCGGCGAGCCTCTTGTTAGGAGTGTCCGAAGTCTAGCTAATATTCGTTCATGCAGCCGAGAGATGTAGAAATACCGATACACATTGACTGGTAGGTAAGTCATTGCTTTCGCAATGTGTATGAAGAAGTATGGAAGACTTTTGTGGAATGCCGCCGTAAGAGCTACGTTAAGATGCATTCCAAAACGCGCCATCCGCACGTATCTGTCACAGTCAGGCCTGATTACCCGTAATTTCGGCTCCATTTGATCAAGAACTAGGGCCAGCTGCTTTGCGGTGGACTCGAGCCTCGTTGTCCCTGTGACAGTAAGTGAGTCATGATGAATTCTAAATGATGAAAGAGGGCGTGGTATGAATAGCGCTGGCCCAGTAGCGAACAATTCTATCCAAAATTTCCAGTCAGCTGTGAACCACATTGTTTCATCTAGGCCGCCGAGTCCAACAGCCAGACTCCTTCTGAAGAAGGGCGCAGAGATGGAAATAAAGTTACTTACGAATAGCTTTGGGATGGTTTGATCAGGGGAAAGTATCTCAGATGGGAGATTAAAAGGACAATTCCAAGTTCCAACCTTAGTGCTTAAATAGTTAATATACTCTACGGGGTGGAATACGATATTAATGCCATTGTGGCGCTGTATGGCGGCAGCAATATATTTTATTCTTTCAGGTGCCCAAATATCATCTTGGTGAAGAAAGGTAGCAAACTCTCCCGTTGCGATGCTTAGCCCTAGGTTAGTTCCCTTTACCCAGTTTCCTACCCTACCATTTCTAATGATCTTGAGGTTAATTTGATCAGTGTAGCTATGAGCGATGTAAAGCGTATCGTCTGTCGAGCCATCGTCTACGATAATCACTTCGATGTCATTTCTGCCTTGACGCTTAATGCTATCCAGCGCGGCGCCTAAATAGCGGCTTCCATTGTAGGTGGGAATTATTACAGAGAGCCACGTCATTGTTCGAATGCAGGCGAAATATAACTTAGAGTTAGCTTTGAGTTTCGTCGAATTGCAATTTTAATAGAGCTATTATGAAGCCTGTAAACATAGTCTGAGATCCAATTACTAACATTGTCAGTGCCGGGATCGTAATCCTTAATGAGGTTGGATACGATAACACTCCAAAGTTTATATCCTCCCACATAAACATGGCGCGCAAGAAGCTAAGTGCTCCAAGAAGTGTAATGGCTATACCCCCAACAATACCCACTTCAAAAGGATTACCTCTAAGGGCACGAAGTGTGAAATCATCCGCCGGCAATAGACCTGAAACCACTCCGTAGGCTTTTGCTACTAGTGCAAAAAAAACGAGTTGAGTCCCTATAATTAGCCCCGAGGAAGCGACGAGTAGTGAGTTAGTGTCAAAGCCTATACCTGCTAGGAATACTGGCCCAAGCGCCAATCTAATAAATGCAAGCAGTGCAACACAAAATAAAATGGCACCAGGATAAAAAAATAGCCAACGTGGAGAGTTTAGAAGAAGAAAGCGCAAATGTCGCCAACCATCACGCCATGTGCGCAAGTGAGGTGGACGCCCACGACGATCCTTGCGCAAAGTAATTGGAGTTTCACTAATGCGGTGGCCTGCTACCGCCGCCTTAACTATCATCTCGGAGGCGAATTCCATGCCAGTAGCTTTCAATTGCAATTGCCGTGCTCTGCTTGTAACGAACCCCCGCAGCCCACAATGGAAATCATTAATTGGTGCGGCGAAGAATAGTCTCCCAAGTAGTGAAAGTACTGGGTTCCCCAAATATCTATGGAGGAAAGGCATGGCGCCTTCCTCAATTTTGCCCCCATATTGAGGAAGGCGACAGCCAACTACAAGATCATTTCCTGCCCTGAGAAGCTCGAGCAACCTTTTGGCTTCTGTAAAGTCATAGCTGCAATCACAGTCGCCCATGATTGTGTATTGGCCATGTGCGGCGTGAATACCAGCTATGAGCGCGGCACCGTACCCGCGCTGATTTACCAAAATTACGCGGGCACCTAAAGCCTTAGCTAGCTCAGGGGATCCATCTGTACTACCGTTGTCTGCGACCAATACCTCGCCTTTAATTCCCATCGCATTTAAGGCTGATAGTGCTTCTGTGACGCACTGTTGTATCGTGCCTGCTTCGTTAAGGCATGGCATGAGAATTGTGAGTTCAATTGAGTCGCTCATTTTTCCTCTCTTTGCGTCGGTGCAATTAGTACTATCAGAGACATGCTTACGAGTGCACATATAATTCCTAAAGTCACCTCGATGTAGCGCGGGATCACATACCCGACGAATGGGATACTGGTCAGATAGAGGACATGCGCGGCGGCAAATAAAGTACTGCCGGTGGCAATTGTCTCATTAGCTGGATACCTGTGCATTTTTAGCAAACTAATACCAAGAATTAGCAAAATGACTATGTGAGCCAGTCCGAATGCCCTCTGCAGGCCATAGCCAACAATTTTGAAGTAGTTAACGGAATCAAGAAACCTCACCCGTTTCATGTAAGATACCGCGTGTCCGTATATCTGAGGAACAGACCACCCCCATTTTAGGCGTATAATAGAAAAAATTCGCCACCCGTTATTCCCCCAATCGTCCTGGGCGTAGTGGTCTTGAATATTCTCGGCAAAGTCCTTTTCGCTGCCAACGGTTGGTGCCTTGACCTGGTTAGCTAGCTTTATAAATTGTGCAAGATCGGCCGGGTCCCCCGGGATTGTCTCTGTATGCCCAATTAGTAGGGACATCGCGAATATTGGGAATTGTGGGGTGGGTGATGTAGAAAATTGCGAATTTAGTTGATAGTTCCATGTTGCTGTCAGAAATAGCGGAGCAATAGATAGGACAGCAAATGGTAGGGATCTAGTAGGTGGACATCTTCGTCTGTGAAAATATACAAGTGCTAACGGAGTTAGAGCAAAGGGAGAAAGTGCGGTGCGCAAGAGAATAGCGATAGCGGCAAGCGTTCCTACCATGAAGATATGGAGGCAGGGGCATTTTTGCTGCCTTGGCCAGCATAGCATCCCCGCCAGGACAATTAGCACGGATGTTGCAAGAAACTCTGTAAGCAAGTAATTCGCGAAGTGCAATTCAATTAATAGCGGGATTGCGAAACTTAAGCCCGCGAATATTGGCCTTACCTTACTTCGAAGGAGGTACATCGTACATGCAAGTGCCAATGTGCCGAGTGCTACTTGTAGGTGAGGTAAAAAATTTAGAGAAATTCCTAAGACACAAAATACCGCTAATAAAAGCGGATAAAGGAATGGGTAAATGTAAATGGCATCAGGTGCTACTGGTGTCGAGAAATAAGTTTGCATTAACTGATCGAGATATGGGCGATACTCTTCTAGTGCCGACCACGCGAGGTGAGGCGTTATATGAAATGGTGGCAATGCGTGCCCAACAAGTTTAGTTGCTAGGTAGTGGGCGTAAGCTAAGTAGTGCGCCCCGTCTGGGGATATTACAAGGATTGTCGAACCATTAATCAAAAATGCTGTCCACACAAGCAGAACAACTGCTGCTAGTTCCCAAAGATCGGCAAATCGCTTTGATTTATACAAGCACTAGTTCCCTTCAGAAGTATTGCCACGATAGAGCTCGTATACCGGAATCATACCAAAATCACCAAGCTTTGCAGAATTCCAAAGCCCCAGGCCATTTGCTGTAAGTAGTGGTTTAAGATCATATTCTTCATAGCAGGGGATTGCGAGGAAGTTTTGATTTAGCGCAAGTCGCTCAAGAGTAGACCTAACGTAATTAACTTGATCTACGTTCTCAATTTTCGCTGGCAACAACACGACGGGTTGTTGCACTCCGTAGTAGTGAAGTGGCAATGAAAACCATGATTTAAATTTTTCATCAGCAAGGCGAGTGATACTATTTGTTTCCGGCCAGCAGCCGTATAATGCAATTGCTTCGGTAGGTTGATTGCGCGACTTAATGGTTACACTAATCGCCCGCCAGTCTTGCTCGAAGGCACGCTTTAGGAGGGGAGAGCTGCCTCGAACTAAGCAAAGTATTCCCATGACTGCGATTAGGCACGCGCGCATCAGTGCCTTTGAACTGAGCGAGCAGAATATTTGCGATATGAGGATACAAAATGCTGGCGTTGTGCAAATCAGATAACGACTGAAGTAAGTGAAGTCTGATTTTCCATAAAATGCCAATGCGCAAAATAATAATGGAGGGGCCGCGCACCATCCATGGAGGATTAGCTGATTTTCATTAATCAGGGCATTTAATTGATATTTTGCTGGCCAGCGGCGTGATTGAAGAAGGCGACGCCAAATCGAGTAGGCGATTAACGGCCAGCTTTCGCTTAAAAGGTATCGCCATGCAAAGGGCTGCTCATAGTAGAGTTCCCTTCGTGCGTGCCATAACGCCACCAGATCGCCTAGAAGGGGTGAGATAGCAATTGTGATGACTAGTCCTATTGCAACGATGGTAGCCCTAAATTTAGGTTTCCAGAGAAAAAAAGTTGCCAGAACAATTAGCGGAGTGATGGTAAGAAGTGGATGGATATAGGCAATTGTACTACAGAGCAAGGCTGATATAGGGATTAGGATGAGGCTGCCACCGATTGCCTTGCTGGTGGATAATATAGTCATTATGCATAGCGTTAGTGAAAGCGTGTATGGGCGCGCGGTCGCTGCCTGTTCGCGAACAACGGGCATGCAGGTTAGAAGAATCGCAGCTGTCCAGGCGACTGACTTGGGAAAATTCAGCGCACGAGCGAGGCGAAAAGTAAGGGCGGAGCTGAGTGCAAGGCAAACAAAGCTTAGCGCGCGTAATGCGAACTCTGATTGCCCCAGAGCCTGCGTTATGAGCCATTGTAGAGCATAATAGGGCGGAGATATAAAAAGCCCCATCCATTTGAAGTTTATGGCGTCGACAAGAGACCCACTTGTTGCAGCCGTTACTGCAAATTCATCGAGCCAAAGACTTTCACTCAGTCTAGGAAGTACGCTTACTATTGCTAAAGTAAGTAGGCTTGCTTCGAATAGCGGTGGCCACTGAAACCGCCAGCAGTCTGTAGATTGAGTGGAAGGCGAGGACTGCGTAGAGTTTACCATGCGTTATAATCAGGCAAGTTTCTTCGAGTGTAGTAAGTATTGTCAATACCCAGGTACATCGGTAGCGGCGCTAATTCGGGAGATTTGGGTGGATGAAAGACTGGGAAGAAGAGGCCACTTAATTTCACTAATACTTCATGGTTCTAGGTACGAAGTAGTGCCTATGCGTAAATCGCTACATGCAATGTTTAAAATTGCGTTAGGTGGCCCTCCCCCTCGCCAGCGCTGCAGAAGTGATTAGCACTAGAAAGCCACCAAATATTTGCATAGTTGATAGCGTCTGCCCAAAGAAAAACCAGGCTACGGGGGCGGCGGCTAGTGGACCGACGGCGCGCAGGGCGGAGACTAGCCAGGAGTCTAGGTGCCCGAGAGCGTAGTACCACATGGTGAGCCCAAAAATATTAAAAAGGATGACAAGGGTGAGCAAATGTCCCCAGCCTGGGGAGCTAAGCGACCATGCTGTGCTGGGAGCTGTCGCTATTGCGAAGGGCAATAATATCGTTCCACCCAAAAATCCAGTTACTCCATTAACCGTTGCTGCTCCCAAATCTTGCGAGAGCTTTTTGGCGCGAATGTAGGAAAATGAGGAAATAGTAAGCCCAGCAACTACTAGCAGGTCTCCAAATTGCGCTTGTCCGAGGTGAAGGTCTGCACCAGTCGAAAGCAAAACTGCACCGCTCACATGAATCATAAGCAAGAGAAAATGCTGACGGCTGATGCGCTCGCCCGCTAAAAGCCATGCCCAGAACAGGACAAAGTACGGTTCGAGCTTGGTAAAGAAAATTATTTTTATGCTGGAGCTATAAAGCTGCGCAAAGTTAAGGAGCGTGCCTACAATTACCTGCCGCAGCACAGTTAAAGCTAATAAGCTTTTCAAATTCTGCTGAATCAGGGCCCGACTTACTGATCTGCCGCTAAGGCGGCTAAATGAAAAAAATATCGCCCCAGACAGAAGGCCTTGCGCTGCTGCTACCACTAGAGGCGATAGCTCGTGCACCGCCATTCCTTGAAATATCCAAGCGATGCTTGAGAATATCGAGGATAAAATCGCAATCGCAGTGTAAGAGTGAGTCACAACAGAGGAATGCCTACTTCAATTGACTCCAACTTTCTTTAGAAGCGCCCCGAGCGAAGTGCCAGGCTTTGCTCCACTGCTCTTTCCAAATTGGTCACGGTGTTTAAAGCATAGAGTGCAGCGTCCTTGATTGTCGCAGGTCGGGGACCAGTACAGCGAGAGTCCTAGTATAAGCGATTCATTGAGCACATCTTCGAGATCGACATGGTCTCCATCAAAGAAGACTACCCCGATGTCTCCGGCGCTCTCATCGTCGCTCACAAACTCAGCATCCTCGCGTTCTTCCCCTGGGGCAGCTCGCGCTGCAAGCTGTAAATCGATCGGGATATCCAAATCGCGCTCGATGCGCTCACAGCAACGTGCGCACTCCTGCGACACGCGCGAACGCACATGGCCTGAAACCTGCGCACCGCTGGCTGTTTTTTCAGCTAGCAGCTCAACTTTGGGAGCCGATACAAATTTAATATCCTGGCCCCGGCCATTGCTCATCCTCTCATTAATCGACTCAAGTGGTATGCTATCGTTAATCTTGAGCCCAGCTGCTGGGATATCACTCACTCTAATCTTCATGGCAGCGCGATAAAATAATCTAAAGTTTTCTAACCCTTGATAGTGTTAGCCACAGACCTAAAGGTCCCGTAATCGTAGGGCAAATACTGCAAAACTTCCAGCTATCCGCAGCCGAAGTGCTCGAATGAAGCCATTCCAGAGCCCATAAGGGCTATGATAGATATAAGACACGAAATCAAAACTTGCTGAACAATCGCGCCAACATATGATCCAGTCATGTCAACGCATGACACCGGAAGAACGCATGCAGGCATATATAGAACTTTCTCGTGCGCATGCCGAAGCATACGCGAATGGAAGGGCAGCCAGGGAAATTTAAGCCGCTAAAGTTATAAAGTTGAAGGAATACTAATAAGGCTGGGCAAGCAGTCGAATTGCTACAAGAGGTTATCTAGATTTGGGCTCTAGTCAGGCGACAGGTTAGGGGGAGTCAACCCTTCAATTATCCACAGAAAATGCCGTCTCAAATTCAGTGACTTTGCGCTTCGACCTGCTATACTCTCGCAACGGTCGAGAGCTTTTCTCGATGAGTCCTATGCAGGATGCGCGGCACGGCGTGCGTAGGCAAATATGATTTTTGGTTCCGTTTTGATCAGGAGTATGTATGGGAGTTAACAAAGTTATTTTACTAGGCAACTTGGGAAAGGACCCCGAGCTTCGTTACACCAATAGTCAGACAGCTGTGTGCTCTTTTAGTCTCGCTACTGGCGAGCGTCGTAAGGACCAAAGCGGTAACTGGGTCGACCATACTGAGTGGCACAATATTATTACATTCGGAAAAACTGCTGAGAATTGTGCTAACTTTCTTAAAAAGGGCCGCCAAGCGTTCATTGAAGGACGTATTCAGACCCGTAAGTGGCAGGATAAAGAGGGCAAGGATCGCTACACCACAGAAATTATCGCCTCAACCGTACAATTTGTAGGTGGTGGCAAAGGCGAAAGCACTGGGAAATCAGCTTCACTCTCCGATTCAGTAACATCCGAAGACTCTGGTCCACCACCTGCTATGCCTAAGTTGCCAACAGCTGATGCTGTTGCAGCTGGTGGCGGCGATGTGAGTTTCGATGAGGATGATATTCCTTTCTAAACTTAGCGCGCGCTAATCTGCTCGCGACATTTTGAGGCTCATTAGTCCAAATGCGGCTACCATCAGCGCGTGCGTGATGCTGCCGCTACGCACTAGGTCTAAAGCTTCCGAGAGTGGCTTAAGAAGTACTTCAATGTCTTCGCCGGCGTCTAACTTTTGCGATGAGCGCAGTTTAGCGTCGCGTGCAATAAAGAGGTGACAGCGGTTAGATAGTAGGGCTGGATTGGGCCGAATTACGCCTAATGGCTCTAACTTGCTAGCTGTGTAGCCAGTTTCCTCTTCAAGCTCACGCATAACACTAGCGCTCGGGTTCTCCCCAACTTCTACGCAACCACCGGGAAGCTCAAGCGTAAACTCGTCGCTGCCGTGTCGGTACTGTTTTATGAGTACCACCTTGTCATCGGGTGTTAAGGCAATCACATTAGCCCAATCGAGGCCATCAATTCGCACGAAGTCTATATCCGCTCCAGTTCTGGGGTTTCTACGCGTGGAGCGTACTAGGCTAAAGATCTTAAAGCTTTCGTAAGTCTTTTCGGAGAGGACTTTCCAACCACCTTTTGTATTTTGCATGTTGTTACTGTGCGTTAATTGGCCGTTTTTGCCAAGCACTCCTGCTTTTGCTTGCTTAGCATGGGCGCTTGGTCTCAAAATGGGGCTCTTATTCGATTATCGTTTATGCACAAATTCGACTTTCTAGTTCTGGGTGGTGGCATAGCTGGCTTAAGCTTTGCTCTAGAGGCTGCTAAGCATGGCTCAGTTGCTGTGCTGGTCAAAAAGGGACTCGAAGAATCTTCAACTTCTTGGGCTCAAGGTGGTATCGCGGCTGTAACAGCTGCCGACGACAATTTTGACTTACATATCCAAGACACGCTTACGGCTGGTGCCGGACTTTGCAATAAATCAATTGTTGAGATTGTCGTGCGCGAAGGGCCCGATCGTGTGCAGGAGCTAATTAATCTAGGTGTGCATTTCGATAAGGAAGATGGGCGCGGGGCTTATCACTTGCACCGCGAAGGTGGGCATTCGCGTCGACGCATTTTTCATGCCGCTGATCAGACGGGGGCCGAAATTCAACGCGCCTTGCTTAAAGCTGCGCGTAGGCAGCCCAACATTCAATTCATGCTGCATGCTAGTGCGATTGACCTAATCACGACCCACAAATTAAACATTGAGCACTCCCATCCGAATCGTGCCGTGGGCGCTTATGTTCATTTCGGGCCAGGGAAAATCGAGGCCGTTTTGGCGGATAAGATATTGGTAGCTACTGGAGGCGCAGGCAAAGTTTACCTCTACACCTCGAATCCGGATGTGGCGACAGGCGATGGTATTGCCATGTGCTATCGGGCCGGAGCGCGGGTGGCGAACATGGAATTTTTTCAGTTCCATCCAACTTGCCTCTATCACCCGCAGGCTAAGACATTCCTTATTACCGAGGCGATGCGCGGTGAGGGGGCCAAGCTGCGTCGAGTTAATGGCGAAGAGTTTATGCATAAATACCATGAATTACGCGAGTTGGCTCCGCGTGATGTGGTGGCGCGCGCGATTGACCATGAGATGAAGTTGCACGGCGAGGACCACGTACTTCTGGATATCTCGCAGCGTGATCCAGCGTTTGTCCGCGAACACTTTCCTACTATCTATCAGCGGTGTCTTAGCTAT
This sequence comes from Oligoflexia bacterium, assembly GCA_019694465.1. Lineage (GTDB taxonomy): Bacteria > Bdellovibrionota_C > UBA2361 > UBA2361 > JAFLCA01 > JAIBBV01. The sequence goes on from JAIBBV010000029.1 coordinate 36,496, forward strand.
GGATTCGATATTACTGCTGGGCCAATACCAGTAGTTCCAGCAGCGCATTACTGCTGCGGTGGCGTCGTCTCGGACGAACATGGACGAAGTGACATAGCTGGCCTGTACGTGGCTGGAGAGTGCGCTCATACCGGATTGCACGGTGCTAATCGCCTGGCGTCGAACTCGCTATTAGAGGGAGTTGTGTTCGGGTACCGCGCAGCCTTAGACGCAATAGAAAATCTTAATCGCGACTCCTTAAGTGTGAATGTTAAGGAATGGGATCCCGGTAAGGCCACAAGTAGCGACGAGAACGTAGTGATTACACAAAACTGGGATGAGATTAGACGCTTCATGTGGAACTATGTCGGTATTGTGCGTACCACAAAGCGCCTTGAGCGGGCCTTAAGGCGTTGCCAATTAATTACTGCTGAAATTAATGAATACTATTGGAACGTGCACGTCACTTCCGATCTAATCGAGCTGAGAAACTTAAGTTTGGTTGCTGAGCTAGTGGTGCGCTGCGCCTTGTTGCGACATGAAAGCCGTGGCTTGCACTACACGCTTGATTTCCCCGAGGCCAAAGGTTCGACATCGGTTGATACAGTGCTCGGGCCTGGTGTGGCAGGCTAGCGCCGGCGCCTGTGCGGCGATGAGCTGTGGTGTGACTGGCCGCTATGGTATGGCATTGAGTGGTTATCGTGGCGGCAAGGGTTTGCAATTTGTAGGGATATGCCTCCTCGCTCTGCAACGCATCTCTCGTCGCAACGACGGAGTGATCGTTATTGCGAGCCGACGCGCTCGCAGTGTCTGTCACCAAGCAATTCTTTGCTAATTGGTCACACCTCACTTTAGATCGATTGACAGCGCGGCCCCCAAATTATCCTGGCCCTAAACAGCCATCATCACGTACTTGGTGGTAAGATACTCTTCAATACCTTCCTGCCCACCTTCCTTCCCATATCCTGATTGTTTCATGCCGCCGAATGGGCCTTGAGGGAAGGCGAACACGGTATCGTTAACCGCGACGCAACCACTTTCCAGCGCCTCTGCAACGCGAAAAGCGCGCGAAAGATCTTTAGTGTAGAAATATGAAGCTAGTCCATACTCAGTGTCGTTTGCCAATTCAAGCGCCTGCTCTTCAGTCTTGAAACTGCTGATGGCGCATAGGGGGCCAAAGATCTCCTCGTTCCAAAGACGCATCGATTTATTTACCCCACTCAATATCGTGGGGTGAATGAAGCAGGGCCCAATAGCGCTGATATTCTCGCCTGAAAGTCGTTTCGCTCCATTGCTAAGCGCGTCCTCGATCAAAGCGCGCACCTTGTCTGCGGCTTCAATGCTAATTAATGGACCTACCTCCACACCTGAGTCCAAGCCGTTCCCAACCTTGAGGGCTGAACTTGCAGAGCAAAGCCCAGCTGCAAATTCTTCAACGCGTGACTCATGTACTATAAAGCGATTGACGCAGACGCAGGTTTGCCCAGCGTTGCGATATTTGGCAAACATCGCGCCTTTTACAGCTTTCCCAATATCAGCATCCTCAAACACAATAAATGGAGCATTTCCACCCAGCTCGACTGTCAGGCGCTTAACAGTTTGTGCAGACTGTCGGATTAGAATTTTCCCCACTTCAGTTGAGCCAGTAAAACTAAGCTTTCGCACGCTTGTGGATGACATTAGAGCGCTTGCAATTTTTTCGGCATCGCCAGTTATTACCTGAAACACTGAAGGCGGAATTTCGGCTCGTAAGGCTAGCTCTGCTAACGCTAGGGCTGAGAAGGGAGTTTCTGGCGCAGGTTTCACGATCATAGTGCACCCAGCAGCCAAAGCCGCGGCCAGCTTGCGGGTGATCATAGCGCAGGGGAAATTCCACGGAGTGATAGCAGCGCAAACTCCAAGCGCTTGCTTGGTGACTATAATTCGTCTTTCCGGAGTGGGACCCGGAACTGTACGCCCGTAAACGCGACGCGCTTCCTCTGCGAACCACTCTACAAAGCTTGCCGCATATAAAATTTCGCGCTCGGCCTCAGCCAATGGCTTGCCTTGCTCTGTTGTCAAAATCTGTGAAAGTTCCTTCCGGTTCTCGATGATGAGCTGATTAAATTTCTTCAGTTTGCGTGAGCGTTCGTCCGCAGCCATGGCGCGCCAGGCAGGAAGGGCTAGCTGAGCTGAGCGTATGGCACGATTTGTTTCAGCTTCTGAGCAATCAGGAACTTCCCCTATAAGGCCTCCTGTGGCTGGATTTAGGACGCCAAAAGTACGCCCAGAATCTGAGGTCTGCCAAGCTCCCGCGAAGTAGTTCTTTCTGTTGATAAGTAGTGCAGTCATTTAAATTAGCTTAGGAAAAAGTTATAAAAAGACGTTCTAAGTATTTCGCATGATGTTAGCTTAAACCGCTTTGAGCCAGTCCACGGTCCAGAACCGGCGGAGAGCAAGATATAGCACCAGCTGGATGCCTCACAAATTTCTTTTCGCATTACTCTCTTTTTCAGTGGGCTTCATCGATTTGTTTTTTGTTTGTTTTGGGGTATGAAGATGTCGGCTAATGTACTAGCCTGAGGCCACTCGGGAAATCTTCTAGGTATATTCCCGTGTTAGCTGAGTTTGCTGGGGTCAGTTTGCTTCATCAATTCCAAAATGCGTAACTCTCGTTTTTCAGTTCTTTCCATTCGCTTTGTCATTGTTTTGTCAGCCTTAGTTAGCTGGATGAGCCCACTGGCATCTAGCGCTCAGCCGGCAGTCGATGAGAATCCACTCTCAACATCTGCTATCAGCGGACCCTATAAGGATCTTCCTGTGAACCAGGGTGTTTGGAATGGGGGGCAGGCTGCGTTATGGGATCTAAATATTATTGATTTCTACAAATATTTTGGACCGCAGCAGCGTGCGCGGGGCTTTAAGCCAGAACAGCCAATTAAGTTCAATCATATTATTCACGTTCAGAAGAACGGCATGGAGTGCCAGTATTGTCACTGGTCGGTGGCGAAGTCCTCCTATGCTGCAATCCCAGAAGTTGATGCTTGTATGGGCTGTCACAAGTTCGTGCTTGGCTCAAACGACCAGTATAAGGCTGAGATTGCCAAGATCGCGGAGTACGCGCAGAAGGGTGAGCCAATCCCGTGGGTAAAAGTGCATGTGATGCCGCAACACGTGAACTTTAACCACAAGCGCCACGTAAAAGCTGGAGTTGGTTGCCAAGAATGTCACGGAGTGGTCCCGAATATGGCCCAAGTTGAGCGTGTCAGCTCGATGAAGATGGGATGGTGTATCGACTGTCACCGTGAACGCGGCACAAGTATTGATTGCTACACCTGCCACCGCTAGGCAAGGGAAGCGCCGGAGAGAGGATTGAGAGAGCTTCGAGGTTAGTGCAATGAGCGAGAAAGATTCAGAGTTGGTTACGATCGGAAAGTCCGCTTCTAATGGGATTTCCCGTAGAAAATTCCTTCAGATACTTGGCGCCTCATCGGCGGCAGGAGTGGCCGGATGTGCGCGTGATCAAGCACAAAAAGTTTTCCCCTTTGTGCGCGGAGAAGAGGATCAAATTCCCGGAGTGTCAGTCTGGTATCGTAGTACTTGCCGCGAATGCTCGGCTGGCTGCGGTATTCAAGTCCGTACTCGTGAGGGGCGTGCTGTAAAAATTGAAGGTAACCCAGAGCATCCCGTTAATCACGGTGGCCTGTGTGGGCTCGGGCAGGCGGCACTTCAGGCTTTGTACGATCCAGATCGTGTGCGTCAGCCGCTTGCTAGAGAAGGTGGCTCAAACCTAGAGCCACAATTTAAGCCAATCTCATGGGATGAGGCTTATGCCCGAGTTGCAGCAGCGCTTAAGGCAAATAATAAAAAAGTTTTAATTACTGGTGAAGAGACCGGCGCTCTGGATGAGTTGGCTCAGAGTTTCTCTAAGGCTTTTGGGGCCGAAAAGATCTCTTTTGACGCATTGCAGCCCGTCGCTTTGGCGAAGGCCTCTGAGCAGGTGTATGGATCTTACGGCATCCCACGCTACGATTTTGAAAAGGCCCAAGTAATCGTTAACTTTGGCGCTGACTTCCTCGAGACGTTCGTGTCGCCATGCGAATATGCACGTGGTTGGGCGAAGAGCCGAAAGAGCGGCAATCCAGCTAAGTTTATTCATGTCGAGCCACGTTTGTCGCTGACTGGCGCGAACGCTGACTTGTGGCTTAACGCTAAGCCAGGCTCTGAGGCCAGCGTAGCATGGGCACTTGTCAAGTTTTTGCTAGAGGCCGGGCGAGGAAACTCGCTGCGTGATGAAGTCAGGCAGTCACTTTCGTCATTGCTGCGTGATGTTAGCATCGATGCCGCGGCCGAAGAGTCAGGAATTTCGGCTGATAAGATATTGCGCGCTGGTCATGAGCTTAAGTCTGCCGATGCTTCGCTTGTGCTTGCTGGTGGTACAGCAGCAGCGACGGCCAACCCCATGTCATTGCAAGTTGCTACAGCAACTCTCAACTTGATTCTCGGGAACGTTGGTAAGACTGTTCTTGTTGGTAGCATGCGAAAGCCACAAACTTCATTAGCACGCTTCAGTACAGCGATCGCTTCGATGAAGAAGGGCGAAGTTGGGTTGGTGATGATGCACGGAGCCAATCCACAGTTCAATCTGCCTGCTGAGCTTGGTTTCCAATACGCACTAGCTCAGGTGCGCGCCGGAGATCCAAAGGGTAAGCCAGGGCTAATTGTAAGCTTCTCTAGTTCGCTTGATGAGTCCGCCATGTTGGCAGACATAATCTTGCCTTCTCATCATTCACTAGAGAGCTGGGGTGATTCGAGACCGTATGCTGGCGTACATGGCTTAGTACAGCCGGTTATGACACCCGTATTCGATACGCGGGCCTTCGGCGACATGCTAATCAAGTTGGCCGCCATGGCTGGTCAATCTTCTGTGGCTGGTGGTGCTGAGGATTTCTTGGGTTACCTAAAGGCAAGCTGGAAGAAAGTTCATGCTGCCAGTGGGTCTTCGGCTGATTTCCAACGGTTCTGGTTGGAGAGTGTTGAGCGCGGAGGTTACTTCGTTGCTGAAGAGGGAGATTCTAGCAAACTTAGCACCAGCACAGATGCCTACAAGCCAGTAAAGGCAATGGCAAAGGTTGGTTCTGGATTTGGCGATCAAGATTTAGTGCTATACCCTTATGCATCGGTAAAGACTTTTGATGGTCGTGCAGCAAATCGCCCTTGGTTACAGGAGCTACCAGATCCGATTACTTCTTACGTCTGGGATGCCTGGGCGGAAATGCATCCTGCCACAGCCGCTCAACGTGGGATAGCGGAAGGGGATGTCGTTCAAGTTCGCAACAAGAACGGTGAGTTGAGCCTGGCGGTTCATATTTCAGATTACGTACATCGTGACGTGGTGGCAGTGCCGCTGGGTCAAGGTCATCAGGCCTATGGGCGTTTTGCTAAGACTGTTGGTTATGGCAATGCCAGCGCTATGCTAAATTTGTCCGCAAATGCTGAGGCTATTGCCTACGTTGGAGCAGCAGTCGATGTCGTTCGTGGCCGTGGGCGTAGCAGCTTAGTAAAAACACAGGGAAGTGATTCTCAACATGGTCGCGAGATTGCACGTACGGCTTTTGTCCAAGCTGGTGCTGCGCACGGTGAGGAGCACGGTGCAGGTCATGCGGGTCACCATGAGCCAAAACAAATGTACGTGCAGCGTGAGCACCCAATTTATGAGTGGGGCTTGGCTGTAGATCTCTCCGCCTGCACTGGTTGCGGTGCATGTGTTGTGGCCTGCTACGCAGAAAATAATATCGCTGTAGTCGGTAAAGAGATATGCAGCCAGGGTCGCGAGATGTCATGGCTACGTATTGATCGCTACTTTGAGGGGCCGGCAGAAGAGCTGCAAGTTAGTTTCCAGCCCATGATGTGCCAGCATTGCCACAATGCTCCATGTGAGCCCGTATGCCCTGTGTTTGCGACCTATCACAATGAAGAAGGTCTCAATGCGATGGCGTATAACCGCTGCGTAGGTACACGTTACTGCAGCAACAACTGTACCTATAAGGTACGACGCTTTAACTTCTTTGAGGTTGATGTGCCGGAGCCAGTAAGTTGGCAGTTCAACCCGGATGTGACCAAGCGCTCTATGGGCGTGATGGAAAAGTGCACATTCTGCTTGCAGCGCATCAACGAGGCCAAGGATCACGCTAAGGATGAGGGGCGCATAGTACGAGATGGTGAAGTTCAGCCAGCATGCGTGCAGGGCTGCCCGACCCAGGCGCTAGTTTTCGGGAATATGAAAGATCCTGAAAGCAAAGTTAGTCGCTGGGCCGAGAGTCATCGCGCGTACAAAATTTTGGACCACCACATCAACACTCAGCCAGCTGTGAGTTACCTGGAGCGAGTGAAGCATAAGTTGTGAGAGTGATATTGGCGTAGCATATGAATAGCCACGATTCGTCAAACGAAGTTACGTACAAAGAAGTTAATGATACGGTGCTGCGGATGCTTGAACCGCCCGGCGCTGGCTGGTATGTGCTGCTTTGCGCTTGCCTCGCCTGTGTCGGTATCGGTGCTGCATCATGGACGCACCAGATTATGAACGGCATGGGTGACGCTGGTAAGTCGCATCCAATCATGTGGGGCGCCTACATCACGAACTTCGTGTTCTGGGTTGGTATCGCACACTCGGGTACATTGATTTCAGCGGTGTTGTATCTTTTCCGCGCACACTTCCGTATGTCGATCTATCGCCTAGCGGAAGCGATGACAGTCTTCGCCGTTTTGACAGCTGGTCTTTTCCCGCTAATTCACTTAGGGCGTCCATGGTTCTTTTACTGGCTCATGCCGTATCCGAATCAGAGAACCCTTTGGCCGAACTTTCGCTCGCCACTGTTGTGGGATGTGTTTGCTGTATCAACATACCTTACAATTTCGGCAACATTTTTTATCGTGGGATTAATTCCGGATATAGCGGCAGCACGTGATCGTGCCAAAACAACTTTCCGCAAGGTGCTTTACACTCTTACTTCGCTTGGTTGGACTGGTAGTAACAGGAACTGGAAGCACTACACTGCTGCGTATTTATTCTTCGCAGCGTTCGCTACGCCACTAGTGGTTTCAGTGCATAGCGTGGTTTCCTGGGATTTCGCGATGAGCATTGTGCCTGGTTGGCATGCCACAATTTTCCCGCCTTACTTCGTAGCTGGCGCGATCTTCTCTGGCGTGGCCATGGTTATCACGCTTGCAATCCCACTGCGTAAGGCATTTGGACTCGAGCGACTCATTACAGCTGACAACTTCGATGCTATGAGTAAGCTTATCCTTGCTACTAGCGGCATTGTTTCTTACGCCTATGCTACCGAGTTCTATATGGCGTGGTACAGCAACAACACCTTCGAGCGTTATCAGTTCTGGTTCAGACCATTTGGTGAGATGAAGGTGGCGTTCTGGGGCATGGTTTTCTGTAACTGCGTGGCCCCACAGATTCTATGGATTAAGTCGATGCGCACGAATATCGGCGTGTTGTTCGTGCTGTCTCTAATTATCAACGTAGGCATGTGGCTCGAGCGCTTTAACATCATCCTGCAGTCTCTTGCCCGCGACTACATACCTAGTGCTTGGGGTGCTTACAACTTCTCTTGGATTGACGTGGGCATAACCATCGGCGCGTTCGGTTGGTTTGGCATGTATATGACACTGTTTATTAAGTTCTTCCCGGCTGTAGCGATTACGGAGATTAAGGAAATTCTCCCAGTACCAGCCAGGCAAGCCGGTCATGGAGGTCACTAAGTATGCGTGGCTCGAAAGCCGTTACAGGCGTCTTCAAGTACATCGATGATACCACCAAGGCGGTTAAGCGTGTGCAAGCTGAGAACCTTGAGTACAAGGTCTATTCACCAGTTCCAAACCATGAAATCGAGGAGTTGACAGTGCCTGGCAAAAGCCCTGTTCGGTTCGTAACTGGAACTGGGGCTGTTACTGGCTTGGTATTTGGTTTTGCCTTGGCGATTTTGTGCTCTCTCGACTACCCAATGCGTGTTAGCGCCAAGGATGTCGTGTCAGTGCCAGGGTTCGTTGTGATTGGCTACGAGTGTACAATTTTGCTAGGTGGTATTTTCACCTTGCTAGGATTGCTCCACTTCTGTCGTATCCCGGATATTTTTCGTAAGCCTGGCTACGACCCGCGTTTCTCAGACGATCGCTTTGGAGTGGTAGTCGGTTGTGAGCCACAGCAGGTAGATCGAGTCAAGGCAGCACTTTCTGAGGCCGGCGCCGAGGAAGTTAGTGTCGATGAGGGGCTTTAGGAAAACTATGAGTCTGTTTGTTGAAAAATTAAAGCATTGCAGCGTGGCGGCCTTGCTGGTTAGCTGCGCCGTTTGCGTTGAACAGGCTAAAGCGTTGCCTTTCAATACAGACATGTACCACAACCAACCGATTACCGGCGACATCATGCGGCCGAAAGCCAAAGACAGTGTCCCCATGGGCTCACTTGAACGGCGGGTCGAGTCAAAAGACGAAGCTGCTAAACTTGAAAATCCAAGTAAGGGTGATGCGCTATCGACCGCCAATGGGGAGCGCCTATTTGCGGTTAACTGCAGCCCATGTCATGGGCAGTTCGCCGGGGGCAAGCAGACAGCAGTTGGTGCAGTCGCAAGGTTTATGCCAGGACCTGATCTAACAGCTCAGCTGTATAAGGATCGCAGCGATGGATTTTTCTATGGCACTATCCACTTTGGCGGTATGGCGCTTATGCCGGGCTACGGCTACAAGCTCTCGCCGCAAGAGCATTGGGATATTGTGAACTATATTCGTAAGTTTCAGAACGGAAAGTAGGCGCGTATGCATGGCGAGCTGTGTCAAATAAACCTAGAAGAAGTCCTTGACGCCGAGCCGGTCAAGCCTGGTGCGGCACTAAGCAAGATGATGTGGTTGTGTGTGATCGTCGGTATCGCAACTTTCACACTTGGCCTATTCGCTGATGACCCAGGTCATTTTTGGGCAGCTTACTTTACCAATGCTGTGTTTTTCATGGGACTCTCGGTCGGCAGCGTTGTTATTGCTGTGATTCTGCAGATCGTTAGAGCCGTGTGGGGTGCCCCAATTCGCCGTATTGCGGAAGCTGGAGTTGCCTACTTCCCGTGGGCGCT